>CAZYVA010000006.1:0-11921 GCA_964650695.1 uncultured Dorea sp. | reverse complement strand
GAAACGGCGGAAGATCCCGCAAAGGAAACGGCGGACACTGCGGAAAGCAGCGCTGAGGAAGCGGACAAATAGGCCTGCATGGTTTTTGCCAACGGCTTACAAAGCTGTTTGGGAAACTTGGAAGAAGCGATTTATGCAAACAGGGATCTGCTAAAAATGGAGCCTTTCAAGGCTCCATTTTCGCTTCTCACGCGCGAGAAAGGATCCCCCCCTGCGCCAGTCCCGCTTTCATCCGTGGCGAAACGCCAATGGCAGCGTATGGGAATCCCTATAAAATTATTTTCTGTTGAACCGTCATTTATCTTTTAAAGAAATCCGGGATCTTGATCGCCTGCTCTTTCACTTTCGGCGTCGGCGTCCTTGGCTGTTCCAGGCTTGGCGCCGGGGAAGTCCCGCCCACGGTTTTCCGGTCTGATGATGAATGGTTGTTCGCCGGCTTTGGCTTTGCCATCCCCAAATCTAATTTCGGAGCCGGGCTTACCGGCTTCACCGTCTGGCGGATCGGGGACACTTTCTCATACGGGTCATACTGGTTCACCGGCGAAGAGGCAGCCGTCCTCTGGCTTTCCAGCCTTGGCTTCAGCTTGGAAGCGGAACCGGAAGCATTGTGCAGCCCCGTCGCGATGACGGTGATCGTGGCTTCGTCCGCCCTGGAGTCGTCATACATCGCACCGAAGATGATATTCGCATCCTCCCCCGCCAGTTCCTGTACGTATTCTGCCGCATCCGACGCGTCCATCAAGGTGATGTCGCCGGATACATTGATGATGACATGGGAAGCCCCCGCGATCGTCGTCTCAAGCAGCGGGCTTGCAACCGCCTGTTTCACCGCCTCAAGCGCTTTGTCATCCCCACGGCCCATCCCGATGCCGATATGGGCGATGCCCTTGTCTGTCATAACGGTCTGGACATCCGCAAAGTCAAGGTTGATCAGGGACGGTACATTGATCAGATCCGTGATACCCTGGATGCCTTGCTGCAGTACCTCGTCCGCTTTCTTCAAAGCTTCCGGCATCGTTGTGCGCCTGTCCACGACCTCCAGCAGCTTGTCATTGGGGATCACGATCAGGGTGTCTACATTCTCCTTTAACTTTTCGATCCCCCCAAGCGCGTTCTGCATCCGGGTCTTTGACTCGAACCGGAAAGGCTTTGTCACGACGCCGACCGTCAGCGCCCCCAGGTCTTTTGCGATCCGCGCCACGACAGGGGTGGCCCCTGTACCGGTGCCGCCGCCCATGCCGCAGGTGACAAAGACCATATCCGCGCCTTTCAATGCCGCTGAAATCTCCTCCGAGCTTTCCTCCGCAGCTTTCTCGCCGACTTCCGGCCTTGCCCCCGCGCCCAGACCTTTCGTGATCTTTTCTCCAATCTGCATCAGCGTCGGCGCTTTACAAAGCTGAAGCGCCTGCTTGTCCGTATTGACCGCGATAAACTCCACGCCGGCAATCTGCTCGTCGATCATACGGTTCACCGCGTTGTTTCCGCCGCCGCCAACTCCGACAACGATGATCTTCGCAGCCGCTTCTGATTCATTGGTCTTAATCTCTAGCAAGGGTTTCTCCTCCTTTGTTGTCTTTATTCAAAGTAATCCCATCACGGATACTCTTACCCAAAAATCCATAAAAAATCCCATATATATTATATAATATAAGCTTTTCTACAAAATATCAATAGAAATAAAAAAATTTTCCATAAATCTGCGTTATTTTTTTTCTGCTTCAAAAGTGACCGTTTCCGCCCCGTCGATATAATTTTCCAGGTGCAGCGTCCCGGAACGCTCCCCAAGCTTGTCCATGATCGGTGGGACCTGCGCGATTTTCTCCGGCGTCACGGAACTTCCAAGGCTGACGCAAACGTCCCCGATGTACAAGGATACCTTCCCATCCTCGCAATAGAGCTTGTCCACGGCCAGCCCATATTTTTTCAATGCGCTGGAAACCTCGTAGATGGTTTCATAGATGGCGCCGTCCCCTCCAAGTTTATGGTACAATTCCGTGCGCTCAACGTCCAGCCCTTCCACGAGGGGTACGTCGGCCATCTTCTCCGTGCCTTTGCAGACGACGAGCCCCTCCTTGTCAAAAAACAGAAACGTATCCCCGCTTTCCACATACCCGGCAGGCGTTTTTTCCTTCACTGTCACTTTCAGGTTCCAGGGGGTGATAAAAGAGACGTCCACCGTTTCCAGGCAAGGCAGCGTTTCCCCCTTCCCCAGAAAATATTTTCCAAAGACATACAAGGCATTTTCCGAATACGGGTCACTCTGTACCATCTGGGCGATTTCCTTTTCCGAAGTGTATGTATTCCCCTTCACTGTGATTTTCTGAAGCTGGAATAAAACCAGCGCCCCCAGGACAATAATGGCGGCTGTCAGCACAACCGACAGGAACGCAAAGAACTTACGTCCCTTTTTCTTCTTTTGTTTCCTGCGCCGCCTCCGCGGCTGTTCTTCCATCCTTCTCGCCATGCGTAAATACCTCTTTTGTCTTATTTTACCATTGATGACACATTCAGTACAAGCCCCATTTCCACCAGGAGGAATACAACGGAAGTCCCCCCGTAGCTGATAAACGGCAGCGTGATCCCGGTATTGGGGATCGTATTGGTCACGACGGCAATATTTAAGATCACCTGGATCATCATGTGTGCCATCGCCCCGGCCGCAATCAGGCTGCCAAACAAGTCCTCTGCTTTCGTCGCAACCACAAAAAAACGCCAGATCAGGATCAGGAACAACAATACGACCAGCCCCGCCCCAAACAGGCCCAGCTCCTCACAGATAATGGAAAAAATCATATCGTTCTGCGCTTCCGGGACAAAGCCCAGCTTCTGCACGCTGTTCCCAAGCCCACGCCCAAACAGGCCGCCGGATCCGATCGCGTAAAGCCCCTGGAGCGTCTGATACCCCTTCTCGTACTTCTCCGGATCCCTCCAGATAGCCAGGCGCTCCAGCCGGTAACTTTCCATCGCAAGAAAGAGCGCCATAAACCCGGCCCCCACCGCGCCAAACCATAAAAACTGCCCGTATTTCGGGCTGGCTACAAAGACCAGGACGATGCCGATCCCAAGCAGGATAATGGCCGTACTCAGGTTGCCGGCCCCTACAAGCCCTGCAACCGGCAATATCGCGGCAAAAACCTTGCCCAGGGTCAGAAGCTTCCCCATGCTGCCGACATTTTTCGACACGATATGCGCAAGGAAGAGAATCATCGCCACCTTGGCAAATTCGGACGGCTGAAAGGAAAACGGCCCAAAAGAAAGCCATCTTTTGGATCCATTATATTCCTCACCCGCAAAGATCACCAGCACAGACAGCGCCATGGCCGCCAGATACACCGGGAGCGCCGCGCGCCGCCAAATATGATAGTCCACATTCGCTGCAAAAAGCATCCCCACAAGGCCAAGGACCGTCGCGAAAACCTGTTTTTTCAGATAATAGCAGGGGTCATGGAACTTGACCTCCCCATTGTAGGCGCTGGTGCTGTATAAAAGAACCAATCCCATGAAAAGAAGGAGAACCAGCGCTGCAAGAAGCGTCAGGTCATATCCCCGCAGCGCCTTACGGCTACCGTTTCCTTTAAACCGATTCCTTTTTTGCGGACCGGACAAATCACCGCACTCCCTTTCCCTGGAAACTGTGAAAAAGTCACCCGATGGTAAACCCTGGCGTTTCTTGGCATAGGGCGCTGCGCGGCATAGGGGTTATAAAGCTTGGATCAGTTCCTTGAACCGCTTCCCACGCGCTTCATAGTTGGAAAACATGCCCCAGCTTGCGCAGGCGGGCGAGAGCAGCACAGCGTCCCCCGGCGCTGCAAAATGGACCGCCATCCCTACAGCTTCCTCAAAGCTGTCCGCCATCACATAATCATGGAATCCGCATTTTTCCGCATCCGCGGCAATCTTTTCCCGCGTCTGCCCCAGGAGGACCAGCTTTTTCACTTTCCCATCAAAAGCTTCGATCCATGGAATATAGCTGGAACCCTTGTCATAGCCGCCCCCCAGCAGGACGGTAGGCCGGTTCATCGCCTGGATCCCCTTGATGGCCGCGTCCGGGTTGGTCCCCTTAGAATCGTTGTAATAAGCCACGCCGTCTTTTTCCCGCACAAATTCAATCCGATGCTCCACAGCCCGGAAGCTGCATACTACCCGGCGGATGGTATCCACCGGAACCCCGTATGCCGCCGCCATCGCCACAGCCGCCATGACATTTTCATAATTATGGATCCCTAAAAGTTTCAAGTCTTTCACATCACATATGAGGATTTCTTCCGGGTTTTTATAATAAATCTTCCCATCAGACAGATAAACGCCTCTTTCTAGTTTACGCTGGCTGCTGAAATATAGAACCTTCGCCCGGACTTTTTCTCCAAATTCCCTTGTACACCCATCCTCGTAGTTCAGGACGCACGTATCGTCCTTTGTCTGGTTCTTCGCGATCCTTTTTTTTGCAAGGATATAATTCCCCATCGTATGATGGCGGTTCAGATGATCCGGCGTGATATTCAGGATTGCGCTGACTTTCGGGCAAAATTCCTGGATCGTTTCAAGCTGGAAGCTGCTCATCTCCGCCACCGTCACGGAATGTTCCGTCATAGAAAGCGCTGCGGCCGTATAAGAGTTCCCGATATTGCCGACCACAAATACCTCCTTGCAGAAAGCCCTCATGATCTCACCCAGGAGGGCCGTCGTCGTGGTCTTGCCGTTCGTCCCGGTAACGGCAAGCACGTCCCCTTTCCCATACCGGTAAGCCAGCTCCACTTCCCCGATGACCGGGACGCCTTGTTTTTTCATCTGCACAATAACCGGCATATCCACAGGCACGCCGGGGCTTAGCACGGTCAGCTTCAGCCTGTCCATCACATACTTGTCCAGCCTCCCTGTCAGAACCTCCGCCTGGGAACCCTCAGGCAGTTTTCTCCTTATATCCTCTTCCCGCAGCCTGTCATTTCCGTCATACAGGATGACCGGCTCTTTGTGGGCTTCCAGAAGCCTCACCGCCCCGATCCCACTGATACCAGCGCCAAATACCAACACCTGTTTTCTTTCCGCCTCCATCGTCTGACCCTCCTGTTACTGCATCGCCTTTAAGGCAACCAGGCATAAAATCGCTGTCACAATCGAAAATACGGCGACCACCCTTGTCTCCGACCATCCACAAAGCTCGAAATGATGGTGGATGGGCGCCATCTTGAAGATACGCTTCCCGCCTGTTTTTTTAAAATAAGCGACCTGTATGATGACGGACAATACCTCCACCAGGTAAACCAGCCCGACAAGAAGGATAAACACCGGCATTTGGAGCATGTACGCCGTGGACGCGACAAAGCCGCCCAGCGCAAGGGAACCCGTATCCCCCATAAATACGCTGGCCGGATAGACATTGAACAGAAGAAACCCCAGAAGCGACCCCGCCACCGCGCATGTGACCGGCTCAATGCCGCTTCCCGTCCCGATAGCGACCACAGTAAAAAACGTAGCCACCAAAACCGTCACGCTGGAGGCCAACCCATCCAGGCCGTCCGTGAAATTCACCCCGTTCACCGTCCCGATAACGGCAAAAAACAAGAGCGGCACAGCCAGCCATCCGATATTCAAGTACTTCCCCCCGCTAAAAGGGATCAGCATCGCAAGCGAAACATCGGTAAAACGGATAAGGTAAAAAGCAAAAACCGCCGTCACCAGTACCTGCAGCGCCATCTTCTGCCTCGGATAAAGGCCGTCCGGGCGCTTCATGACTACTTTCAGGTAATCGTCCAGGAACCCGATCAGCCCAAAGCCCAACGTCACAAACAAAATCGGGATGATCCTTGGGTTGCTGCGCACATAAAAAACGGAAGTCAGCACGACGCTCAGCAGGATGATGACCCCGCCCATCGTTGGTGTCCCTGCCTTTTTCAAGTGGGCCTGTACCCCGTCCTCCCTTTCCGTCTGGCCCATTTTCAGCCTCCTCAGGATTGGGATCACGACCGGCCCCATCACCACGCTCAGTATAAACGAGATCAGTACCGGGAGAAAGATTGTATCACTCATATTATGCACCTCTTTGCCTCTTTTGTCATGGAGCCTTGCCCGTATCATCTTTTTCAATGCCAAGGTAAGGGAAGATATTTGCAAAAATATCCCCTATGACCGGCGCGGCTATCGTGCCGCCGTAATAGACCCCTTGCGGGTCATAAATCGTACAAAGCCCTAAAATCTGCGGATCATCCGCAGGCGCGAAGCCCACGAACGAAGAAATATATTTCTTTGCGCTGCGCGGAAGTGTCTGGGACGTCGCTGTTTTCCCGCCCACATGGTAACCCTCCAGGTAAGCGTTTTTACCGGAACCTTCCGACACTACGCTCTCCAGCAGCATCTGCATAGTCTCAGACGTCTCCTTTGACACGATCCGCTTTCCCTTCCCTGTGCCAAAGGTTTTCACGGTCTTTCCTTGCGCATCCAGGACCTCCATCCCAAAATGGGGTGTGACGCGCCGTCCTCCATTCACCAGTGAACTGACCGTCGCTGCCAGTTGGAGCGGCGTGATCTGGAACGACTGCCCGAAGCTCATCGTGGCAAGCTCCACCTGCCCTACATTTTTCTTGTCGTGCATGATCGTCCCCGCTTCCCCCGGCAGGTCTACCCCTGTCTTCTCCATCAGTCCAAACTGATAGAGATAATGGTAAAAATCATCCACACCCAGCCGGAGCCCCAGATCAATGAAAACCGGGTTGCAGCTATTCTGGATGCCTTCCACAAAAGTCTGGTTCCCATGCCCGCCCGCCTTGTGGCATCGGATCCTCCGGTCCTCCACCAGCCGGTACCCCGCGCAGGTAAAGGTATCGTCCAGCTTTACCTTGCCCGCTTCCAGGCAGGCGGATGCGGTAAATGTCTTGAACGTGGAGCCAGGCTCATAGGTATCATTGATGCAGCCGTTTCTCCACATCTGGTTCAGTGCATCCTGCGTTTCCTCCGGCCCTAAGCCCCCCGGATCATCGATGAGTTTAAAAGGGTCGTTCAGGGAAAACTCCGGCACATTGACCATGGCCAGGATCTCCCCGTTTTGTGGATTCATGAGGATCATCCCGACTTTCTGCGCCTGTTTTTCCTCCATCACCTTCTGCGCCATCTGCGTAGCGTACATTTGTATATTATAGTCAAGGCTGATTTTCAGGGTTTCCCCCGCGACCGGCTCTATACGGTCCTCCGCCACCCCGTCAAGCTCAACCCCTCTGGCATCCGTCGTCGTAAGAATGGTTCCGTTCTCCCCTTTCAGCCATGACTCATACATGACCTCCAGGCCGATGATCCCCTGATTATCCCCACCGGTAAACCCAAGCACCTTTGAAGCCAGACTGTCATAAGGATAGTAACGTTTAAAATCCTCGTCCACCTTGACGCCGGAAAGAGCCAGCGCCCGGATCCGGTCGCCGGTTTCTTTTTCCACATTCGTCTGGATCCGCTCCATGGAGGAAACCTTTTCCACTTTTTTGCGGACTTCCGGTTCTTCCATTTCCAGTTCCTTCGACAGGGCGCGGATCACCGTCTCCGGATCTTCAAGCTGGCTGTGGACAACGGAAATCGTGCAGACCGTCCGGTTCGTGGCAAGCGCCACCCCGTTCCTGTCCACGATCTCCCCTCTGGCCGCTTTAATCTCCCGTTCCCTTTCATGCAGCGCTTTTGCTTTCTCCTGGTAATACCTGGCATCAAACACCATCAGATAGACAAGCCTTGCGCCAAGCCCCGCAACCATAAAAAGCGCCGCCGCAAAAACAATCAGGATCTTCCTGCGGTGGTATGTCTTATTTTTTTCCTGCATCCGAAAACCCCGCAACAGCTTTTCTATAATTTATTTCTGCGTTTACGGGGTTATGCACTTTATTCCTCGATTTCCTTCTCTACACCCAGGTAGGGAAAGATTTCCTTCATGATCTTGGCCGCCATTTCTGTCGCAAAACTGCTGTCTGACTGGCTTGGGGCATTTGGCTCGTCAATCACCACATAAACGACCACCTGTGGGTAGTCCTGCGGCGCGTACCCGATAAACGAGACCAGGTATTTCCCGTTTCCACGCGGAAGCTTTTCGGCTGTCCCGGTCTTCCCGCCTATCTCGTATCCTTCGATGGCCGCCTCAGAGCCGGTCCCTTCCTCGACAACCCCCAGCATATAATCTTTGATCTGTTCACTGGTTTCTTTCGAGACCGTGCGCCTGAGCAATACCGGATCCCGGTTTTCCGTCACATTCCCGCCCTCGTCCTGGATCTGCCTCACTACATGAGGTTTGTAATAATCCCCGCCGTTAACCAGGGAACAAAAGCCTGCCGCAAGCTGTGTCATGGTCACGTTAAAATTCTGGCCGAACGCATTCGTCGCAAGGCTGGCCGAGTCCATAGTTTCCGCCGTATATAAAAGCCCGTCCGTAGACGCTTCCCCAGGAAGGTCGATGCCCGTATACTCCCCGAAGCCAAACAAATGCTGATACCGGCAGAACTCCTCTTTTCCAATCGACTGCCCAACCCGCATCAAAGCCACGTTGCAGGAGTTTTCCAGGGCCTGCTTCAGTGTCTGCCTCCCATGCCCGTCCCGGAAGCTGCAGTGGATATCATAGTCGCCAATATGCAGCATGCCTCCGCAGTCGTAAACCTCTTCCCCGGTCAGCACGCCCAGATCCAGTCCCGCAGAGATCGTAAACGGCTTGATGGTAGAGCCTGGCTCATATGTATCGCTGACACAGAAATTATTCCACAATTGGTTCATCGCGTCTATCTTCTCTTCACCAGACATTTCCTCCAAGGCTTCCTCGGAATAATAAGCGGACAGATCCCTTGGGCTGTTCAGGTCATAATCAGGGTAGGACGCTTCCGCCAGGATTTCCCCGTTTTGGGGGTTCATGACAAGCACCGCTGTGTTTTTACTGCCCTCCCCTGCCTGCGCCTGGTTTTTGTGCTTTTCATTGAATTCCAATATGTATTTTTCTACAATGCTCTGTACCTGGACGTCTATCGTAGATACAACCGTACTGCCGTTTTCCGGTTCTTTCACGGTACGCTCGACCGAAGAAACGTCGTCCAGGTAGCCATACTCCTTTCCATCCGTCCCGTTCAAAATGGAGTTGTAGGACGCTTCGATGCCATTGCTCCCCACGTTCCCATCCACCGTAAACCCAATCACATCACACGCCATCGCCCCATAAGGATATTTACGCACATAATCCTCTTCCAGCCAGACGCCCCCTACATCCGGGTACTTTTCATCATCGGCATCGATTTCCTCAAATTCTTTCGCCGTCCCATAGTCCACCCCTTTTTTCAGGATCGTATACCTGCTGGACGGTTTCTCATCCAAAACCTCCTGGACTTCGGAGCTTGGGATCCCAAAACAGGCGTCCAGGACTTCCAGCGTCCGGGCCACATATTTCCCATCGTCAGACAGCATTACCTTTGCATCCAGGATCACGTTGTAAATACGTTCGCTTGTCGCGACCTTCGTCCCGTTCCGGTCAAGGATGTCCCCCCGTTTAAAAGGGATCACGCGGCTGTCATACTGCTGCTGATCCAGCACGATCCTCGTATATTTATCACCGCTTGCGGCATTGATAAATGTAATCTTCGCAACGAGGAAAACAAAAGCCAGTACAATTGCCCCAAAGAGCAAGACTAGCTTTTTCTGCATCAGTCGGCCAAATTTCCTTCTATTCGGATGTTCCCTTTTTTTTGCCATCTGCGCTCCTATTCATTTGTATCCGATTGGGCCAGTACACCGTCCTCCGGGATACTGTCATGCTGCTTTACATAATCCGTCGAAGGGCTTTCGTATTCTACCACCTGATCCGGGGAAGCGTACACCATGCCCATTTCTTCCGCCCTCTCCCGGATCTCCTCCAGGTTAATGGAATCGATCAGCGTGTTGTACCTTGTATTATTCTCTTCTTTCAAGTCTGCCAACTCCTGCTGCAGCTTTGTAATATTTTCAGACCTGCCGGCAATTTGGGACTGCATCTGTATATAATTCACACAGATCACAAGCGCAAGGACCGCCGCCGCAGCCAGGAACATCACATAGCCAGGGTTCATGCCAAGCGCTTTGTCCCTGTTTTTACGGACCTGGCGGCTTGCCTGCCTTTCCGGATAGTATTCCTGTCTCCTCTGCTGCGCATAGTCCTGCTTCAAGACCGTATTGCCGTAAACGTACATCTGCCTGCCCCTTCTGTAGGACGCAGGATTTCTCCGTCTGGTCCCCGCTCTTCCTGCCATATCCATCCACCCCTTTTCAAGCAGCCGTAAACGCCATTAACGCCGTTTAGTCTAACACCGCTCAAAGATACGAAGCTTCGCGCTCCTTGAACGGCTGTTTTCTTCCATCTCTTTTTCCGTCGGCACAATGGGTTTTCTCGTGATAATACTCCCTTTTGATACTTTCCCGCATATACATACCGGAAAATCCTTCGGACAGGTACATGGATGCTCATTCCTGCGGAACGCATTTTTTACGATCCGGTCTTCCAGGGAGTGGAAGGTAATGATACAAAGCCTCCCCCCTGGTTTGAGCAGATCGATCATCCCATCCAGGGAATCCTGTAAAACATCCAGTTCCCGGTTCAGTTCAATGCGGATAGCCTGAAACGTCCGCTTTTCCGGGCAGGCGCCTCTTTTCTGGTATTTCATCGGGATCGACCGGCGAACAATCTCCGCCAGTTGCCCTGTCGTTTCGATGGGAGCCTTACCTCGCGAGGATACAATATGCTTTGCGATATTCTGCGCAAAACGATCCTCCCCATAATCACGGATCACACGGTAAAGCTCCGACTGTGGATATGCATTGACGATGTCCCTGGCCGTCATTTCCTGGCGGGTATCCATCCGCATGTCCAGAGGCGCATCCTTGCGGTAGGAAAATCCCCGTTCCACCGCGTCAAGCTGATTGGATGACACGCCCAGATCCAGCACGATCCCATCGACCTTGTCAATGCCTAGCTTATGGAGCTGCGGCTTCATATCGCAATAGTTGCCCCGGACTATCGTGACTTTCTCCCCGAAGCCGTTTAAGCGGATGCCGGCTGCCTCCACCGCAGCCGCATCCTGGTCTATGCCTACAATACTCCCCTTGTCACCCAAACGCCGGCATATCTCATAGGAATGTCCGCCTCCCCCAAGGGTTCCATCCACATATATGCCATTTGGGTTGACATTCAGCCCGTCAACGGTTTCCTGTAACAAAACCGGCTTGTGTGCAAATTCCATATCCGCTCCCCTTTTAAGGAAACGCTGCTTCCAGCGTCCCCTGCACGGCATCCGCACTGTGAAGCAGCACGCCGTGCCGCAAGCTCCATGCGCATCCGCCAAAGGCGCTAGATACGGAATCCGTCCGCTTCCATATCGGATGCAATATCCTCAATGCTGCTTTCCACTTCCGTATTCTTTGCCTCCCATCTTGCCTTGTCCCAGATCTCGGCGCGCTTCCCCATGCCGATGAACACGACTTCCCTCTCCAGCTTTGCATACTCGCGCAAAACCGGCGGGACGAGAGTCCGTCCTTGTTTGTCCAGCTCCCCGTCAACTGCACTTCCTTGAAAAAAATAAGCAAATGCACGGGCTTTTTTATCAGTGGTGGTCGGTAAAGCGTTCAGTTTTTCCTCGAAAGTGCGCCACTCTGTCTCCGGGTATACATACAGGCAATTTTCCATCCCCTTTGTGATGACGAAATGCTCCCCTAAATCGTCACGCACTTTGGATGGAATGATCAGACGCCCTTTCGCGTCGATATTATGGCTGTACTCCCCCTTCAACATTGAGACCCACCTTCTCTCAAAGCGATGTATTCCCTATACTCCACTTTAAACCACTTTTCACCACTTTCTACCACCTTGTTGCTATTGTAACCCACTTTCATGGTGAATGCAAGTATTTTTTTATTTTCCCACCTGTTCCTGCAAACAACAAAAAAAA
>CAZYVA010000005.1:4062-42234 GCA_964650695.1 uncultured Dorea sp. | reverse complement strand
TGCCGGATATCGATGTGGACTTCTGTTTTGAGCGGCGCCAGGAAGTGATTGATTATGTGGTGGAAAAGTATGGGAAAGACCGGGTGGTACAGATCGTAACATTCGGAACGATGGCGGCGAGAGGCGTCATCCGGGATGTAGGGCGCGTGATGGATTTGCCGTATGCGTTTGTGGACTCTATTTCTAAGATGGTCCCGAAAGAACTGAACATCACGTTGGAGCGGGCATTGGAAACCAGTCCGGATTTAAAAAAGGCATATAAAGAGGATCCGCAGGTGCAGGAACTGATTGACGCTTCTATGCGCCTGGAAGGACTGCCAAGGCATACATCCACACATGCCGCAGGGGTGGTCATCAGCCAGAAAAGCATTGATGAGTATGTGCCGCTCTCCCTTGGTTCGGATGGATCCGTGACGACCCAGTTTACGATGACGACACTGGAAGAGCTGGGGCTTTTAAAGATGGACTTCCTGGGGCTGCGCACCCTTACGGTCATCCGTGATGCAGTGAGCCTGGCGTGCAAAAGCAGCGGGAAGGATATCGACATCAACGAAATCAATTATGACGACCAGGCGGTTTTTTCCTATATCGGAACCGGGAAAACGGATGGGGTATTCCAGTTGGAGAGCAGCGGGATGAAAAGCTTCATCAAAGAGCTGAAACCCCGGAATTTGGAAGATATCATAGCCGGGATTTCCTTGTACCGGCCGGGGCCGATGGAATTTATCCCCCAGTATATCAAAGGGAAAAACCATCCGGCAACGATTACTTACGACTGCCCACAGTTGGAAGAAATCCTGGAGCCGACCTACGGCTGTATCGTATATCAGGAACAGGTTATGCAGATCGTGCAAAAATTAGCCGGGTATACATTGGGGCGCAGCGATATCCTGCGCCGCGCCATGTCCAAGAAAAAAGGGGACGTGATGCAGAAGGAGCGGCAGAATTTTGTCTATGGGAACCCGGAAGAAAACGTGCCGGGCTGCCTTGCGAATGGGATTGATGAGAAAACGGCAAACAAGATTTATGATGAGATGATTGATTTTGCGAAATATGCGTTCAACAAATCCCATGCTGCAGCCTATGCGGTCGTCTCCTACCAGACAGCATGGCTGAAATACTATTATCCGGTGGAGTTTATGGCGGCTCTGATGACTTCCGTCATAGACAATCCGGGAAAAGTCGCGGAGTATATTTATACATGCCGGCAAATGGGGATCCAGATCCTCCCGCCGGATATCAATGAGGGAGAAGGCCGTTTTTCTGTTGACAATGGCAGGATCCGTTATGGGCTGACCGCCATCAAAAGCATCGGGCGGCCGGTGATCGACGCGGTGCTTGCGCAGCGGAAGCTGGGGGGACGGTTTCGCTCCTTGAAAGATTTTATAGAGCGTCTTTCAGGGAAAGAAGTCAATAAACGGGCAGTAGAGAGCTTTATCAAATCAGGGGCGTTTGACAGCCTGTGTGGGACGAGAAAGCAAATGATGCTGGTCTATAGCCAGGTGATGGACGAGGTAAACCGGGAGCGCAAGTACTCCATGACGGGGCAGATGTCTTTGTTTGACCTGGTAAGCGATGAAAAAAAATCAGAATATGAAATTACGCTGCCGGATGTGGGGGAATATGATAAAGAAACCTTGCTTTCCTTTGAAAAAGAAGTCCTGGGCGTATATTTGAGCGGACATCCGCTGGAGGATTATGAACAGCGATGGCGGAGTATGATCACTCGGACAGCGATGGATTTCCAACTGGATGAGGAAACCGGACGTACCTGCGTGCATGATGGGATGAAAGAGACGATTGGCGGCATTATTGCCGCAAAGACGATCAAATATACCAAACAAAACCAGACGATGGCGTTCCTTTCGATTGAAGATTTGATGGGGACGGTGGAAGTCGTAGTGTTTCCGAAAAGCTACGAAAAATATCGGGGATACCTGGAAGAAGAAAACAAGGTCTTTATCCGGGGAAGGGTTTCCGAGGAAGATGAGGCAGCCAGTAAGCTGATCTGTGAGTCCGTGGTTCCGTTCATGAAAGTGCAGAAAGAGCTATGGCTGCAGTTCGCCAGTAAAGCAGCGTTTTCAGAGCGCCAGCAGGCCCTGTATGATCTTCTGGACGCATCGGATGGGGAGGATGCCGTTGTGATCTACTGCAAAGCGGAACGGGCCGTAAAGAGACTGCCCGCAGGAAGGAAGGTCCATGCGGATGCGGGGCTTTTAAGCAGATTGGAGAATTACCTGGGGGAATCCTGTGTAAAACTGACAGAAAAAGTTATTGAAAACGAGGAACGTTTCGGGTAAACTATACAGAGTGACATCGGATTATTACGGTTTACAGACGTAATATCAAGTTTGCGTAAGATGGAGGGCTTGCCATGGCAAAAGAGATTCGTACAATTGGGGTTCTGACAAGCGGCGGCGATGCGCCGGGCATGAATGCGGCTATCCGCGCAGTTGTAAGAACCGCCATTGGGAAAGGGCTTAGGGTCCGGGGCATCCGAAGAGGCTACCATGGGCTTTTAGAGGAGGAGATCATTGATTTATCTGCCCGCGACGTGTCGGATACGGTCCAGCGCGGCGGCACCATTCTGCAGACAGCGCGTTGCCAGCGCATGCGTACAGAGGAAGGCCAGCAGAAAGCGGCGGCAATCTGTAAAAAATATGGTATCGACGGGTTGATCGTGATTGGCGGGGACGGTTCTTTTGCGGGGGCGCAGAGGTTGTCCTATTACGGGGTCAATATAGTCGGTATCCCAGGGACGATCGATTTGGATATTGCCTGTACGGATTATACGATAGGGTTTGATACTGCTGTCAACACCGCAATGGAGGCCATTGATAAAATCCGGGACACATCGACTTCCCACGAGAGATGCTCTATTATTGAAGTGATGGGGCGGGACGCCGGATACTTGGCTTTGTGGTGCGGGATTGCGAATGGCGCAGAGCGCATCATTATGCCGGAGACGCACGATTATAACGAAGAAGAGATCATCGAGGATATCCAGGCATGCCGGAAGCGCGGAAAGAAAAACTATATCATTATCAACGCGGAAGGCGTCGGGGACTCCATCAATATGGCGAAAAGGATCGAGGAAGCTACTGGTATGGAGACAAGAGCCAGTATCATAGGATATATGCAGCGCGGCGGAAGCCCAACATGCAAAGACAGAGTGTATGCGTCCATTATGGGTTCTATGGCGGTGGACGTCCTGCTGGAAGGGAAAACAAACCGCGTCATCGGGTATCAGCATGGAGCGTTCAGTGATTTCGATATTAATGAAGCCCTGAGCATGAAGAAAGAGATTTCAGATTATGAATATCAGATTTCAAAACAGCTTGCGTTGTAGGGAACTGTAGAGACATAACCTGCATATCTTATTTCTATAACAGTTCCTAGTATCATTGAAGCGTAAGGCCATTTAGATTCGATGATACCAAGCGGGCGGGAATATCAGGAGCGGATATGACGAAGGATGTATTATTGTCCATTTCAGGACTGCATTATGAGGCTCTTCCAAGTGAGGAGAACCCGGACGGGGACGATGAACCTATCGAGGTTCTTTCACCGGCTACATATTATTGTAAAAATGGGAAGCATTATGTATTCTATGATGAGCTGGTAGAAGGGATCCCAGGCACAATTCAGAACAAAATCCGCATTTCCGATGATCTTTTAGAAATTACCAAGAGCGGCCTGACAAATACGCGGATGGTGTTTGAAAAGGATAAAATCAACATGACGGAGTATGAAACCCCGTATGGGGGGCTGCTTGTCGGCATCTATACCAGGGATATGCAGGTGGACGTGCAGGAGAGAGAGATTGGCGTATCGGTCAGCTATGCGTTGGATGTCAATGGAGAGAAAGTGGCTGACTGTGATATCCGGATGAATATCCGTGCAAATGGGTAAAAAACCGGCCGGGGACGTTATTCCCCGAAGCCGGTGCGGCGTTTTCAGGGCGAAAGGACAGTCCCGCTATCCTTTCGCCTTTTCACGCATACGGGCAAGGAACCCTTTTTTCTTCGTCGGCGTTTCCAAGGATCCGCGGATCCCGCGGACTGCCGTGATGTAAATGCCGCTGATGGTTGCTTTTACTTCCTTTTTTAGCGGGATCAGCGGGAAAATGTCGGCGTCGCACATCAGGACTATGATCCGGGGCCCTATCTTTGCTTTGACCACCGGCACCTTGGAACGGCGCAGGTATTTTGGCGTGTTGTCCAAAACGACCTGCGGGAATCCAGCGTCCTTGATCCGCATCCTGCCTTTGTCAATGATCAGCATAGAGACATTCTGGGCTGCGGCGGCTAACTGCTCTTGCTGCTCCGCCTGTTTTTTTTCCGCTTTTTTGCCAAGAAAATACAATACGACACAAGCGATGATCAAGACAGCCAGTATCACTAGTAATACAATCGTAACCTTACTCACTGTAAGCCTCCCGTTATCTTTATGTGGAGCCGCCATGAAACAACCTGTATTTCCGGCAGTTTCCAGATGCTTTTCCCGAATCCCATTGTATGTAGCAAGAGCCGAATCCTATTTGGCCCCAACATCATATGATACCAAGGTCAAAAGTACATGATATCATGGGAGTCAAAGACTTTTGGCTCCAACAGCATTGTATCATTGTTTGTAAACAAGTGCAAGCGGTTTTACAGGCTGCGGGTGGATAAAAAACGTGGGCTTTTCTTCGGCTTTTCTTCGGGATTTTTGGATAAAATCACCTTTGACAAAAGGATTAAAAGATGGTATTTTTAAAAAAATGAGCATCCGGACAGATCCGTTATAGTTAGAATCATCCAGCAGTGCTATTCCAGCCCTGTCGGTGATGATTGGAACTGAATATTGAAGATTCATGCAACAGTGTGTATCCATCCAATGAGGTATAAGGCCAACTGCGATGGATACACTTTTTTATGGTAAGGGAATATGGAACAGACAAATTCCCGTTTGTCTTTGGACGGCGGTGCAATTGGTATTGACGGATGCGTTTCCCTGATTTACAATCTTATCAATAAAAGGTAATGGATCAATACTTTCACAGTTACAATGCAGAATCCATGAAAAAGCTGCTTCGCAAATGGATTTTGCAGTTACTAAAGGGCAAAATAAAAGCGAAAGTGGGGAATAAAAGGAAATGGAACAAATGTTAGAAAAGCTGGAAGAAGGGGCGTTGGTAAAGTTTTTGGAAAAGTTTGATGATCAGCCATTCCTGGTACAGTTCAAAGACAGGGAGCATCTGATCGGGACAGGAAGCCCTGCGTTTACTGTATGCTTCCATAAGGTGATACCGGTCCAGGATCTGATGACGAGTACTTCCCTCGCGCTCGGAGAAGCCTACATGGACGGGGACATGGAAATCCGGGGCAATCTGTATCAGGCGCTGGATCATTTTATGGGGCAGATGGCTAAGTTTTCCACGGATCAAAAGGCTCTCCAAAAGCTGATTTTCACTTCCAGCGGGAAGAAGAACCAGGAAAAAGAGGTGCAAAGCCACTATGACATCGGAAACGATTTCTATAAACTCTGGCTGGATGAGACGATGAGTTATTCCTGTGGCTATTTCAGGCATGAGGATGATACCTTGCGGCAGGCGCAGGTCAATAAAGTGGACTACATTTTGAAGAAGCTATGCCTGGAGGAAGGGATGAGCCTTCTGGATATCGGGTGCGGGTGGGGGTTCCTGCTTATTGAAGCAGCCAAGAAGTATAAAGTCCATGGAACCGGCATCACGCTCAGCAAAGAGCAGCAAAAGGAATTTGCACGGAGGATCGAAGCGGAGGGCTTGTCGGATTACCTGCGGGTGGAGCGGATGGATTACCGTGACATTCCCAGGCTGGGGCAGTCTTTTGACCGGGTGGTCAGCGTTGGGATGGTGGAGCATGTCGGAAGGGACAACTACCAGCTCTTTAACGATTCCGTTTCCAAAGTATTGAAACCGGGCGGGCTGTTCCTGCTGCATTTCATTAGTTCGCTGAAAGAGCATCCGGGGGATCCCTGGATCAAGAAATATATTTTCCCAGGCGGCGTTGTCCCAAGCCTGCGTGAAATGCTGCACTGCATGGCAGAGGATGATTTTCATACGTTGGATGTGGAAAACCTGCGGCTGCATTACAACCGGACGCTGCTCTGCTGGGAGAAAAACTATACGGAACACCTTGACGAAGTCAGACAGATGTTTGATGAAAAATTTGCCCGGATGTGGGATCTGTACCTTTCCGCGTGCGCGGCGACTTTCCACAACGGTATCATTGACCTGCACCAGGTTCTTGTGTCAAAAGGCGTGAACAATGACCTGCCCCTTGTCAGGTGGTATTGATCCGTTTTGTCGAAATCTTTTAGGGACAAGTCCCCGTTTCTGCTAAATTCCGCCAAATCCTCATGATATGATCTGAAAAAATCATAATAAATGAGGTGGAGTGTTTATGGAGAGAGAATTTCCGAAAAACGTAAAGCAAATTGGAAATGTATGCGGGGATCCAAAGATTTATGTAGAAGATTATGTGGACACGTATTTAAACCAGCTATGCGGGAAAGCAGAGGAAGCGCCTGTGGCTGCGGTCCTGACCGGAGAGCGGGTCGAGCAGAATGAACAGAATGTTGTCTATGTATCCGGGGCTCTGAGGATACGTGAGATCGCCATGGTGGGGAATGAGCCTGTGATCCCCGATGAGGCGTGGGAGAGGGCATGTGATGAGAAAGAGCTGTTTTTTGAAGGGCAGGAGATCGTAGGATGGTGCCTGGTTGAGGGCAGCCATTCCCCGGCGATGCAGAAAGGGATCTGCAGGATGCACGACAGGCTGTTTCCGCAGGAGAACACGTTATTTATATGGAAAGGGGCGGTGGACGGAGAAGAGTCCTATTATGTCAGAAAGTACGATGAATTGATGGAAATCGGAGGGCATTATATTTTTTACGAGAAAAACCCATCTATGCAGAACTTCCTTGTCACATCGCGTAAAAAGATTGGCGTTTCTCCCAGTGAAGTGGTTGAGGATCGAGCTGCAAAGGATTTTCGTACTGCCATAAAAGAAAGGCTGGCGGAAAAAGAACAGAGAAGATCCTCGCGGTTTGCTTATGTTTTAAGCCTGGCGCTGGTTTTAGCTGTCCTTGGGATCGGCATCTCAACCATGAACAATTATGATAAAATGGAAGCGGTGCAAAGTTCGTTGGATACGTTGTCCGAATCCGTCGGGCAGGCGCAGGCGAGCGATGCGGCTGAAGGGCGCGGCGGAAAGGAGCCGGAAGAAAACGGGGATGGACAAGTTGACGAGGAGGAAGAAAAGGAAGACCAGAGTGAAACGGCTTCCGTAACAGACCAGGTATCCGAAAGCGCGCCGTCAGGCGCGGAAGGGGAAACAGAATCCGGGCAGGAAGCACAGACAGAAACGTTGACCCCGGTGGATGAAGCATCCGAGAGCATTGCGGCGGCGTCTGTGGACAGTGAAAGTCCGAGCGTTTACACGGTCTGTAAGGGGGATACGTTGGACAGCATCAGCCTGCGCTTTTATGGAACCGCCTCAAAGGTCGATGAAATTTGCGCCATCAATGGCCTGAACGACGGGAACCTGATCATTATCGGGCAGGAATTACGTTTACCGTAAGCGGCTTGCATCGCAAAACCGGCAAACGGCTGTGAAAAAGCAGTAGGGTTATTCTCTGCGGTCCGGGGACGTCTGAGGTTCCCTGAAGCCCAATGGTGATTTACGAAGTACGGACCGGATACCATAAAAACCTGGCTTCCTGAGACAAGGTATGTTATACTCTTCCTATGCAAAGCAGAGGAAAGAAGCATACGGGATGTATGTTTTTTTGGCGGCGCTATGGCGCCGGCGGCACATGTGCAGCGCGGACTGTAGCGAAGCAAAACCCAACGCAGCATAGGAAGATCCCACGGAACGTCCGGTAAATGGACATTCCTGGCCGTGAATCGTAACGACAGAAGGGTCGTCAACGGGAGAAATAAGGGGAATTACAGGCATGATGGAGAGGAGAGGGCTCTATGTAGTTCCTTCTGCGAAAGAGGAACCAAAAAAGAAGCGCCCTGTGAAGCGCGGAAGGAAGTGGCTCTTGTTTTTGCTGCTTCTGCTGGCTCTGGCGGCTGCCGGAGGAGTATTCTATTTCCAGACCTACACGAATATACAGGTGTTGGATACATATGCGATCGCTAATGCTGCGGACAGCAGCTACGAGATGTTTCTGGACGGAGTGCTGAAGTACAGCCGGGACGGAGTTTCCTATCTGGACAGGAAAGGGGAAGAGCAGTGGAACCAGTCGTACCAGATGAAAGATCCGTTTGTCAGCTTGAATGACGCCAGTGCGGTCGTGGCGGACAGAGGCGGAAATGATATGATGGTTTTCCAGGAGGAAGGGCTGAAAGGGGAAATCCACACAACACTTCCGATCGAAAAGGCCACCGTTTCCGAACAGGGCATCGTGGGCGCGGTTTTAAAATCCTCATCGACGCCGATGGTTATGTGCTATGATATGGTGGGGAATATCCTTGTGGAGCAAAAGGCGTCCATGGCAGGCAATGGGTATCCGGTGGATATCGCGCTTTCGGATAATGGCGAGGTTATGCAGGTTGTATACCTGGCGGTGGAAAATGGGAGCGTCTCTTCAAAAGTCGGGTATTATAATTTTGGAAGCATCGGGGAAGGGAAGACGGATCATCAGGTGTTCCTGCAAGAATATGGCACGGATATCCTTGCCGCAGGGTTTTATATGGATCATGACTATTCGGCGGTGGTAGGGGAGCATAGCCTTATGTTTTTCCATGGGAAGGACGAGCCGGAGGAAGAAGCCCGGATCGATATTGGGAAAGATATCCAGAGCATTTGCCATAATGGGAGTTGTGTTGGCCTGATGCTGAAGAACGAGGGGGAGAGCGGATACGAAATCCGTATCTACCATACATCAGGGAAAATGATCATGTCCAGGACATGCCTCAATACTTACAGCCATACGGCGCTTTCCGGTTTTCATATGTTGATGTATGACGGGAGTAAATTCTGTATTTACACGATTACAGGCCAGCTTCGGTTTGAAGGTGATTGTGGCAGCAATATTTTAGGGTTGTTTCCGAAGTTTGGCCTCAACCGCTATATTTTGCTGGATGCAAATGGCATGGAGGGAATCCGTCTGATAAAGTAAGTGTCCGGATGCTTGGGGGCTGCCGGGCATCCTTTGGCGCCGTGGGAGATACGGCAGGAAAGAGGTTAAGATGAATTGGGTGACGGGGCTTGTCGCGGTGATTTTGTTCATAGGCGTATTTGTTGGGTTATACAAAGGGGCTTTGAAAATCGCTGTCTCATTGTTCGCCACGGTTTTCACATTGGCGGTTGTCACCTTCCTCACGCCCTATGTGGCAAAAGCAATCATGCAGTACACACCGTTGGACGATATGGTTCGTGAAAAGGTAGAATCTGCCATTACGGATGCCGTCATGGAAAAAGCGGAGGAAGCCGAGGAAGATCTTTTGGGGGATTACCAGGGGCTGATCCCGGATGAGTATGAGGATTCAATTGCCGATTCCGTTTTCGATATGGAAATACCGCGGGATACCCAGATGATGGCGATCGAGAACGCGGATCTGCCGGAGGTATTCAAGGAGCTCCTGACGGAGAACAACAATGACGAGACGTATACAGAGCTGGGGGTCAGCAGTTTTGCCCAGTACGCGGGCGCTTTTCTGGCAAAGCTTATTGTCAATATGATAGCGTTCCTTGGGACGTTCTTTGTCATCACGGTTTTGCTCCGCGCGGTTCTTTTTGGGCTGGACGTGATAGCGGACCTGCCGGTGCTTGGGGCGCTGAACCGGCTTGCCGGGGGCGCGGTCGGACTGGTGGGCGCGCTGATTGTGGTGTGGCTGCTTTTTTTAGTCATGACTTTGGCTTATACAACCGGCCCGGGGCGTTTTGCTTATGAGAGCATACAGTCCAATCCCATTTTGCGGATGTTGTATGAAGTGAATCCCATCATGGGGCTGGCGGTGCGGTAGGCTATTTCTATGGTACCATTCGAACCGAAACAGAAGAAAGGGCTGATGTTTCAGTCCTTTTCTTTTTATACAAGATGTGCTAAAATGAAACCCACAGTTATGAATCACGGTCCGGAACGCTCATTTACTGGGTATTCCGTGGGAAAGTGATTCAAGCGTGAGGGGCGGTTTTACGAAGCAAACGAACAATATCGTCCCGGCTCGTTCTATGAGCGGCCCCTTGGCCGTGAATCGTCACAACCCACAGGATAAGGGCCGGAAGGAAAAGCATATGTTATACAAAGAAGCAAGGGTATATTTGGATCGTGTATCAAAATACGGAAGTGTACTTGGTTTGGACAGTATAGAAGGCTTATTGGAGGAGCTTGGCAGGCCACAAGACGATCTGAGCTTTATACATATAGCCGGTACGAACGGGAAAGGTTCGATTGCAGCAATGCTTTCGGCCATTCTAAGGGAAAGCGGTTTTTGCACAGGGACATATATTTCTCCCGCCGTGATGGGGTATATGGAGAAATTTCAGATAGATGGCGTCTGGATGGATGAAAGCGAGCTTCCTTTTTTTGTGGAGAAAGTGAAAAAAGCGGCCAAACGCCTGAAGGAGAGGCGTGGCTACACCGCGACGGTCTTTGAGATTGAGACGGCGGCCGCATTCCTCTATTTCCAGAAACGCCATTGTGATTACGTGGTGTTGGAGACGGGGCTTGGGGGCGCGTTGGACGCCACCAATATAGTGGAAAACGTAGAGCTTTGTATTTTTTCTTCTATCAGCATAGACCACAAGGGGATCCTGGGCGGCACGCTGGAAGAGATTGCACGGACAAAGGCCGGGATCCTCCGGCCAGGGGTAGAGGCGGTCAGCGCACCGCAGCAGCCAGGGATCCGGAAAGTTCTTGAAAGGGAGTCGGCAAGGCAAGGAGGGCGCATCCGTTTTGTGGATCCGGAAGAGATCAAACTTCTGAGCTGCTCCTTGGAGGGGCAGACCTTTTCTTACTGTGACAGCCCGCCCATACGCCTGTCGCTTTTGGGCGACTTCCAGTTGGAAAACGCGGCGGCTGCTTTGGAAGCTGTGAAAGCGCTGCGCAAGAAACAGGTCCGCATCCCAGGGGAAGCTGTTTTACGGGCTATGGAAAGCCTGCAGTGGCCGGGGAGGTTCCAGGCGCTGTGTAAAAACCCGGTTGTGATTGCGGACGGCGCGCACAACGAGGATGCCGCCAGGCGCCTGGCGGAGAATTTTCAGCGGTACCTGCCGGGGAAATCAGTGGTCGGGGTGATGGGGGTATTCCGGGACAAGGAATATCAGAAAATGACGGACATTTTAGCCCCATACCTGGAAAAAGTTTATACGGTCGATCTTCCGGATCCAGAAAGGACGCTGCCAAAAGAAACCTTGCGGGATTGCTGGAGGGTACGGGGCGTTTGTTCGGAGGCCGCGCCGGATCTCGGGACGGCCATCCGTAAAGCGAAGGAAGATGTATGGGAACGCTGCGGAAAAGGACGGCCAGGCAAGGGAGAACCGGGCAGCCGAAGGGAATGCCGCACGACATGCCAGGAGACAGACTGCGGCGGGGCTGTAGTGGCGTTTGGCTCACTTTCCTTCCTGGGGGAAGCCATCCGGATGTCAGATTCAAAAGGATAAGAGGATAAAATGGTAGATCAGAAAAAGGTGGAGCAGGCCATCCTGCTTTTGCTGGAAGGAATCGGGGAAGACCCAAAAAGAGAAGGGTTAGTGGAGACGCCTGCGCGGATTGCCAGGATGTATACGGAACTGATGGAAGGGATGGGAGCGGATGTCGGGCAACATTTAAGCAAAACATTTTCCGTCAAAAACAACGAGATGGTGCTGGAAAAAGAGATCCCGTTTTATTCCATGTGCGAGCACCATATGCTCCCGTTCTTTGGGCATGCCCACATTGCCTATATCCCGGATGGAAAAGTCGTGGGGCTTAGCAAGCTGGCGCGTACAGTGGAGGCCTATGCCAGACGGCTTCAGATCCAGGAGCGGATGACGGCGCAGATCGCGGATGCCTTGATGGAATATCTGCGGCCGAAGGGTGTGATGGTCATGATTGAAGCGGAACATATGTGTATGACGATGCGTGGGGTCAAAAAGCCGGGGAGCAGGACGGTCAGCGTTGGGGCCAGAGGCGCATTTGAGCAGGATGAACAACTGCGGGATTTGTTTTTCCGGATGGTGTAGGGATGCGTACCCAGTAAAAACCGGCGGGCATCCCCTGACGGAGCCGATGCAAAACGGCCACGAAAGGATGGGAGATCAAAATGAAAATAGGGGACCGCGAGTTTGACACGGAGAACCACACCTATGTTATGGGAATCTTAAATGTTACGCCGGATTCTTTTTCAGATGGCGGCAGATGGGAATGTTATGATGATGCGATGAAACATGCCGGGCAGCTTGCAGAAGAAGGTGCAGACGTGATCGATATCGGAGGCGAGTCTACGAGGCCGGGGCATGTGCAGATCTGCGCGCAGGAGGAAATTGAACGCATTGTCCCGGTTGTGGAAGGAGTGCGGGAAAATTTTGACATTCCTATCTCGGTTGACACCTACAAAAGCCAGGTCGCCGAAGCCGCGCTGCAGGCGGGCGCCAAGATGGTCAATGATATTTGGGGGTTCCGGTATGATGAAAGGATGGCCGAAGTTGTTCAAAGCCATCGTGCGTCGTGTTGTCTGATGCACAATCGGAGCAAGCCGGCCTACCGTCATCTCCTGGAAGATATGGTTCAAGACCTGCAGGTCAGCATTGGCTTGGCGCGAGGGGCAGGGATTGACTGTGAGCGGATTTTGCTGGATCCAGGGATTGGATTTGGCAAAACCTACGAGATGAATCTGGATGTGATGAGGCATTTGGATGTATTCCAAAAACTTGGCTTTCCACTTTTGCTGGGCACGTCCAGAAAATCGATGATCGGGCTGGCATTGGATCTTCCGGTGGATGAGCGTGAGGAAGGGACGCTTGTGACGACGGTCCTGGCGGTTTTGAACCGGTACGGTTTTGTGCGGGTCCATGATGTAAAGAAGAATAAAAGGGCGATTACAATGACGGAGAAAATCATGGGATGAGACGTCCGGGCGATACTGTGCGTTTGCGGCGTAGGCCGGACGAAAGCGCGGATTGGCTTTCATGTGCGGTAAGTGGGAAGGGAAGAAGCGGATGGATCAGATAACGATCAAAGAACTGGAAGTATTTGCGCATCATGGGGTGTATCCAGAGGAGACAAAACTAGGGCAGAAGTTCCTTGTTTCCTGCGTCCTGCACCTGGATGCCCAAAAGGCAGGGAGGATGGACGATCTGAATCAGTCGGTCGACTACGGAGCGGTCGCCCGGCTCCTTGCAAAACAGATGGAGCGGAACACATACCGGCTTTTAGAGGCGGCGGCGGAGCATTTGGCGGAGACGCTGCTCCTTTTCGATGACAAAATCCGTTGTGTGGATTTGGAAATCCAGAAGCCATGGGCGCCGATCGGGCTTCCGGTAAATACGGTATCCGTGACCGTGCATCGGAAATGGCACGAGGCTTTCCTTGCGCTAGGGTCCAATATGGGGGATCGGAGGGCTTATATTGAAAATGCGTGGGAAGCATTAGGGAAGCGGCAGGACTGCCGGATCAAAAAAATATCCGGGCTGATTGAGACGGAAGCTTACGGGGGCGTGGAGCAGGACAAATTTTTGAATGGCGCGCTGCGGATGGATACGCTGCTCACGCCTTATGGACTGCTGGACTGCCTGCATGGGCTGGAGCAGCAGGCAGGCCGGGAGCGGAAAGTCCATTGGGGGCCAAGGACCTTGGATCTGGATATTCTTTTTTATGATGATTTGATAATGGGAGAGGATGATCTGTGCATCCCACATGCAGATATGCACAACCGGGCGTTCGTCTTAAAGCCAATGGCGGAGATTGCGCCGTACAAACGGCATCCGGTGTATGGGAGGACGATGGTGGAATTGCTAAAGCACCTTACATAGAGGGAATTTTATAAATGGGAACGCCTTTTAGCGTCCCCATTTATAAAATTTTTAGGACTGCAACTTAGGGAGGTGTGCAGTCCTGAGGAAAAAGTTATGAAAAAGAATTTGTTCAATTTCTTGAACAATGATTATTATATACGGAATCTGTGAGTAATATGTGTTTAAATTGAGAAAAAAATGTGAATGAAATATAAAAAAACAATAAACGCTCCTATCCACAACTGCCTCGTCCACATCCATAAAAGAACCAGCCCGTACGGTTTATAAGGCTGTAAACAGGTCGAGGACTTGTCCGGTCATTTCTGCGGGGGCATCCGTCAGCAGATACAGGATCCCTTTTGCTACGGACGCTGCGCTCCCCATCACCGCATCATCCTGCCCGACATTATGGTTATATTCGCGCTGCCCCGGTGTGTCCACCATGCCCGGCGCCACCGCGTTGACCTTGATGCCGTATTCTTTTGTCTGGATAGCGGTCGTCTTTGTCATAGTGACGATCCCAGCTTTAGCCACGGCGTAGCCGCCCATCTGGGAGGCGATACGCCCCATCCGTGAAGAAACGCTGACAATATCCCCATGTTTCTGGCGGATCATGACGGGGACTATATATTTGATGCAGAAAAAAGGCGGCTTCAGGTTCGTTTTTAAAATCTGGTCCCATTGCGTTTCCGTCCATTCCCAGATTTTGATGGCCTGTTTCCCAACGCTGTCATAGATTTCCTTTGGATAGCCGCCCGCGTTGTTGACTAAAATATCGATCACGCCGTATTTCCCCACAATTTCTTCAACCATGGACCGTACCTTCGCCTCAACGGTCAAATCACAGGAAATGGCAGCTGCCCTGCCTCCCTTTTCCTCTATCAGCCTTACCGTTTCATCCAGATTGGACTGGGTTCTGGCGACCGCGATGACCGTCGCGCCTTCTGCGGCAATGGCAAGGGCGGCCTCCCTTCCGATGCCTTTCCCGGCCCCGGTTACGATGGCGGTTTTGTTTTCCAATTTCATTTTGGCTGTCCTCCTGTCCTTGTTCTGTTTTATACTACCCGTTCCCCATACTTGGAAAAAAATTCCAGGGAAGTGGGATAAACATAGCTTGTCCCAATCTCATGCAATAATACGATATTCAGGCGGTTCCCCAGGTTTTTTTTGTCCCGCCCGATTGCGTCCATCAGTGCTTTTACCGGAAGGCCGCAGGAATGGGGAAGCCCGTAGGCGGCCAGGACTTCTTTGACCCTGGCGGCGGTCCCGGCCGGCGTCAGCCTTTCCTCCTCGGCGATTTTTGTCATCTGGTACATGCCGATCGCGACCGCTTCCCCGTGGCTCTCCCGCTCATATTGGAAATGCTGCTCAATGGCGTGTGCCAAGGTATGCCCGAAATTCAGAAGCATACGTTTGCCGGTATCAAACTGGTCCTGTTCCACGATCCTGCGCTTGATATCGACGCAGCAGGCGATGACTTTGCCAAGCTCCGGCTTCATGTTTTCAAAAGAACCGTACCGCGCCAGCCTTTCAAACAATTCTTTATCCTGGATACATCCGTATTTGATCACTTCCCCCATGCCGTCATGGACGAAATGCTCTTCCAGGCTGTCCAGGACGGTTGGGTCAATGAGTACCATGGACGGTTGGTAGAACGCGCCTACCAGATTTTTCCCTTCCGGTAGGTCTACCGCTGTTTTCCCTCCGACAGAGGAGTCCACCTGCGCCAGTAGAGAGGTCGGGATCTGGATCAGCTTGACGCCCCTCAGAAAGCTTGCGGCGGCAAACCCTGCCAAATCCCCGATGACGCCTCCGCCCAGCGCGACGATCAGATCACTTCTGGAAATCCCTGCCTGCAAAAGCGCGCTGTAGATCTGCGGGAGGGAATGGAAACTTTTCGTCGGCTCCCCGCAGGGAAGCGTCAAGTGGGCGCACGTATAGTAAGGGGAAAAGGACTGGAGAAGCGTCTTTCCGTACAGCGAAAACACGCGTCTGTCAGAAATAACCATCACCCGTTTCCCCGAAAACAGCGGATGGGCCAGCGCACCCGCCCGTTCCAGGATATGGTTTTCAATATAAATCGGATAACTGTTTTTTCCAAGGTCAACATTGATTTTCATAACGTCCTCCGGCTTGCGTCAATCATCTTCCGTCATCGGTTCAAGGTCAAAGTTTACGGTATAGCGGTCCCCATTCATGATCAGCATGGATTCTTTCCAGATGGTTCCCGGATAAGTGCTTCCATACAGGCTGTAGACTCTCTCATTATCGTCCCGTCCGACCCATACAGCAATGGTATAGTAGGGGGAATACCCGCAAAACCAGCCATCCTTCATATCGTTGGTCGTACCGGTCTTTCCGGCGGCTGTCATTCCATGGGAATCCTGTTGCCAATGCAGGCTTGCGCCAGTGCCTCGGATGAGTACTCCTTGCAGGATGTCCGTCATCGTATCCGCCGACTGTTTTTTATATACCTTTCTTTCCTCTGGGGATACATAGAGTTCATTGCCATTGTAATCCAGGATGGATTGGATACAGTCCGTATCCGTATACTTGCCGTGCTGCTCAAGCGTATAGTATGCATTCGCCATTTCATCCGTATTTGTGCCGTGTGTCAGCCCGCCAAGGCCGGAACTTAAATAATAGTCGTCCGGGACGATATGGGAAAATCCCATCTGTTCCAGATAGGACAGCCCTACGGAGGGTGTGACCTGGTCAAACAGATACAGCGCGCACCCGTTCAGGCTCTGCTCGACTGCCGACCGCAGGCGGACACTCTTGCCGCGTTGTTTCTGGATCATGTCGGGATGTTCGTAAGCATACGAAACGTCTATGTTCCTTAAAACCGTGGACGGGGTGGCAAGCCCTTTGTCAAAGGCCGGGGTGTACACGGCCAAAGGCTTGATGGTGCTCCCCGGCTGGCGTGTCACCTGGAAAGCGCGGTTTAAGGAATAGGTGTTTTTTGTCTTTTTCTGGCTCCGCCCGCCCACGACAGCCGTAACTTTCCCAGTATCATTGTTGATGACCGTGATGGCTCCCTGCAATTCATAAATGCCTGTATCCTCATCGGTTTCATCGTTAAATGCCAGCGTGTCATCCAGGATGGCCTGTAATTCTTTTGTGGCGTCCAGATCCAACGACGTTTGGATTTCGTAACCGCCGGTATATAATTCCCGTTCCGCCACATCATACATCTCTGCGTAGGACTCCTGGTATTTTTTGTATGCCTTTTTTGTCTTAAAATGATACCGGAACTGGAAACCGTTCCGTTCCATGAAATATTCAATGGCGCAGTTGGCCGCGTAGGTCGTAGGGTAATTGTAAATCTTCTCTTCCGAGGAGGTGTCCAGGCTGATGGCGATGTCTTCCGCTTTTGCCTTTTCGTACTGCTCCTGGGAAATAAACCCGCAATCCATCATATCGCTGAGGATTTTATCCCGCCTTTCCAGCGCCCGGGAGCTGTCCTGCAGAGGATCGTAATACTGGGGGCGGTTTGGTATGGCGCATAAATAAGCCGCTTCCGACAATGTCAGTTCGGAAACTTCCTTATCAAAATATGTGCGCGCTGCGTCCCGTATGCCGTAAATATTGTTGGCAAAGCAGCAGTTGTTGATATAATATTCCATAATCTGCTCTTTGGAATATTTCTCCGTCAGATAATAAGCAATGAAAATTTCCCTTACCTTTCTTTCCATGCTTTTTTCCGAGGACAAAAATACCATCCGGGCAAGCTGCTGGGTAATGGTGCTGGCTCCGTGTGCCTCATCCCCGCTGGAAATAAAATAGTCCAGCACGACGCGCACCATGCCCTTGATGTCAAATCCTGGGTTTTCCCAGAAAGACCGGTCTTCCACGGCAACAAAAGCATTGATCACATTTTTCGGGATTTCCCGGTATTCCAGATGGTTTTCCTTTGCCCCCATCGCAAGCTTGGCGATCGTGACGCCGCTCTCGCTGTAAATCCGGGTGGTTTTGTTCAGCACGAAGTCTGCGTCTGTGCTTGCAAGCACCTTTTTTTTCGCATCGACGGCACAATCCAGGATGGAGGAGCCGGTTGTTTTCTTGAACAGGTAGTTGCCGCCGAATACCCCGATGATCCCACAAGTAAGCGCCAGCAAAAACAAAACGCCCAGAATGCCGAAGAAACGCCTCAGAACGCTTTTTTTCTTTTTTGTGCCTTTGCTTTTTTTGGCGGGTTTATCCCCTTTTTCTTTTTTGCTTTCCTTGCTTTCCGGGGTTTTTCTTCTGCTTGCGGTTTGGTTTTGTCTGCGCTGTGGGGGAGGAGAGGCTTCCCGGAAAATGTCATCTGCCAGTCTCCGCTTCACGTCCGCGTCCCTCTCCAATGTTTCCCGGTAAAGCGCTTCCGGATCTGGGGCGGCCCTGGCCGCGTCCGTTTTTTTCCCTTTATCCGCATCTTTCATATTCTTATTGCTCCGGCACTACGGCAAAGAAGCGGATCGTGGAGTTGCTTTCATTGATTAAAGAATGGCTGTGTCCTTTTGGGCAGTAATGCACGTTCCCGGCAGCAAGCTCTTCATGTCCCCCATCGTACAGAACTGTCGCGGTCCCCTCCAGCAGGTAAATGATTTCGCTGTTCGTCTCGTGGGTATGTAAACCGATCGATGCGCCCGGTTCAAGCTGGGCGTAAAGGATCCGGTTCTGGCCGTCAAAAAACATTTTTGCGTCCATGCTCTTTTCCCCGCCCTTAAAGTGTTCAAATGTCTCCAGTTTCTGATCGTTGTAATGGATAATCATAATCGGCCTCCTTTGATTTATGTCCAGATCTTTAATGTCTGGAGCAGTTTTTTCTTCCTGTCATCATCGTATTTGCTGATGACTTCCAGTAATTCATTGTCCAAAGCATTGGTCTGGTAGGACGGCTCCAGGTTTCCTACCAGGGAGTCCAGGGACACGCCCATCAGCTTTGCGTAATAAATTAAGATCCGCAAAGACATTGCGGTGCGGTTGTTCTCTACGTTGCTGATATATCCGGGGGTCACATCCAGCGTTTCAGCAACCTGCGCCTGCGTCAAGTTCATTTTAAGACGTAACTTCTTGATGATAGCGCCATAGTTTTCCTCTGTTGATCTAGCCATGATATCCTCCTTTGTTTCGGGAACTGTTTGCATAGGAACGCAACAGCCTATGGGGAAATTATATAATAAGTATAAAAGAAAATAAAGGACATTTTGCTAAATAATTTATGCTTTTGATATAGAAAACAGAGAGATCCATTGACTTCTGTAAGCGTGTGATGGTATAATGGGCTTCAATAGATAAATGCGTTAAAGGGGTAAAGTATAATGCCAATCACAGAGATTTTAGAGGAAAACTGCCGGAGGTACGGCGAGGACGTCTGCCTGGTGGAGATCAACCCGCAGGAGCCGGAGGACAGGCGCATTACGTGGAAAGAGTATGAGTTGATCGAGCCGACGCCATTTGTCCACTACCGGAGGGAAATCACGTGGAACGTATTCGATGAAAAGGCGAACCGTTTTGCCAATCTTTTGCTGAGCCGGGGAGTGAGGAAGGGGGATAAGGTCGCGATCCTTCTGATGAACTGCCTGGAGTGGCTCCCGATTTATTTCGGAGTGCTGAAGACCGGGGCGTTGGCGGTTCCGTTGAACTTCCGTTATACTGCGGAGGAGATTGAATACTGCCTGGACCTGTCGGAGGCGGATGTCCTGGTGTTTGGCCCGGAGTTTATCGGGCGGGTGGAGGAGGTTGTGGATTCCATCTCAAAGCACCGCCTGATCTTTTTCGTGGGGGACGGCTGTCCTTCTTTTGCGGAGAGTTATGCGCAACAGACGGCGAATTGTTCCGGGCAGCCGCCGGAAATCCGTCTGTCGGACCAGGATGACGCAGTTATTTATTTTTCATCGGGGACAACGGGGTTCCCAAAAGCGATTTTACATAATCATGAGAGCCTGATGCATGCCTGCCGGGTGGAGCAGAACCACCATGGGCAGACAAAAGATGACGTTTTCCTTTGCATCCCGCCGCTTTATCATACCGGGGCGAAGATGCACTGGTTTGGGAGCCTCCTGACCGGAGGGAGAGCGGTGCTTTTGAAAGGGACAAAGCCGGCGTACATCCTGGAGGCGGTTTCCAGGGAAAAATGCACGATTGTATGGCTCCTGGTGCCGTGGGCGCAGGATCTTTTGGACGCGTTGGACCGAGGGGAGGTAAAGCTTGAGGATTATGAACTTGCCCAGTGGAGGCTGATGCATATCGGGGCGCAGCCGGTCCCGCCCAGCCTGATCAAACGTTGGAAACAGTATTTCCCGCATCACCAGTATGATACGAATTATGGGCTGAGCGAGTCGATCGGGCCTGGCGCGGTGCATTTAGGTGTGGAGAATATCCATAAAATCGGCGCGATCGGAATTCCTGGCTATGGATGGAAAGCGCGGATTGTCGGGGAGGATGGCACGGATGTCAAACAGGGGGACGTAGGGGAACTGATTTTACAGGGGCCAGGCGTGATGACCTGCTATTATAATGATGAAAAGGCAACGGCAGAGACGCTGAAGGACGGGTGGCTTTATACGGGTGATATGGCGAGGCAGGATGAGGATGGTTTTTTCTTTCTGGTAGACAGGAAGAAAGACGTCATCATCAGCGGCGGGGAAAACCTGTACCCGGTACAGATTGAGGACTACATCCGCGCCCATGAGGCGGTGAAGGATGTGGCGGTTATCGGCCTGCCGGACAAGCGGCTGGGGGAGATTGCGGCGGCGATCGTGGAGATAAAGGAAGGCTGTACGTGTACGCAGGAGGATTTGGAGAATTTCTGCCATAAGCTGCCGCGTTATAAGCGTCCGAGGAAATATATTTTCGCCCCTGTGCCGCGCAATGCGACAGGTAAGATCGAGAAACCAAAGCTTCGCAGGATTTATTGTGGGGAACGTTTGGTGGAGAGGCAGAATAAAAGTTAAAAAAGCAATGGCAGATACAAAAAAACAGGGGCGGCGTGCGCGGAAACTGTCAGCAGAAGCCAGGCGCACAATGCAAGAACCCCAGGAAATATCTGGGGTTCTCTTATCATCTGGAGTTTAGAATCAGCAATCTGAAATACAAAATTCGGGGTTGCTTGTCAGCATTTTTGTATTCCATAAACAATATAACACATTAAGAATGTATTATCCATGTTTTTTGGCGATATAAAATCAATCAATAATTGTGCTTGGAGCACAATCGTGATATACTATGTATGTAGAGTAGCCCTTCTTGCCCATAGGAAGGGAGTAAAGCGTTAGGCACCCACGGACAGGAAGCGGGGAAGCTATGGATACCCGCTTTGTCAGAGATATACGGCCGTCCAGGTGGAGGTTTTATGGCGGTAGAATTGAGAGTATTATATGAACAGATGCGGACAGAGTATGATGTAGTCCTGCGAACCACCAGTTGCTTCGGGAAAATGGTTGGCTGGATGCATATGGTGGAGGAGCCAGAGTTTTCCTCGCTGCTGCGAGGGGATGAGCTGGTATTCAACACGGGCTTGAACTATGCTTCGGAAGCGTGGCTGAAAGAGCTGGTAGATTCAATCAACCGCGTCCATGCCAGGGGACTGATCGTGGCTTTGCAGCACGGGCGTACATTCTCCAAGGACATCATCAACTATTGCAACCAGATACAGCTCCCGCTGTTTTCCGCGACCTGGGAAACACCGTTTGTAGATATCATGAGGAAATTTTCCGAAATCCTGATCCAAAATGAGCAAAACGAGACAACCCTTGTGGCGGCTTTGAAACATGCGATTTACTATCCAGAGGATGAAGATCAGTACCTGAACCATTTTGAGATGAATGGGTTTTTTCGGGATATGTCCTACGCGGTCGCAATTTTAAGCTGTTTCACCTATGATGCGCAAAACAGGAACCGGAAACTGGCGCAGCTTCACGACACAGTACGGAAAGTTATCCGCAAATCAGCGCTTTACGAGGAAAAAGGACGACTGATCATTTTAACAGCGGGCTATTTGATGGATCGGCTGAAAAGTGAGTTCCAGAAAATATGCAGCGATGATCCGAATGTATATATCGGGATTGGAACCGTGGAAAAGCAGATCCAGGACATCCACCGCTCCTATGAAAACGCGTACACGGCGTATGAGCTGACAAAAACGACGATACCCAAGAATCTTTTGTGCTATGATGAACTAGGGGTGTATAAAATCCTGGCGGATATGAGAAATGCGGAAATTTATCCGAATTTTGTAGAAGAGGTATTGGGGAACCTTATCCGGTACGACCAGAAGAACGGGACGGACTATGTAAAAATCCTGAACTGCTTTTTCGACCATGACTGTAGCATCCTGAACACATCCAAAGCCTTGTACTGCCATAAGAATACGCTGAGTTATAAAATGAATGCCATCAAGGATATTCTGGGGTACGATATTATGTGCAATGAAAACCGGGTGAAAATCATGGTGGCTTACTACATTTTGCGGCTGGGGGAGGACTATTACCATAAAGGGAACAGCCAGACGGCGATCCTGTCGGGATCGGCGGCGAGGCTTTAAAGGAGAGGACATGCAGTATACAAATCGATACTCATCTCCGCTGGGCAGTATGATGCTTGCGTCTGACGGACAGGCGCTGACCGGGTTATGGTTCGAGGGGCAAAAATATTTTGCGTATCATTTGGGACGGGAACATACGGAACGGGAATTGCCTGTATTTGGGCAGGCGAAGCAATGGCTGGGTATTTATTTTTCGGGAAAAGAGCCGGGATTCCAGGTTCCGCTTCATTTTACAGGGACAGCTTTCCAAAACGAGGTGTGGGAAATCCTGTGTGGCATCCCTTATGGGCGGACGGTAACTTACGGCGGCATCGCGAAACAGCTTGCAGAGCGGAAAGGGACAGGAAGGGTTTCGGCACGGTCGGTCGGCGGTGCGGTCGGGCATAACCCAATCTCAATCCTTGTCCCCTGCCACAGAGTCATCGGGGCAAATGGAAGCTTGACCGGATACGCGGGAGGGATGGCCCGGAAACAGGCGCTTTTGGAATTGGAAAACATTTTGGCACATTGATCGTGGCTATATCCATCATCAACGTTTGGAAGGATTGAAAAAGCCGGGTTCCTATACCATTTCAGGAATCCTGGCTTTTTCTATATCAGGAGCGATTATTTGTCGTTTGCTTCGCAAAATCGTCTCTCATTCTTGCATCACTTTCTTACGGAATGCCCGGTAAATGGGCATTCCTGATTATGAAAAGTAAATATAAATATAAATTGTTCCACTTGGATTAGAACATATAGACAAAACAGGGAAAATAGTTTATAATCTCTCTTGAAATCAGAAATGCAGCAATAATACGGAAGATAAGGTGGATTTATGTATATTGAGATTGACTTCCAAAGCAGCGAGGCGATTTATGTCCAATTGCAAAACCAGATTATTATGGGGATCGCCACCAATGAGATCCGGGAAGGGGATACGCTTCCTTCGGTACGGCATTTGGCGGAGACGGTCGGCATCAATATGCATACGGTTAATAAAGCATACAATATCCTCAGGCAGGAGGGTTTTTTGCATCTGGACCGCAGGCGCGGCGCGGTGGTGGCGATCGACGGGGATAAGGCTCAATCCCTTCTGCAGATGAAGCAGTGCCTGAGCGTGGCGCTTGCAAAGGGATGTTGTAAAAACATTTCCAGGCAGGACGTGCATACGCTGGTAGATGAGATCTTTGATGAGTATGGAAAGGAATAATGTGGGTTATGGATTTTACAAAACAGGCGGGAGAAGCCTTAAAGATAGCGAAAAAGACAGCAAAAGAGCTTAAACATCCTTATGTGGGGACGGAGCACCTTTTGATCGGTCTCCGGCGGGTATACCGCGGAGTTGCGGGACAGGTGCTGGCAAATTGCCAGGTAGAGGAGGAACAGATCCTGAAGGTGATGGAGGAACTGGTATCCCCTACGGCCCCGGTAGCCCTTGCGGGCAGTCCGCAGCTTAGCCCGAGGCTGGAATTTATTCTTGAAGAAAGCGCGGAAGAAGCAGCACGGGCGCGGTGTGAGAAGATTGGGACAGAGCATATCCTTCTCATGCTGATCCGGGATGTGGATTGTGTTGCCGCCCGTATCCTGTTGACTCTGAATATGGATCTGCAGAAGATGATGCAGGAGATCCTGGAGGTCTCCGGAACGGATATCCGGGAATACCAGGAGGAAATGCAGCAGGGAAGGCACGGGAGGCGCCCTGGCATCCTGGAGCAGTACGGGACAGATCTGACGCGGGAGGCACAAGATGGAAGACTGGATCCGGTCATCGGGCGCGAAAAAGAAACGGAGCGGCTGATGCTGATTTTAAGCAGGAGGACGAAGAACAACCCTTGCCTGGTAGGGGAACCGGGCGTCGGGAAGACGGCGGTGGTGGAAGGGCTGGCGCAAAGGATCGCTGTCGGCGCTGTCCCGGAGCATATGAAGGAAAAACGGATTTTTACCATTGACCTTCCGGGCATGGTAGCCGGGACGAAGTACAGGGGGGAGTTTGAAGAACGGATGAAAGGGCTGATCCGGGAAGTGAAAGCCTCCAGGGATGTGGTTTTGTTTTTGGATGAAGTGCATACAATGATTGGGGCCGGCGGGGCGGAGGGATCCATGGATGCCTCCAATATCTTAAAGCCATCCCTGTCACGCGGGGAAATGCAGCTGATCGGGGCGACGACGGTCACGGAATACCGGAAATATATTGAAAAGGATGCGGCGCTGGAACGGCGCTTCCAGCCGATAGAGGTGGAAGAGCCGTCCAGGGAGGAATGCCTGGAGATTTTGCGGGGTTTAAAGGAAAAACACGAGGCACACCACCATGTGGAGGTACAGGAGGATGCTTTGCGTGCGGCGGTTTTTCTGTCGGAACGGTATATCAGCGACCGGTTTTTGCCGGATAAGGCGTTGGACGTGCTGGACGAGGCATGCGCGAAAGCCGGCATGAAGGGATTGGAAGCCCCGCCCGCTGTTTTTGAGCTGGAAAAGCTTCTTGGAAAGCTGAAGGAGGAATTGGAAGAAGCTATCCGGAATCAAGACATGGCGCAGGCGGCCATGATACACCGTGAGCAGGAGGAGACGGAGAAAAAGCTTTCCCAGGCGCAGGCGCGGTTTGAGAGGCGCAGCAGGGGGGAAAGGGCCATGGTGACAGAAGACGAGGTTGCCCAGGTGGTAGCCCAGTGGTCCAAGGTGCCGGTACAGAGGCTGAAAGAATCCGAGAGCGCACGGCTGAATAAGCTGGAGAAGGCCCTGCATAAGCGTGTCATCGGGCAGGAGGAAGCCGTCACAGCAATCGCGCGGGCAGTCCGGCGCGGGAGAGTAGGGTTAAAAGACCCGAAACGCCCGACGGGTTCTTTTTTGTTCCTGGGTCCGACAGGAGTAGGGAAGACGGAATTATCGAAAGCCTTGTCCGAAGCTTTGTTTGGGAATGAGGAAGCGATGATCCGGGTAGATATGTCGGAATATATGGAAAAACACAGCGTGGCAAAAATGATCGGCTCACCGCCGGGATATATCGGGCATGACGATGGCGGCCAGCTCAGCGAACAGATCCGCAGGCATCCTTATTCTGTGGTACTGTTTGACGAGATTGAAAAAGCACATCCGGATGTGTTCAATATTTTGCTGCAGGTGCTGGATGACGGGCATATCACGGATTCGCAAGGGAGGAAGGTGGATTTCCGCAACACGGTCATCATTATGACATCCAATGCGGGGGCAAAGTCTATTATTGACCCCAAAAGGCTGGGTTTCAACACGAAAGAGGACGCGGCGGGGGATTATGAGCGCATGAAAAGCAAAGTAATGGGAGAGGTCAAGCTGATTTTCCGCCCGGAATTCCTCAACCGGATCGATGAGATTTTAGTTTTCCACCCGCTTCAAAAGGCAGAGATGAAGAGGATTGCCAGCCTTCTTTGCAAGGAAGTGGTAAAGCGCGCAAAAGAACAGCTCAATATCCGCCTTGTGATACGGGATCCGGTGAAGAATTATATTGTGGAGGCCGGGACAGACCAGAAATACGGGGCGCGCCCTCTCAGGCGCGCAGTGCAGAACCTGTTGGAGGACAAACTGGCGGAGGAGGTGCTTTCCGGGAAAGTGCAAAGGGATTCGGAGGTTGTCGTTTCATTATCAAAAAAACAAATAAAGTTTACTATGAAGGCTTAATTTCCGCGCCTTGCCGGGCTTTGGCAGCCCTTTGGCCGTGAATCGTAACGAAGGTTTGGAAATTCAATCTCAAGGAGGAAAAGCAAATGGCTGAGGTACAAAATCTGATTGAAGTGGAGGAAGTGGGGACTCTCCGCTTTGGAAATGACGCGCTGGAGAAAAAAACAAAGCTGGATGGATTTGAATTTCAGGGGGATCAGTATAAGGTGAAGACGTTTTCCGGGATTACAAAACTTGAGAAAAACGGGATGTTTGTCTACGAATCGGTTCCGGGGACGGTTGTCAGCGGATTTTCTAATACGGAAGAGGAAGTGAGTTTCCAGGTGTCTGGCCGGAAGGATGCGCAGATCACCCTTGGGATGGAGGCAGACAGCAGTTACAATGTGATCGTGGACGGAGTTTCAGCAGGCGATATGGATACAAACCTGAGCGGGAAGCTTAGTGTCAGCCTTGAATTGGAGCCAGGGAAAAGCGTATCCGTGAAAGTGGTTAAGAAATAAAGCGCATCATAGGAGAAGGACATGGCGAAGACAAAGAAAAGTATTTTTTTCTGCCAGAATTGCGGGCATGAGGAGAGCAAATGGCTTGGGCAGTGCCCGATGTGCAAAGAATGGAATACTTTTGTGGAGGAGAAAGCGCCGCCGAAGAAAGGCGTCCCTGTGCAAGGAGCGGGATGCCGCGCGGCCGTGCCATTGTCCAGCGTGTCTACCAGTGAAGAAGAAAGAGTCCGGACGGGTTTTCGGGAGTTGGACCGGGTGCTGGGAGGGGGGATCGTACCGGGCTCCCTTGTCCTGGTGGGCGGCGATCCGGGGATCGGGAAATCCACGCTGCTTTTGCAAGTATGCCAGAAGCTTGCCGCACAAAAGAAAAAAGTGTTGTATATTTCCGGGGAAGAATCGCTGCGCCAGATTAAGCTGCGGGCAAACCGTATCGGGGACTTTTCAGACACGCTGCTTTTGTTTTGTGAGACCAGCTTGGACATCATCAAAGAGGTGATCGAGGATCAAAAGCCGGAGATGGCGGTGATAGACTCGATCCAGACCATGTACAGTGAAGAAATTGGCTCAGCGCCCGGAAGCGTATCGCAGGTGAGGGAGTCTACCAATCTTTTGATGCAGCTTGCCAAAGGGCTGAACATTGCTGTTTTTATCGTTGGCCATGTCACCAAGGAAGGAACGGTTGCAGGGCCAAGGGTGTTGGAGCATATGGTGGATACGGTGCTTTATTTTGAAGGGGATCGGCATGCTTCTTACCGGATTTTGCGCGGAGTGAAAAACCGGTTTGGATCAACAAATGAGATCGGTGTCTTTGAGATGCAAAGAACCGGTCTAGAGGAAGTGGAAAATCCGTCTGAATTCATGCTCGGCGGAAAGCCGGAGCATGCCTCCGGGTCAGTAGTGGCCTGTGCGGTGGAAGGGACCCGGCCGATGCTGATGGAAATCCAGTCGTTAGTATGCAGGACCAGCTTCCCGGTGCCGCGTCGGACGGTAACGGGGTTTGACTATAACCGGGTCAACCTGCTGATAGCGGTACTGGAGAAAAGGCTGGGGCTTGCACTGTCCCAGTATGATGCCTATGTCAATATCGCCGGGGGGATCCGTATGAGTGAACCAGCGGCGGATCTGGGGATCGTGCTGGCGATTGTCTCCAGCTACAAAAACAAACCGGCCATGGAGGATATGATGGTCTTTGGGGAAGTTGGGCTGAGCGGTGAGGTGCGGGCAGTCACACTGCCGGAGCAGCGCGTGGCAGAGGCAAAGAAGCTGGGATTCCATACCTGCGTGATTCCGGAGGTGAGCAGGAAAACCGTGGGAAATATAGAAGGGATCCAAATCGTTGGGGTGAAGACCGTGAATGAGGCAGTACGGCTGCTTGACAGGGCTTGAGGATCAGACATCAAGCCCTGTTGTCGTCTCTCCTTTTTCAAGTGCTTCCTGCCTGCAGATTTCTTCAAAATCATGGATGGCATCTTCCGAACCCATCATCCAGAGGATATCATCTGCTTCGATCAATGTGCCCGCGGTTGGAAGCTCCAGGATCTTGCTGTAAGGAGTCTTTAGGCCAACAATCAGGCAATGATACCGATCCTGGATCCTTGACTCGCGGATGAGTTTGTCACAGAATGAATCGGTCGGCAGTACTTTATATTCAATACAGCTAAGAGGCGACTGCTTTTCCGTATCCCCGTAGCCCAGGAAATCCTTCAGTGAGCCTACGGAATACTTGCTTCCCACCTCCTGGTAATCGCGGAAACGGTCAAGCGCTTTTGCAACGCCGACGGCAAATACACGGTCCCCGGAATATACATGGGTGCTTCCTCCTGGGACGAGGATGATTTCTGTTTTTCTTTCGATCTTGATGATGAATACATTCTGACGGCGCCCCCAATAAAGCTCAAGGAGTGTTTTACCAGCATAATCGGCGTCTTTAGGGACGACAAAGGACATCACTTTGTAGTCGTCCTCAAAGCTGTCTACAAACCCCGGCATGCGGATGGTTGCGTTGGATTCAGACATGCTGGCGAAAAGGAAGGTTGCCCTTGTAAGGGTAGAGTATTGCTTCCTGGCGCGGTAATCCATCAGATAAAGAACCGCTCCTGCCGCCATCCACGCCGCAAATATCAATACTGCAGCGGCTCCCATGAAAACCGGCTGGTGGGGTATAAATAGAAGGATAAACAGCCCGGTCATGCAGATCGCGGCAAACCATGCCATCGGCAGCCCGCCCGGAATTTTATAAGGACGTTTCAGCGCCGGTTCCTTTTTCCGCAGGATAATCAGGGAGAATGCTGTGATCGTCCAGCTCGCGACATAGCCTGCCGCCGAGAAACTGGTCAGGGAGCCGATCAGGCCGCTCCCCAAAAATGGGCCGACCAACGATGCGGCAAGGCTGACTTTTAGGGCATTTACAGGTGTCTTATAAACCGGATGCTGTTTGGAAAGGCTGAAAGGCACGATGCTGACCTTTGCCATGGCCATGAGGATCTGGGATGACGCCATCATGAAGCCATTCCATGTTGTCAGAAGCCCACAGACCGCCCCCATCAGGATCAATATATACAGTATATTGCCAAGGCTGCCCGGATAGAGTTCTTTAAACATAAGCGCGGCGGAGGGATTGGCAAACCGGATAAATCTTTTCCACGGAAGGGCGCCGCCCAGGGTCAACAGTAAAAGCGCATAGAACAAACAGGACAAAACCACCGTCACAACTACGGTCTTTCCCACGCCTTTCGTATTGCCGCCTGCGCTTTCAATGCCTTGCGGAATCGTCTCAAATCCTGCTAAAAAAAAGGGTACGGACGCCAGGATGGAAGCCATGCCTCCAATAAAAGAATTGTGCGTGCCTGTCCCCGTATTTTCATAAAATGGCTGGAGATTGCCGATATCGAATTTGAGGGCGGCGCAGATCATCGCCAGGATGCCGGCGCCGACCAACGCCAGGCAAAGGATTTTTTGCAAAGACGCGGAGGAGGCCACACCTTTTCTATTGATAACATAAAGGAGGATGGAAATGGCAGTGCCAAGAAGGATGTGCCCGATATAAATATCCGCGCCCGCTAAAGTATATAACGGGGATCCGGCTTTTAAAACCGGGAAAACAATGCTCAGGATATCTACAACATAAATCGCTTCCCACGGGATAATGGTAATGAATGCTCCGAATGCCGCCCATCCGGAGAGGAACGCGATACGGTCCCCGAATGCCCGGAACGCATACGCCATACCGCCGCCGGATACCGGAAGCATCGTGCACAATTCACAATAACAGAGCGCGATTGGCACCATAAGAACCATGGCTGCCAAATAACCTGCTGCGGCAGGCAGCGGGCCGCCGCTGCTGTTCATCCAGCTATTAATCGAAACCGCCCAGCCGACTCCAACGATTGCACCAAAGCCAATGCAGAAAAAATCAAGGGCAGATACCCCTTTTTTTTGTTCAGCTTTCTTTTCCATTCCTCAGTCCCCTTTACGTCAATATCATGATATAAAGACAGTATAGCACCTGGAAAAATGAGATGCAATAAGAATCTAAACACCATTGAACCGTTTCGCGGATGGTGATATGATAAATACTATCTCACACAGTAGCCGGACGTATAGGCCGGTGATATGGCTGGTTCCTTATGTTTCAGAGTACCAGGGGAGCGGGACCATCCGGAGATGCTCCAGATAAAACCAGGATAAAAAAGAGGAGGAAGGAAAATGTTATCATTTGAAAGCGATTATACGGTAGGCGCACATGAAAAAATATTGGAGAAGCTGCGGGAAATCAACCTTTGCCAGCAGCCGGGTTATGGAAACGATCCTTTTTGCGCCAGCGCAAAGGAAAAAATCAAGGCGGCCTGTGCGTGCCCGGAGGCGCAGATTTTTTTTGTGGCTGGCGGGACACAGGCGAATGCGATCGTGGCGGCGTCCGTGCTGCGAAGATATGAAGGAGTTGTGGCGGTAAGCTCCGGGCATGTCAGCGTGCATGAAGCGGGGGCGATTGAATATACCGGCCATAAAGTCCTCGAACTTGCGGAGCATGACGGGAAAATGGACGCGAGGGAGCTGGAAGCATACCTGGACGGTTATTTTTCGGATGGAAACTGTGAGCATATGGCAGCGCCTGGTATGGTTTATATTTCCCACCCTACCGAGTACGGGACGCTTTACACCCATCAGGAGCTTGCCGATTTGTCTGAAGTCTGCAAAACCTTTCAGATCCCTCTTTACTTGGACGGCGCAAGGCTGGGGTACGGGCTGGCGGCGAAGGGTACGGACGTGACGCTTGCGGATGTGGCGAGGTATTGTGATATTTTCTATATTGGCGGGACAAAGGTGGGCGCGCTTTTCGGGGAAGCGATTGTTTTTACCAAAGGGAATATGCCGCCCCATTTTCTGTCGCTTGTGAAGCAGCAGGGCGGACTTCTGGCAAAGGGTTGGATTCTGGGTACGCAGTTCGATGTTTTATTTACTGATGGGCTGTACTTAAAAATCAGCCGGAATGCGATCGAGATGGCGGAGCGGATGAAGCAGGGCTTCCTGGAGAAAGGATACCATTTTTTCCGGGAGTCCCCGACGAACCAACAGTTTTTGCTCCTGGAAAATGAAGAGATGGAAGCGTTGCAAAAAAAGGTGGTCTTTGGCGTATGGGAAAAACCGGATGATGCACACACGGCCGTCCGTTTTGCTACAAGCTGGGCGACGACAGACGAAGATATCAAAAGGTTGCTGGCGCTTTTATGACGGTTCCTGCGCTATAGCCACACCCGAAGCCGGACAAAATCGTAAATAAGGATAGCCATTATTTTAAAATCAATTGTGAAGAAAGAAGGATCTAGCATGGACATTCGAAGGGCACAGGAAAAGGATATGGATGGGATCAACCGTCTGCTGCGGCAGGTATTGATGGTACACCATAACGGCAGGCCGGATTTATTCAAAGCGAACGCAAAAAAATACACGGATGGAGAATTACGGGGGATCATCCGGGATGAGCGTAAACCGATTTTTGTCGCCGTAGATGAAAACGGAGGTGTTCTGGGCTATGCTTTCTGCGCTGACATCCAGCACCCGGACGACAACATCCTGACGGACATCAAAACCCTCTATATTGATGACCTTTGCGTGGAAGAAAACCACCGCGGACAGCATATAGGGAAGCGCCTCTATGAATACGTAATAGACTATGCCAGAAGAGAACAATACTATAATGTCACCCTGAATGTCTGGTCCTGCAACCCCGGCGCCCTGAAATTCTACGAAAAATGCGGGCTGGCCCCTCAAAAAGTCGGCATGGAAAAAATCCTGTAAGAATGAAGCCGCTTCATTTACCCCTTTGTCCCGGACGGGAAGCCGCATACCTTTCGCGGAAGCAACAGCATTATCTGTGCCTCCAGGTCGTCCTGGAAACCAAAATCAGGATCGGGAAAATCTCCAGCCTCCCCGCAAGCATATCCCCGATCAGCACCAGCTTGGAGAATGCACTGTAACAGGAATAATTGGCCGTCGGCCCGACCTTTTCAAGACCGGGCCCGATATTGTTGAAACATGCCAGCACAGCGGAAAAATTCGTTGTGACAGAAAGCCCGTCCAGGGAAATCAGGACAAAGCTTAACATAACGATGATAAAGTATGCCGCGAGATAGGCGTTGGTATTGTCTAAAATGTGTTCGTCCACCGTATTGCCATGGCTTCGGATGACTTCCACTTTCTGCGGGTGCAGAGTTTTCCGGATGTTCCGGTGCAGAATCTTTAGCAGCAGCAGGATCCGCGCGCATTTGATGCCGCCTCCGGTGCTTCCGGCACAGGCGCCGATACACATCAGGCATAGAAGGAGCGCTTTGGAAAAGCTGGGCCACAGGTTGAAGTCCGTCGTGGCGAATCCGGTGGTGGTGATGATACTTGCCACTTGAAAGGCAGCGTGCCGCACGGTTTCCCCCAATGTGTCATAGAACCCCCGGAGATTCCAGATGATCAGGAGGATGCTTCCCAGCACAACGCCAAGGTAAAAGCGAAGCTCTTCATCCTTCCATACCGCTTTAAATTGTCTCAAAATCAATAGGTAATAACAGCTAAAGTTCACACCGAACAGCAGCATAAAAACCGTACAGACATTTTGGATGTAGGGGCTGTAATCGGCCATGCTGCTATTTAGGATTCCAAACCCTCCTGTACCGGCGGTCCCCAACGCTGTGCAGACAGCATCAAACAGGGGAATATGCCCGGCAAAAAGGAAGATGATATTTAAAAGCGTCAGAAAAATATAAAGGAAATACAAATACTTAGCGGTGTCACGTGTTTTCGGGACGAGTTTCCCTACATTAGGGCCGGGACTTTCCGCACGCAGCAGATGGATGGTAAAGCCGCTGCTTTTTCCGTTGACAGGGGCAATTGCCAGTAAAAAAACAAGAACGCCCATACCGCCGAGCCAATGGCTGAAGCTCCGCCAGTAGAGCATCCCTTTGGAGAGGCTTTCCACGTCTGTCAGGATGGATGCCCCTGTTGTGGTAAACCCGGAAACGATTTCAAACAGTGCATCCAGGTAATTGGGGATTTCTTTTGAAATATAAAATGGGAGGCAGCCCAGAAGGCTCATAGTAATCCAGCCAATCCCAACGCATGCCAGCCCTTCCTTCGCAAAAAAGCCTTTCTTATTGGTCCGGCAGGTCCAATGCAGGACGGCGGAAATCAGAAAAATAATAAATAGGCTTGCAAAAAAGCCAATGATTGCATTCATTTCCTGGCAGTATGCACTGATGATAAGCGCCGGAATCATAAAAATCGCTTCTATCGCAAGAATCTGGGAAATAAACCGTCCCATCATTTTATAGTTCATGGCTTGTAACCTCGGTTATGAAAATATGGCTTGGCCGATTACTGTGAATCGTAATCAATATCAGGTGCTGATCCTAAACAGGAATCACGCAAAAATATCGTTTAGCTGGTAAATGGCCCTATCGCCGGTTGAGACGATGATAACAGTATCCCCGGCGGTAAATACGGAATTACCGTCCGGGATGGTCGGGCGGAACCGGTGGTTGATACAGACAATCAGGATGTTGCGTTTCAGACGCACATCTTTTAACGGTGTGTCACGGTAACGGGTTTTTTCCTCGACTTTGAATTCCATCGCTTCCACCAGGCCGTTTGCGATGGAGTGGACGGAAAGCGCGGCGCCGGTCTGGTTGTCGATGGCACGTACATAGCGGACGATCGTAGCGGCACATAGTTCCTTCGGGCTGACTGTGCTTCCGATATCCAGGGAATCCAAAAGGCTGTTGGAGGAGTCGCTGCGGCCCACCTTTGTGATAACCTGCGGTACACCAAGACTGTTGGCATATAGCGAGATGATCATATTTAACTCATCCAGGCCAGTCATGGTAATGACAGCGTCGCATTCCTCGATCCCCTCATTCAGCAAAAGCTGCTGGTCACTTGCATCGCCGTGGACGATGCAGGCATTTGGAAGCTGGCTGGCAAGCCGGCCGCATCTTTCCCCGTCCTGCTCAATGATTTGGACCGTGATGCCGCTCTTTAACAAAATCAGGGCCAGATAGTAGCTGACCCTGCCGCCGCCGCAGATGATGACACGTCTTACCCGGTGGGTCAGGATGCCAAGGTTCTTCAATAATAAAGTCAGGTTATTGCTCTGGGCGGTCACGTAGATTTTGTCGCCTTCTTTTAAAACAAAATTACCATCCGGCGCAACAGCCTGCCCGTTCCGCTTCACGATGCAGACGAGTACTTTGCAGTTGACGATATCGTAAAGGTCAGTTAAAGCCAGGTTGCAGAGCTTGCTGTCTGGTTTTACTTTCAGTTCTACGATTTCCACACGGCCCTTGGCAAACGTATCGCGCTGGAGGAAACCAGGGTATTTTAACAGGTAATCCATCTCTCTTGCAGCCTGCAGCTCAGGATTTACAATGAGGGATAAAGCAAACGAGTCCCGCATCTGATAAATTTGGTCGGTATATTCCGGGTTGCGGATGCGGGAAATCGTATGGATTTTCGGATTCAGCTTGTGGGCGGTCATGCAGCACAAAAGATTGACCTCATCAGCGCTGGTTGCCGCAATGAGCAGATCCGCCTCCTTCACGCCCGCCTCCAGCAATACAGACATAGAAGCGCAGTTTCCCCGGATCGCCAGGATGTCATAGCGCTCAAGGGAAGTTTCCAGTACATTTTCCTTGGAATCAATCAGGGTAATATCATACCCTGCACTGGATAACTGGCGGGTAAGGGTCGCACCCACTTTACCATCGCCTGCAATTAGGATTTTCAACGCTTTCCCCTCCTGTTACGTGATGATGCACAGAAAAGCTGCCAGCCGCTGCCGCGCAGCTTATTCCTTTATTCATGGCATTGCAAGATCTCTTCGTAAAACTGATCCATATTTTCTTTGGACGGGAATGTGCAGATGTACATCTGGTTGCCCATGGCGTCTGATAAAACATCCGGGATACGGCCGGTCATCCGCATACCCTCCGCGTATTTTCCCATAATATCCTCATGGCCCAGGACAAACTTTTTCCCGTCCCGGCGCCCGGCGTAAGCACAATACGCATCCTCGCCTTTTGGCATTGTTGATTTGTCAAAGCAGACCATATCCGCCCAAATTTTGTATACATTGGTATTATGCCCAAAATTAATCATATCCGGGGTAAATCCGCCGCACGGGCGCATGTTTACCTCCAACGCGACGACGTCCCCTTTTTTACCAAGCTTTTCATGATCCTTTAAAAGGCGGAAAAACTCAAAATGAATAAAACGGCTTTTTACACCAAAGCTTTTTACGGCAGCGCGGCCGGCTTTTTGGACGTCGTCGGAAAGCGTCTTTACAATATAATAAATGGAATTGTCGGAATTGTTTACAATGTCCATGATGGAATTGGGCGTCACATTTCCGGTTTCAAACATAGGTTCCCCATGGGAATCGATGATAGCGTCATAAGAGTTGACCTCCGCATCGACAAACTCTTCCATAATATAAGCGACACCCGGAGCCCTGGACGCAAAAAATCCCTCCAACTCTTTCTCATTATCGATTTGATGGGTGTCGGAAGCGCCTACGCCATTGTCCGGCTTAACGATGACCGGATAGCCGGCTTCCCTGATAAATCTCCGGCAGCTTTCAATGTCATCCACTAAATGGTAACGCGCGGCCGGGATCCCGGCTTTTGCGTAGAATTCTTTCATTTTTGATTTGTATTTGATACGTGGGATGTCGCTTGTCTGGAAACCGCTGGTGATGTGGAAATCCGTGCGCAGCCTGGCGTCTTGTTCCAGCCAGTATTCATTGTTGGATTCCAGCCAGTCAATCCGCCCATACTTGAAAATAAAGAAAGCAACGGCGCGGTACACCTCATCGTAATTTTCCAGGCTATTCACCTTGTAGTATTCATTCAGGCTGCCCTTCAGAGGATCAGGCAGGCCGTCATACACGGCATCGCCGATCCCTAAGACATTCATGCCGTTTTTTTTCGCCTCATTGCAGAATTGCCAGTAATTTGTCGGGAAATTAGGGGAAATAAAAATCAGGTTTTTCATAGCGTTTTCTCCTTTGTGTATATGGCTTTTATTCTTCCAGCAGATACGGTACAAAATACACGACTTGCTTGTACCACCAGTCCCAATCGTGGGCGCAGTCATAACCCCAGTAGTCTACCCAGATGTGGATTCCTTTTTCCAGGAAAATATGGTGCAGCGTTCTTGTTGCATCCGGGATTTCCCAAGGGCCCTGGCCCACGCAGATGACCGCCTTGCGCTCATTGTACATCTGGATGTAAGGGTGGTCTGCGGGCAGATTTGCCATGTAATGGACGGGAGAGTTTAAATAAACCAGGTCGTCCATGTAAGAGCCGAACCCATACTCAGCAGTATAAATGCCGCTCAGTGCTAAAAGTCCGTCAAATAAATCCGGGCGGCGAAGGAACAGGTTCGTTGCGTGGGTCGCGCCAAGGCTACATCCAAATGGGAGGATGCCAGGGGGCTGTTCCCATTGGTTACAATCTGTTGCCGCCGCCTGGATAAAGGGCGCAAGCTCATCTGTGATATATTTGACCCATTGCTCGTGACGCTCAATGCGCCAGCGTGGATCCCCGCTTTTGTTGGACCAGGTTTCCGAATCGATTGTGTCAATGGAGAATACCATGATTTGTCCGGATTCAATCCATGGCGCCCATACATCCGCCATGTGGAAATTCTCAAAATCAAAAAAACGTCCGTCCTGGCACGGGATATACAATACCGGACGGCCGGCATACCCGTAAACCTTACATTCCATATCCCTGCCAAGGGCGGGGCTGTAGTCTTTCAAATACTGCACTTCCATTTTCTTTTCTTTTCCTGTTCTTTTTTTCCTCTTTTCTGCGTGGATGGCTCCTGCACGGTCCACACAGGTTATTTGCCTGGTGTTTCCTGCTACCAGACCGGTTCTTTAACCGATTTTCACACTCTGCTTGTAGAATACGTCGTCTGCGGCATCATCCGCAGCGAAGTCCGGCTTTGCGTTTTTATAGTCGTCGAAAAGGCCGTATGACAAAGTCTCCATGACAAAGGGGAGCTGCCTTTCCCAGCTTGCCTCGCAGTGTGTGCCTCCAGGTACGATACGGCTGGTTAAAAAAATACCCCGTTTGGAGAGGGACTTTACAGCTTGGTTGTATTTCTTCAATATCCCCGCGTGGTTTTTGATTTCCTCAGATCCGTAATCCATATACAGGATTGCGGGACCCGCAAGCGGCGCTGTCCGGATCAGGTTCCCCATAGCCTTTGGATCTACCCATAAAGAAGGGGAAAGCGCGGCTGCCCGGCTGTAAACATGGCTGTACTTGAGCAAGGCGTAGACACTCATCAGCCCACCCATGGAACTTCCGGCGATAAACGTATATTCCCGGCCGGGAAGCGTCCGGTAATCTTTGTCGATTTTGGGCTTCAGGGAGTAGGCGAACCAATCCATCGTGGTTTTCCCCTTCCCCGTTACCGTCCCGGAGGAATTCCAGGTAAAATCATAAGGGGAGTATTCGGAAAGCCTTCCGTTGTCCGGGTCGTGATTGCACTCAATCCCGACGATGATGAAAGGGATTCCGGTGTCATCCATATATTCTTTCAGCCCCCACGACTTGCCGTAGGTGGCATGGGAATCAAAAAACAGGTTGTGCCCGTCAAACATATACAGCACAGGGAAACGGGCTCCCTTGTCGTAAAAATACTGTCCAGGCAGGTAAATATATGCGTTGCGCTCATGATTCCCGGTCAGTTTTGGAATGGTGATCTTCCACACTTCAATCATATCCCGCCTCCGGTTTTTATGAATGTGGGTGGAGCGGCTGTGAATAGCAACATGCCGACAGAAAACGCCACACATGCAATATAGCACAGTCGATAAAAAATGGCAATAACAGATATTTACCTAAATATGAAAAATAAAGTAGAATTTTAAGAAGGTTTATGTTAGACTATATAAGATTATGGGTCAGGCTTTCACACGAGACCACTGAAAAGTACATTTACTATGAAACTTGCCTTGTCGCGCCCGACAGGGCGCGGGAAGGCTTAG
>CAZYVA010000005.1:0-3962 GCA_964650695.1 uncultured Dorea sp. | reverse complement strand
TTTACTATGAAACTTGCCTTGTCGCGCCCGACAGGGCGCGGGAAGGCTTAGCGCTGCAAGTTACCGACGGGAACCCAAGTGTATTTTTCAGTAGTTTCGGTGGTCCTGGCGCATAGTCAGAGTGTGAATGAAAAAGGAGGAGACTATGTACAAGACATATGAAATGGAATTAGCGGGAAGACCTTTGCGGGTGGATATTGGCAGAGTCGCGAAACAGGCGAATGGAGCGGCGCTGATGCACTATGGCGACACAACGGTGCTCAGTACGGCAACCGCGTCTGCAAAGCCGAGGGAGGGGATCGACTTTTTTCCTCTCAGCGTAGAGTATAATGAAAGGATGTACTCGGTCGGAAAGATTCCGGGAGGCTTTAATAAGCGGGAAGGGAAAGCGTCGGAAAACGCGGTTTTGACTTGCCGTGTGATCGACCGCCCGATGCGCCCGCTGTTCCCGAAGGATTATCGGAATGATGTAACGCTGGAAAACCTGGTATTGTCCGTGGATCAGGACTGCGCGCCGGAACTGACGGCTATGCTAGGGTCGGCGATTGCGGCTACGATTTCGGACATCCCGTTTGACGGGCCGATTTCTATGACGCAGGTAGGGCTGGTGGACGGGAAATTTGTTTTCAACCCGACGGCAGCGCAGAGAGAAGCTTCTGACCTTGCCCTGACGGTTGCCTCCACGAAGGAAAAAGTCATCATGATTGAGGCCGGGGCCAATGAAGTGCCGGAGAGCCGGATGATCGACGCAATATTTGCCGCCCATGAATTGAACCAGGAAGTGATTTCCTTTATTGAAACGATTGTCGCGGAGTGCGGCAAGGAAAAGCACACGTATGAAAGGTATTCGGTGCCGGAGGAGCTGATGGAGGCGATCAAGGAGATTGTCCCGCCGGAAGCGATGGAAGAGGCGGTATTCACGGATGACAAACAGACCAGGGAAGAAAATATCCGCCAAATCACGGAAAAACTGGAGGAAGCATTTGCGGAAAATGAAGAATGGCTCCCTGTCCTGGGCGATGCGGTTTACCAGTATCAGAAGAAAACGGTACGTAAGATGATCTTGAAAGACCATAAGCGTCCGGATGGGAGGGCGATTGACGAGATCCGCCCGCTGGCGGCGGAGGTGGATCTGATCCCAAGGGTACACGGTTCCGCGATGTTCACAAGGGGACAGACGCAGATTTGCACGATTACAACGCTGGCTCCGCTGGCGGATGCACAGAGGCTGGACGGCTTGGATGAGTCGGAGACGTCCAAGAGGTATATGCACCATTATAATTTCCCATCCTATTCCGTGGGGGAAACGAGGCCATCCAGAGGGCCGGGGCGCCGGGAGATCGGCCATGGGGCGTTGGCAGAGCGCGCGCTGCTCCCGGTACTCCCCAGTGAGTCTGAATTCCCTTATGCCATCCGTACCGTATCAGAGACCTTTGAGTCCAACGGATCCACTTCACAGGCAAGCGTGTGCGCATCCTCTATGTCCTTGATGGCTGCTGGTGTTCCGGTAAAAGCAGCGGTCGCAGGGATTTCCGCAGGTCTGGTGACCGGAGAGACGGATGATGACTATGTTGTATTGACGGATATCCAGGGGCTGGAAGATTTCTTCGGTGACATGGACTTTAAGGTGGCAGGCACCCATAAAGGGATCACGGCCATCCAGATGGATATCAAAATCCACGGGCTGACAAAGGCCATTATTGTGGAAGCGATCGCGGCGACGAAAAAAGCAAGGACCTACATCCTGAACGAAGTGATGGCCAAGGCAATCGCTGAGCCTCGCCCGGAGATTGGGGAGTATGCCCCAAAGATTATCCAGATGATGATCGACCCACAGAAAATTGGGGATGTTGTTGGGCAGCGCGGGAAGACGATCAATGCGATTATCGAGCAGACGGGCGTTAAGATTGATATTACGGACGACGGCGCGGTGTCTATCTGCGGGACGGACACGGAAATGATGGATGAGGCGAGGAGGCTGATTTACATTATTGTGACGGATTTTGAGGCTGGGCAGGTCCTGGAAGGAAAGGTTGTCAGCATCAAAGAGTTCGGCGCCTTTCTGGAGTTTGCACCGGGGAAAGAAGGGCTGGTGCATATTTCCAGGCTTTCTAAATCAAGGGTCAACCGGGTGGAGGATGTGCTGACGCTGGGCGATAAGGTCAAGGTCGTCTGCCTTGGGAAAGATAAGATGGGAAGGTTTTCGTTCAGCATGAAGGATGTTGCAAAATAGCCACTACCCACGGTCAGGAATGTCCATTTATCGGGCATCCCGTGAGAAGATGAGTGACAACAGAGCCGTTATAGTTGCGGAAAATCTGATTCTATGATATAGTGGAAAAGTCAAAGGCGACAAAAAGGTTTCCTTTGGCTTTTTTTGTAAAAGGGGGCGACGACGCATGGGCGAATGGGAGCAGCAGGGGCTGTACCGGCCGGAATTTGAGCATGACAACTGCGGGATTGGCGCGGTGGTCAATATTAAGGGGAAGAAAAGCCATAAAACGATAGAAAACGCATTAGAGATTGTGGAAAACCTGGAACACCGGGCGGGAAAGGACGCGCAGGGGGAAACCGGGGACGGCGTAGGGATCCTGACGCAGATTTCCCATCGTTTTTTTAAAAAAGTATGCGGGCCTTTGGGGATTGAACTGGGATCCGAGCGCGATTACGGCGTTGGGATGTTCTTTTTCCCGCAGGATGAACTCAAGCGCAATCAGGCGAAGCGCCTGTTTGAGGTCATCACGCAGAAAGAGGATCTGGAATTCCTTGGCTGGCGGAAAGTTCCTGTGCATGAGGAGATACTGGGGCGGAAAGCTCTTGAATGTATGCCATGTATAGAGCAGGCGCTGATCCGGCGTCCGCAGAATACGGCGAAAGGTCTGGAATTTGACCGGCGGCTGTATGTGGTACGCAAAATCTTTGAACAGAGCAATGATACATATGTATGCTCTCTTTCGAGCAGGACGATTGTTTATAAAGGAATGTTCCTCGTAGGGCAGCTTCGGATGTTTTTTGAGGATCTGCAGGACGCGGATTATGAATCTGCGGCTGCGGTTGTGCATTCCCGCTTCAGCACCAATACCAATCCAAGCTGGGAGCGCGCCCATCCAAACCGGTTCATCGTGCATAACGGGGAAATCAATACGATACACGGGAATGTGGATAAAATGCGTGCAAGGGAAGAGACGATGGAATCCGCGTACCTAAAAGGGGAAATGCTAAAGGTCCTTCCGGCGGTGGATACGTCCGGGTCTGATTCTGCTATGTTGGACAATACGCTGGAATTCATGGTGATGAGCGGGATGGAGCTGCCGCTTGCGGTCATGGTGACGATCCCGGAGCCGTGGGCGAATAACCGGAGCATGCCGCAGAACCAGAAGGATTTTTACCAGTATTACGCGACTATGATGGAGCCGTGGGATGGGCCGGCCTCTATCCTTTTCCTGGACGGGGACTGCATGGGCGCGGTCCTGGACCGTAACGGGCTGCGCCCATCCCGGTATTATATCATGGAGGACGATACGCTGATTCTTTCGTCAGAAGTAGGCGTGCTGGAAGAAGACCCGGCGAAGATCGTAAAAAAAGAACGCTTGCATCCAGGGAAGATGCTGCTGGTGGACATGACAGAAGGACGCGTGATCGATGACCAGGAGTTGAAAAACCGCTATGCGGACCGGCAGCCTTATGGGGAGTGGCTGGACAGCGAACTGATCGAGCTGAAGGACATTCCAATCCCAAATATGGCGGTGGAATCCTATACGGAAGAAGAGTGCCAAAGGCTTCAAAAGGCTTTTGGGTATTCTTATGAGGACGTCCGCACGAACATCCTGCCGATGGCAGTGAAAGGGGCAGAGAGCATCTCCGCGATGGGCATTGATGTCCCGTTGGCGGCCCTGTCAGAGCGTCGGCAGTCGTTGTTCGGATATTTTAAGCAGATGTTTGCCCAGGTGACCAACCCGCCG
>CAZYVA010000004.1:22812-42706 GCA_964650695.1 uncultured Dorea sp. | reverse complement strand
TTACTGACTATAACACGTTCCCCGCCACAATGCAATTGCCAAAAGGGACAGGGCAGACCGATGCGGCGCGTAGAAGTTTAGGCATAGATATCCCGCTGGGGTATAAGATTGGCCATGCTATAACTGACATGGAAAGAAATATTTTTCTCCCGGAGCCCTTCATTGATGCGCTGTTGGATAATCTCACAGTCCTCCAGGCAGATATTGACCAAAAGTACAAGGTAAATATCCAGCCCATAACGGCTGATGGTATCGCTATGCCTCACAGAATGCCGGAGGACAGCGCAGACATCATCCGATACTTCATCCAATGCTTTCTCGTCCCTTACCTGCCTGTCTTTTTCGTCCAAAAGCGTACACGCCATCAGGCAGACCGACTGCCCCCCCCGCTCTGATATGCGCTGTATGATCTGGTAAACATTTTGGAAAGCAGAGGGGGAACAGACGTACCCTCCTTCCGCCTCCGCCTCTTCCAGGCTTTCCTGGATTTCATCCAGCATCCGGTATTTATATGTTTTTTGATTGTCCATTTTGCTCAGGTACATCTTCAGCTTGGGCGATGGGGACGCACCGCACTCTTTCCGGTACAGATCTACCGTTTTCGCATATAGCTTCTGCCCTTCCTCTACTTTTCCGAGCATATAGAGCGCTTCCATGGACAGCTCTTCCCATTCCGAACCTATATCCACGCGGGCGGCATGTTCGCCCAACTTCCAAAGTTCCTGGTAATTTTTGTCCTCTCTCAGGATGGCGGCGGTTTCTTCCACACACCGCCGGAAATTCTCCCGGTATTCCCGTGCCACGGATACGATCCAAAGACCACCCAGGCAACCGTTTAGAAAATCTCCCTGGTACAGGTAGCAGACCTCCAGCAGCAGCCGGCGCTTTTCTTCACGGCCCGTCTCTTCCGAAGCTTTTTTTATCAGGCTGTCAAACGCATCAACGTCTGTCTCCACTGGAATTTTAAAGTTCCAGAAATATCTGCCTTTTTTCTTTATAATATAATCGCACTCCGGAAGCCCCATATCCCTCAGTTTTCTTTTCGCATTATAGAGCGAACACTGCAAGGCGTGGGCGGCATCCTGCGGTTCCCTGCCATCCATCAGCGCTTCCATCAGAAGCCGCCTGTCCACTCCTTTTTCGCGGTAATACCACAAAAGTTGCATCAGGCCAGCAAACTGAGTATTCTTGCCAATTCTAGATAACAAATCTTTTCCACCATAAAAGGCAAAAAAATTACCAAGCATCCGCACTTTTACTATATCTTTTTTCATTACTGCACCTAGCTTCCGGTTCCGTTTTTAAATCCGTTCCTATCCTTTTTGTTTTGCGGATTATTGCGGTTCTATTCCCCCTGTACAGGAAATATAGGTTTCTTCAGTGATGCGGCTTTCCCGTCTTCATTGATCACGCTGTCCATCAGCTTGAGCAATTCCAGGACAGACTTGAACGGGACGCTCATGTTTTTTTCCGACCACGTCACAACCCCTTGCCAGGTGCTGTTTTGCTGGTGCGTCACCCGTATGATAAACGTGCCTATATTGCCACGCTTCCTCGTCAATTCGTCTTCCTTCATGCCCCCATACCTCCCGCCATGCCATGGGCCCTTTGATTCCCCTGCCTGGGAATGCCCCGCGCTTTCACAAAAATCCTGCGCAGAACCCCGCGTTCTTGACTTGCAAAAGGGTATAAAACTGATTTCATTATATCATAACGATAGAAAATAACAATCATTTTTTCACGGCAAGGAAGCGCCGGAGGGGCTGTTGCTATTCGCAGCCAGGAATGCCCATTTACCGGGCATTCCGTGAGAAAAGGATATTCCCATCATTGCCAAACTCTATGCGGTTTTGGCCGCCGCAACAGTACGGGATCCGTTATGTCCATTTCCATGTGCTCCGGCACACATTTGCAACCCGGTGCATTGAACGGAATATTGACGTGAAGTCATTGGTGAAATACTGGGTCACGCCTCCAGATCCAGGCCATCCCAGTCGCCCCATTTTGATTTTTTATGCCGCCGCAAAAATCTCTGTACGGGTTTCCACATGCGGTCGGTTTCTTCCATGATCCTGCTGCCCTCCTTCTGTTCATGGATCCAGTCGTGCTGCCTTGTATCGTAAAGGGTTTTTTCTTCTTCCTCCTCTTCCTTCCCTTCGTCCTTCTGTGTAATCCCGACGCATCCGTCCACAATTTTTTCCAGGCTGTAATTTTGCTTCATCGTTTCTTTATGTAATAGGAAAACCATCTGGACGCAGTCCTTGTCGTCGTAATCCGCCTGTTTCACAAAATATTCCGTGAGTACGTGGAACTGCACCCAGAAATCCTTTGCCTCCGGAGGGTAGTAGCAAAAAAAGTACCGCCCGTCTTCATAATAAATATACTCCGTATCCAGCAGGACGCAATGGATATTCAGCAGATACCGCTTCACTTCCCCCAAAACCTCCTGGAGCTGCACAAGAAATTCTTTTAAATCCCGGCTCTCTATTTTCCCCCGCTCAAACATGGCTTTCATGGATATTTTCCCACTCACGTCGTAATCGTAGCATCTCCGGTCATCCACGCCTCTGCCTTTGACGGGAAGAAGCCCCGGTATGCGGTTTTCCAGCAGCATCCGCATCTGATAGTCTTCCCGGTAACTTCCGGATTCTTCAATCGTTATTTTCCGCTCCATTGATAATCTCTTTCAGCCTCCTGATCTTCCTGATTTTCTTTTCCGGTTCTGTCACTGCCGCCTTTTTTTCGACAGAAGTTGAAAGCCGGCCTTTCCTTGCCGTTACGGATACCCGGATTTCTTCCTCCCCAACCGCAATATCCGCGCTCGTCCCGGAAAAAAAGATACACTTCCCATGTATCCGTTCCTGATACAACTCCTGTAATTCTTCCGGGGTGACAGCCGTCCCCTTCCTCATCTTCGTGCTTCCTACAACGGCTGTTTCATAGGCCGCTCCTGATATTATATTCCGGTCATGAAAATAAAATGACACAAAAATACAATCCATCATTAAAAATAAAACGATTGGCATCAGATATGACATCTCTACCGTCATACTGGCTTTCAGCCACTTTCTTCCTATTATTAATGTATTCATTTTTTCTACATCTCCATCCACAGCCACAATGCATACCCCAGCGTTAAAAATGGATAGAACGGCACAGCCGCTTTCCGTGACATTTTTTTCACAGCCAAAACCCATACCGCGCCTGCCATCAGCCCAAAAAACGCAAAGCATAAAACTTCAATCGTATTCCACAGCCCTAAAAATAACCCCAAAACAAAAATGCCTATACTGTCGCCATACCCAAACCCTTCCCCTGTCATTTTGCTGACCGCAAGAAACAGGATCCCCACAGCCGCCCCGCCCGCGATCAGATAAAAATCCAGCGCCCGGAAACAAACCTGATACAAAACCGCGCCTGCACAAGACCCCAAAAGCAGCCATAATGGGAGCTTCCGGTGCAGGAAATCCCAAAATGCCATAAAAAAAAGTATCGCCAATGCTGCTATATGTGCTTCCCGCATTTCTTTTTCCTCCATGATCCGTCTTTTTTATAAGGAAACGCCGTATTGCCGCCGTTTCCCATCAATCACCCCAAGCCGTATCCTCCAGGCTACTTCCCACACTTCGAACATGCCGGCTTCCCCGCCAGCTCTGAAACAGGCACCGCGTACACGGTCCGCTTCAGCCCGCTTCATGTAAGGGAAGAGTGATAGCGGTTCCCGTTATCCGTGATATAGACCCCGGATCCGGATCCTCCGCCGCATTTTTCGCAGGCGTGGTACTTTTCCCCGGAAGTATTCCTCAGCCCGTCCACCAAATCACGCTCCGCCATATGGATGGACAGTTCGAGATGGGTGCAGTGATAATCCTTGTGGTAGACGATCCCGGTTTCCGTCACATAGACGATCTCATCTTCTTCTGAATTGAAAAGCCCTTTCTCGTATCCTGTCCATGCTTTGATCCTCAGGCTGTCTTCCCGCGAAATGGAGGAAATACGAAAGATGCGTACCGGGATACGGATTTTGTATGCTACCGCGATTTCCCCAATCCCCGTTTTCATTGACAAGTACGATCCGCTGCAGGAAAGGCCGCTGCTCCCGCCCTCCACGATGCTCCGTTCCAGCCTGTCCGCCCCGATGGCATCGACCATCCAGGCTTCCACCTGCGAGGGGAGCAGCGTGGAAGTCCCACAGCTTTCCTGCGCCGTCATTTTCCCCGCATACTGCAGGCCGGAGCGGATCGCCGTACTTACAACCATCATTTCCATCAAGTAAAACAAACAGACGGCCGCCAGGAAAAACAATGGCACCGCCATAGCCGCCTCAATCGTAATGCTTGCTTTCCGGGAAGCGAAAACAGATGCCTTTTCAGGTTTTCCTTTGTGAGATGAGAGAGAGGGGAATTTCCCTTGCCATGTCATACGAATCGTTCTCCTTTCCAAATATTTTTTGTTTTGAATGGGTTTGTTTCAAGATGATCATTATCAGGAAAAACCCAAAAAGACACCTGTTTCCGCCTCCCGGATGCCCCGCCCTATCTTGCTATTGATACCCGAAATATGTCTGGAACTGGTACTGGATGCCCCGCCGGAACGAGCAGGTACTGGACCATTCGATCTTGCTGACGCACGCGTCCATCCGGAAAAAATCCTGGCCGTAAACCATCTGCAGGTTTTTTTCCACCAAATCCATCGTCCGTAGCCGGAGCTTTTTTTTCTTCCCCAAAAACAGCAGGATCCGCATATATTCCTCATACCCCAGCCCGTTTTTGCTGTCCATCCCGTCGTTGATGCTCCCGCTTTCGTTTAGCGTCATCAATCCGGACAGCGATAACTGCCAGCTTGCGTCATCTTTCGTCAACGGGACTTTATTTCCTTTCAGCAGCGCGCGTAAATCCACGATCGACTCTCCGTAAGCCCACGCCAGCAAAATCACCTGCGTCACCGCCTGCTCGATCTGCGGGACGGCCAACAAGGAGCAAAGGGTCAGCGCAAGGGCTTCCGCCTCCCCCTTTTTTGCGGCGCTGCTCTTTACGTACATATAATTAACGGCAAACCGCATCAGGAGCAATTTTTTGACTACGGCTTCCAGGTTTGCCTTGTCGCTGGATTTGCCTGCGTAGATATATTCCAACTCATAGTCCAGCGCCCCTTCCTGCCCTTCATCCACCGCCGATGAAAAATGCCCAAGCAGATATTCCCCGAACCAAAGTGAAGATAACGTTCCGTCATCCACAGAGACATCCGAAAAATCCCCGTAGCCCTCGTTCAGATCCCTCCGGGACACCACGCCGCCCAAATCCAGGGTTTTACTGGAAACCGTTTTATTTTCCGGCATCACCAGGCTCAATACCGACTGCTGTTTCAAATCATTGACGTAATCGATGGGGTTATCCTGCTCTGGCAGGCTCGCTTCCCCTTGCGCCAGTAAGCTGTCCAGCCTGGAATTTTCCGCTGTCTCTTCTTCCTGGTAGCTGTCGCCCAGTTCTTCCTGGTGCTTCCATGTATCCGTCATGGAAGCCTGGCCCGACATGGCATCCAGCCCGTATTTCTGCTTCATATAGATCAGCACCTGTTCAAAAAAAGCCTGTCCCGCGTCATCCGTCAAAAGCTGGATCCTTTTGATCTCCTGGCCCATGCTTCCCGCCCCGAAATAAGCCAGCCGCCGGATGATCGCGTCCTCACTGTAGCTGCCGCTTTCATAGGTCGCATCCAGCCCAAAAACATCGTACTGCTCCAGCAATTCTACCTGGTATTCCGCAAACACCGATTCCAGCGCCCGGTCCATATCTGCCCGCCGCTCATTTTTTGCCACCTGTATGGAGGCCGCCTCCAAAAGGGAAGCGGTAAAGGTCACCAGCAGGATAATGACCAGGCTCAAAAAAGCAGTGACCTCCGCCCGTTTTTCCTTTTCCACGCTATATCCCGGAGCTTTCACTCGTAATCTTGTTAAAAATGGTCTGCACCAGGCTCGTAAGCTGCGATTTGAAAATGATCACCAGCCCGATCAATACGACCAGGATCAAGATCACCTCCACAACCCCGATCCCCTTTTTATCCTCCAATGTCCGTTTTAAATACCACAATCTCCACATATCCTTAACCTCCTATCATAAGTTCAAAAGCGGTTTCCCCGGTCTTCACGGCCGCCGCTATTCTATGTATTCTACAACTGGATCGACAGAAACGCCGGCACAACCACAATCACCAATACGACCGCGAGCATGAAAAACATCGGTCCCAGAAGCTTTGTCCCCGCTTCCTCGCCCAGCCGCTTCGCCCTCGCTTTCCTCTCCTCGAAGGCTTGCGCCGCCTCTGTTTTCAGCATCTCGCTTATTCCCTTTGTCCCTTTCCGGAGATTCTGGGACAAAAGCGCCCCCAGACGGATATATTCCTGCCCGGCGCATCTTTTCCCAAAATGCTCGTAGCTTGCCGCTTCCGTAACGCCGCTTTCCATCTCATGGCAGGACTGGATCATTTCTTCATAGGCAAAGCGCATCCCGGAGCGTTCTTTTCCCGCCTGGTAATCCGCCGCGGTTTTTTTCCAGGCCCGCTTCACGGTCATGCCAGCGCCCAGAAGCAGCGCCAGCTTTCCTACGATTTCCGGATAGTCCAACTGCATCTGTTTCTTTTTCTCTTTCTGCTTCTCGCTTTCCTTTTGTTTCTCCAAAGCCAACAGCAGCACGCCAACCAACACGGCCAACAGGATCAACACGGCTCCCCGTTCCTGCATTGGCAGATAAAAGGAAAGTGTTTCCCCTCCCGCCGCCGTCGGCAATTCCAGGTAATCCTTCTGTTTTGTTTCTTCATCCTTCTTTTTGAGCGCTTCCTGTATCTTTGCAAGAAGCTGGTCTTTTTTCCCCAGTGTCTTTGGATAGACGGCCACCGTGCAGTTGTAAACGGCCTGCTCATCCGGCTTCTCCTCCAGGGACAGGATCCCTGTAAGCTCCACCAATGTGCCTTCTTTCTGGAGCGCCCCTTCCTGAAGCTCCCCTGTGACCGTCATGACATCATAACGGCTCAGTTCCCAGCGCACCTCTACCGGCGTGTCCGGGATGGCTGTCAGAAGGTTCAAATCGGATTCTACGTGATCCGCGCTCTCATTTTCCCCAAGGATCAAGCGGTCCAGCTTTTTTGTGCATCTGCGGAACAGACTTTGCAGTTCCTCCTGCGTATAATCCTGCGGGCTGACCTCCACCGTGACGGACGCCCGCTCATTGTCCCCCGCCTCCACATCCAATGTTTCTTCCCGGCTCCCTTCCCCGAATGGATTCCGCAAAAGCCCTTCCTCCAAAGGCGTCCGGCTTTGCATAAAATCCATCAGCAAAAGCGCCGCGCCAAAAGCGAAAAGACACCCGCAGACAAGCAAGATCACACCTCGATTTTTACCAGCCTTAACCCAATGGTATACGCGCCCATATATACGCTTAAGCATACGCTCATCACTCCCACTCCCAACACGTTCCCGTACAGGCATTCCATAAACTCCGGAAAGCTCACCGACATATAAGCGATAATAAGGTACGGAATGGCCGACATCACGCGGAATTCATATTTTTTTGCCGCAAGGATCGTGTCAATCTCTCTTTTCACATCAATTTTGTCCGCAATCTGCTGCGCCGTGTTCCGGATGATCGCGATCATGTCCCCGCCGCTTCGCTTCGCCGCGGCAAAAACCGCCGTAAAATTCTGCACGTCCTCCAGCCGCACCCGCTCCGCAAATTCCTCAAAAACCTGCTCCATCGGGATCTGTATCTGGATTTGCCGCGCCATCAGGCCAAGCTCCTTCGTGATCATCGCTTCCTTCGGATATAAAAGCGTAAGCTCCTTCTGGGTTTCCCGGACGGCATTTTCCACCGAATACCCCGTGTTCAGGGAAGCCGACATGCTTTGGATCATTTCCTTAAACTGGACGAGGAATTCCTGCTTCTTTTTTTCCTCGCAGGCTTCCAGTTGCGTTTTGTATTCCAGCACAAACACCGGCCATACCAGCACGGCTGCCCACAGCTCCCGGTAATAGAGCCAGCCCGTCAAAACCGCAAGCGCGGCGGCGATCCCCAGCATCCTAGCATATTCCATCTTCCCGATAGCCTGCTGCCAGTAGCTTTTCTTTGTGCGCAAGCGTATGAACCTTTTGCCAAATTCCCTGAATCTTCCCATGCTCTTCTCCTGTCTCATCAAACCGGAACAAGGTAGACAATACGACCTCCCCGTCCACGTAATCCAAAACCTCCGCCACCTCCAGCACTTTCCTGCTCTTGTCCCGGAGCCGCCCAAGGTGGACGATCACGTCAACACCAGAGGCAATCTGCCTGCGGATGGCCGGAAGCGGAAGCTCCATCCCCATCAGCACCATTGTTTCCAAACGGGAAACCATATCCTTCGGGCTGTTGGCGTGGCCCGTGCTTAAGCTTCCGTCATGCCCTGTATTCAACGCCTGAAGCATATCGATCGCTTCCGCAGAGCGGACCTCCCCGACAATGATACGGTCCGGGCGCATCCGCAGCGCAGCCTTGATCAGATCGCGGATGGTCACCGCCCCGGCGCCCTCCACATTCGCATTGCGCTCTTCAAGGCTCACCAGGTTCGGCGCGCCCAGGATCCGCAGCTCCGCGTTGTCTTCTATCGTGATGATTCGTTCATCCTTCGGGATATACTGGGACAAAGCATTGAGGAAGGTTGTCTTCCCGGATCCGGTGCCGCCGCTGATGAAGATGTTGTAGCCCGACCTTACCAGTGTCTTCAGGAAACGGACAATCTCCCCGCTTACAGACTGGAAGGATAACAATTGCTTCATCGTGATGGCGTCCTTCGGGAATTTCCGGATGGTTACGATCGGGCCGTTAAGCGCGACTGGAGCCAGGACCACATTGACACGGGAGCCGTCCTTCAGCCTCGCGTCCACGATCGGGGAAGCTTCATTCACCAGGCGGTTGGCCCCCGATACGATCTGCTGGATCACATCCTCCAGCTTATCTTTCGAGAGGAACCGTTTTTCCGACTGGAAAAGCCGCCCGTCCTTTTCATAAAAAATATTCTGCGTCCCATTGATCATGATTTCCGTAATCTCATCATTTTCCAGGAACTCCTGTAAAAGATCCAGCTTTCGGAACGTATTAAACAGCTCTTTCCCTAAAAGCGTCCTTTCGCTCAGTGAAATATACTGCTGCCTCCCCGCGTCCGCCAGCACTCTGTGGATGATCTGCGTCAATTCCTCGTCGTCCACATCCCGCGTCAGATCCAGCTCTTCCAGCACTCTTTCATGAAGCCTTGCCGCCTCCATCCCCACGCCTCCTTACCTGTCCATGGAAACATGTTTGATTTTCGGGAGGATTTCTTCCATGCCAAGCAAGGAAAGCTCCTGCTCGAATTGCTTCATTTTTGCAGCGGCCTTTGCGCCGCGCAGGACGGGGACATGGATCTGCGTGCATTTCTTCAAAAGCTCGTAAACGCCGGGGATTGCCTCGTCCAGGTCCAGAACCAATGTCTCGTAAATGCTCTCCTCCAGTATCCGCTGGATAAAAGAAACCCACTCGCAGGCTTTTACTTCCTTCAAATCCTCCGACACGGAGACCGGCAGGATATAGTCCAGTTTCCTCCGATGATGGACCGCCAGCGTAAGCTGCAGCCCCAGGCTCTGCTTTTCCTGCCTTGCACAATAAAGCAGGTCTGTCAGCGTCTGTTCGCCCTCCTCGAAATAGCCGTCAACCCCGCCGTATACTTCCAGGTTCAGGTACAGCACATTCCCCGTCTTTGCAAGCTCCTCCCCAAGCTGCAAGGCATACAGGGTTTTCCCAATCCTGTGTATCGGTGAAAAAATCCCAATGACCTGTTCTGCGCCTGCCGCCTGCTGCCTTCCAAAAGGACGGCCTGGCACAAAGATTTCCTCGCATTCCTTGAGAATCTCCCCTAAAATCCGTTCGCCCGACTGATATTTGTACAAAGCGGTTTCCGCCGCGTTTTTCTCCGCATTCTGCTTTTCACAGAGCAGAAAAATCTTTTTCGCTTTTTGCTTTTTCCGTTCCTCCCTGTCATAATCCTGCGCCAGCAGAAGGATATCAATCTCCTCCTCTTCCTCGATCATCTCCGCCTGCGCCAGCGTACTGCACACCTTCACCTGCAGCGCGACTTCCTTCCTTGCGACAAAAAACAATGCCAGCGCTTTTGCATAGTCCTCATCGCAATCACAGATCACAATCTTGCTGCTCTTCACATACCACCAGCTCCTTTTCTTCCTTGTCTTTTTGCCTGAATTTTCCGCTGAACCAGCTTGAAATTCGAAAATAACCGGATACTACCAAAAGAAATTAAAACAATCAGATACAAGCTGTTTGCCAACTTGTGAGACGGATTATACTTCCTGATTTTGATTTTGTCTATAGCTTTTTTAAAAAAAATGAATCTTTGTGAATACCTGACAAATTTCCAGACAAAATTTTATAAAAAATTCTATGCAAAGATTTTTCCGGCGTTTATAATAATAATATGAAGCTCATTTTCCTTCCGCCCAATTCCATATGGGAAGCGCATCTGCAAAAGCCCGCCAGGGGCGAAACCTACCTCTGGTGTTTTTCTATTTCCGACCATGCTCTTGCCGGCCGGCTTTGCGCGTTCCTGTCCGAAGCGGAAAAAAACCGGGCGCGGGCATATAAAACGGACACTGCGAGGCTCCATTTCCTCATCGGGCATGGGGCGCTCCGCCGGATTTTATCCGTCCTGCTTGCCTGCCCTGCGGATACGTTAGCCTTTGCCAGGGGCGAACACGGAAAGCCGTATCTTCCGCAGTCGGATGTGCATTTCAACCTGTCCCATTCCGGGGAATATGTTGCCCTTGCGTTATCCTTTTCCTCACCTGTAGGGATCGACATCCAGGAGCGCCGCCGCGTCCATTCGATGGACGCGTTCGTCTCCCGGTTCTTCCACCCGCAGGAGGCGGAGGAATTTTCCCTTCTGCCGGAAAAAGAAAAACCCGGATATCTGTTTTCCAGGTGGGCGCTCCGGGAAGCGTTCCTCAAAGGCGCCGGGTATGGGCTTGCGCTTTCGCCGGCTTCCTTCCGGCTCAAGCCCGACCCTGTGCGCCCGGATTTTTTCTCCGTGGAAATGTCCCCCGATGGCTGCCGCGCGGATGGATCCCCGCAATCAAAAAGCTGCCCGGAAGATTTCTCCTCCTGGCAGCTTCAGGCGCTTGCGTCCCCCGATCGGTACGCCGCCGCCCTCGCCTGGCGGCATTCATAAGCGCTACGCCCCCCGGCCGCTACATACCATGAAAAAAAGTGACCGCGTACAGCAAGGCTACCCCAGGCGCGCCCAGCGCCCCAGAGGTGGCGAATGTCACCGGGTTCAGCCCTACTTCCGCAGAGACACCCTTTGTCCCAAGATAGTAATTCACAAAAAAAATCAATGCCAGCCCTACGATCCCCCGGATAAAGAACTGCACCAAAAACCCTGTTTTCCGTTCGATAACCAACGCCCCCTTCCATTTTTTACTCCCACACAGGGAAAACCCTATAGCTGGATCTTGATTTCGCGGCCGGTATACTGGTAAGCATGGTAATGGATCCCCGCCGCGTCAAACATCCTTTTGGAAGCCGTCACGGATGCCGTCCCTTCATACTTATCGCACCCGTAGATCACTTCCCGGATGCCGCTCTGGATGATGGCCTTCGCGCACTCATTGCAAGGGAACAGGGAAACATAAAGCTTCGCCCCCTCCAGGCTTCCGCCCCGGTAATTCAGGATCGCATTCAGTTCGCTGTGTACCGTATAGACATACTTTGTATCCAGCGGATCTTCCCCCTCCCTCGCCCACGGAAAATTGTCATCCGAACACCCCTTCGGAAATCCATTGTAGCCCATGGATAAGATTTTATGATCCTGGCTTACGATACAGCATCCAACCTGCGTATTCGGATCTTTGGAACGCATGCCGGAAAGTATGGCAACCCCCATAAAATATTCATCCCACGTAATATAATCCGCCCGTTTTTTTTCCATAGGAAATTTCCCTCCTTCTTCCGCCCTGCCTGTGCGGATGTATCCTGCGTTATCGGCACAAAGCCCCTCCGGGCCGTTATTAAGCCTGGAGCCTTCGGTACCCCGCCGCTTTCAAAAGACGGTTCATCACAGCGCGCCCGATCCCATCCGTGCCAAAGGCTTCGCTGTAGATCACGTCCACCTTTTCCTCGTCAAATTCCCGCAAAACCGCAAACAGGCGGCTGGCGACCACCGCTTCATCCCTCCGGGGGCCTACGGACTTCACGATCCCCTCCGGATACCGGGACGCCGTCTCATCCGTTGCAAGGATCCCCGCTTGGCCGCCCTCCTGCCGTTTTTGCCGCGCCAGCGCGTTGATTTTTTGAATAACCTTATGCGGATCCCCGTCCACGATGAATAGCTCTGCTTTCGGTGCGTAATGGCGGTATTTCATTCCCGGCGCTTTTGGGCGGAGGGCGCCATCCGGCCGCGCCAGTGTGGGATCCTCCGCGACCTCACCGATAACTGCCCCCAGCATTTCCTTTGTGACCGCCCCTGGCCGCAAAAGAACCGGCGGCGTCCCCGTCATATCCAAAATCGTAGACTCCACCCCGATCGGGACGTCCCCGCCATCCAGGATCATATCGGCCTTGCCCTCCATATCCGCTTTCACGTGGGCCGCTTTTGTCGGGCTGGGCCTGCCGGATATGTTCGCGCTGGGCGCCGCGATGCATCCGCCGCCAGCCGCGATCACCGCCCGCGCCGCCTCATCGCCCGGCATCCGCACGGCAACGGTATCCAGCCCGCCGGTCGTGCCATAGGGAACCGCGTCCGTCTTTTCAAAAACCATCGTCAGCGGCCCCGGCCAGAACGCATCCGCCAGCCGCCGCGCCGCCTCCGGGATACGGGCCGCTATCTTCGGCAGATCCTCCATCCGGGCAATATGTACGATCAAGGGATTATCCGACGGCCTTCCCTTCGCGGCATAAATTTTCTTTGCCGCGTCCTCGTCCAAAGCGTCCGCCCCAAGCCCATATACCGTCTCTGTCGGGAATGCGACCAGCCCTCCCTGCCTTAAAATCCTGCCTGCCGTTTGGACCGCCCCGCTATCCAGTTGTTCCCTGTCTATCTTTTCCACGATTGTTTTCATAGCAGTTTTATTATACTACAGCATCCTTTGCCCAACAAGCCCGTGATTGCTATGAAAATCACGCCTGGACCTTCTCCTTTCCCAGCGCCCGGCAGATTCCCTGGGCGATCGCTTCCGCCAGCCGTTCCTGGTAAGCGTCGTCCGCAAGGCGGCCCGCCTCCTCTGTGTTGGACAAAAAGCCGCATTCCACGATGATAGCCGGAAACTCCGTTTTCTTCAGCAGGTAATAGGAATCGTTGGCTTTCGCCTGCCGCGTGTTTTCCGGCTGCACCTCCAGAAGGGCCTGCTGCATCAAAAGCGCCGCCGCTTCTCCTTCCTCGGATTTGGAATAATAAAAGACCTGCGCGCCCTTTGCCGAGCCATCTTCATAGCTGTTCTGATGGATACTGACCGCAAGCTGCGGCGCCGTCTCATTGATCCGGCGTACCCGTTCCCTCATATCGTCCATTTTGGCGGCCTCCTGCCCGTCTGCGGCCAGCATTTCATCGGTTTCCCGCGTCATGACGACCGGTATCCCTTCCTGCTTCAATTTTTCTTCGGTCTTTTTTGCAATCGCCAGGTTGATATCCTTTTCCAAAATATCGCCTGCCCCCACCTTGCCGGGATCGCCCCCTCCGTGCCCGGCATCCAGGACTACCACCCCTTCCGTTCCCTCCACGCTATTGGAAGACATCGAAAGCTCCAGGCTCTGATTGAGGCACGCCAATCCCGCGATCGCCAAAACCAGAAGCAGAAGCTTGATTTTCTGATACAAAAAAATACCTCCTGACAATCTTATTTATTAGAATATATGATTGCCGGAGGCATTTTCACTACTATTTAATTTACATATTTCTGAATCAACGTCCAGACTTCCGGCGACTCCTGTCCCAAAGCCCACGCAGCCGTCCCTGCAAGCCCATTTTCCTTCATAAGCTGCAGACGAGGCTCCAGGGAACTTTCATCTTCCAGCCAGATTTCATAAGTGCTGTCCCCGTCCTGCCATGTCGCGTAGTTTTGTTTGGCTTCGTCGTCCCAGGTAATCTCCGCGCCTGCCTGCGCGACGACTTCCTTGGCTTTCGGCATGGTATAGGCCTGGCTTTCCACTTTCATCGTGTACTGTTCATTCTCCGTCCCCTGGTCGCTGGCGATCTCCTCGGCCGTTTTCGGGGTCTCTTTCCAAAGCCTTGTAAAGAAAGGCACGCCGTTGATGATTTTCTCAGCGGGGACCTCTGCCTTCGTCGCTTCGATCCCTTCTTTCACAAAATTATAGGATGCCACCGGCCCCGCTTCCGGCGAACCGCCGTAATGCTCGTCATAGCCCATGATGATCACATAATCTGCCACGATTCCCTGCTCTTTACGGTTGTACTGCTGGTTGTATCCCTTTGGGACATAGTTATCAATTGACAGCACCAGGCCGTTCTGCCTGCACCGGACAGACAATTCCCGGATGAACTGGATATAATGGTCCCCGCATTCCTCCGAAATGTTTTCAAAATCTACATTGATCCCGTCGATCTTTGTCTGTACGGCGTCCGCTATCAACTGGTTGATCAAATTCTCACGCTTGGAGGTCGAACTCAGGACTGCGTAGGAATCATCCGCGGAATCAATCCCGCCGTCAAAATCCCGGACGGTCGCCCAGACTTCAATATCGGACTGATGCGCGTAATTCACATAATCCGACGAAGAAATGGACGCTAAGTTCCCATCCGTATCCTTTACGTGGTACCAGGTCGGCGCAAGCGTAGTAAGCCCTTTGCTTGCCGCGATCTTCTCCAGCACGGCGCTGTTCGCCTCCTGGTTGGTGACGTTATGCCATGCCAGATTGATGGTGTAATCCTTGGAAATATTGGTATACTGGGGTTCTTCAAACTCATGGGTGAAGGACTTTGTCTGCGTCTCTGTTAAAGCGCGCGTCCGCACATATCCTATAAACCCATCCTGCGTACACACCTTTTCCCAGTTTTCCTCGCTCTCCAGGACCGTCACTTCATCGCCTTTGCTGACTTCTGTGATGATGGGGCTTTTGATCCCGCCCCGGTAACGGATCTGGGTATCCTTTTTCACGTCGGCAACCTTTGCGTCGCCCCACTGTGTCTTTACAACGATCCGTCCCGGATCTTCGTAAAGTCCATACGCCATATCCGTATATTCCTGGATAAAATCCAGCGCGATATAAGTAATGTCCGCTTCCGCTTTCACAATGATATAATCTTTGCTGCTCTTCTCATTCCCGACAGAGTAGTCGCGGCTTCCAACCTCCGCGGAGACGGTGCTTTCCGGCAATGTGTACAAAAGGGTATTCTCGCTTCCGTCCCAGTAAAACCGTTCGTTCAAATACGTCTTGACCGTCTCGTAGCGGACGTAAGCCTGTCCATCGGAAACCATCCCTTTATCTTCTATCCGTTCGTTATCCATAACGATCGCGATCTGACCTTCTTGCTCTATCCCATAATATTCATTCAAATCCGCCCTCTCTTTTGAAGGGCTGTACCGTTTCCACAAGAATGCACCTGCTGCAAGAATCGCTAAAACAAAACAAACGGCTAAAGATCTCAGGAACAGGATCCTCTTCCTTTTCCGTTTTGCCGCAGCGCTGCGCACCGGCTTTCTCTGCCCGGAAGCGCCTTGCCTGCCGGCTGCCTGTTCACGGGCTTTCCGTTTCGCCGCTGCCGCTCTTGCCGTCCGGCGTCTTTCCACCTCTTCCGGGGTCATGCGCCGCCCGGGCTTCCCGTCCGGGGCCGTCCGGCGTCCCGGCCTTCGCTCCGGCCCGCTGCGGTTTCCGGAAGCAGCCCCCGGCATCTCGCGGGCATTTTCCCCTTCCTCCGCCAGCTTTTTTTTGCCGCCTTGATTGTCCGAATTGGTCTGGTTTGTCCTTTCATTTTCTTCCATACCACACCTCCATCCGAACCTATTATATCAATTATTGCGCTTGCCGTCATTAATTATTTCGACAATTTTTCCACTTGCGCGCCTACGCCCCACTTTCCATTGCGCATCCAGCCACACAAGCGGCATTTTTAATAAGGGACCGCGAAAAAATCTTCCGCCATTCCCGGCATGAGGGGTATTTACTCTTTTTGCATGACGTCAATATCCGTAAAGCATAATTCCTCAATATCGCCCTTCTCATTCATCACATAATCGCGCATGTAAGCAACGTCTTCCTTCAAAATATACGCCTGCACAACCTGCATGGGACTCGCTGACATACCGTTCAGCGTAATGTCTACTCCTTTCTTTTCATAATTTGCCAGTTCACTGAAAAGGTTCCCGGCTTGCGCGCTCTTTTTCCCATCCATCGTCTTCCTCCTTTATTTGTGTCCCATTGATAACTACTGAAAAATTGCATATAATGATATTGGGGGCAAACGTCTTTGGCCCCGATACCTCCATAAGGAAATGCCGTGATACATTAGTTATATGCCTGACAGAAGACAGCGTTGTACACAAACCTGCATTGTATTTGATTCTTCGCTTTGTGATCATGTACCGGACAGCGGTACGCTTTTGATTGTTTTAACTCTGATTCTAATGATAGTAAATAAGACAGTAGATCCTGAAAATCTTATATCATCCGTAGTTACCAAGGATGCTATCTTCTGACGCCGTCATTATAATAGATAACTTTACAGATAGCAAGCCCTTTTTTATTTTTTTTAATTTTACAGCCCCAGACATATGACGCGAAGCGGGCTATCGCTTTCAAAAAAGGCGGTCTGTGGTTTGTAGGGGGAGGGGCCGTGAATTCAATTTTTAAATTTCATATATATTTTATTTAACATCTCCCATTTTCTATGCTATACTAATCAAGAAGGAAGTGATGAAATGAAAATCGAAAAAATCAGCGACAACCAGATCCGCTGCACACTTACGCATGCCGACTTGGTTGAGCGCCAGCTCCATTTGAGCGAACTGGCCTATGGCTCTGAAAAGGCAAGATCACTTTTCCATGATATGATGCAGCAAGCAGCCTATGAGTTCGGCTTCGAAGCGGAAGACCTTCCCCTGATGATCGAGGCGGTCCCCACTTCCGCCGATACCATTGTGCTGATTATCACTAAAGTCGAGGATCCGGAAGAGCTGGATTCCCGTTTCTCCAAATTTGCCCCGGCTTTTTTTAGCGACAACCATAAATCCCCGGCAAATAAACTGGAGGGCGCGGAATCTCTGCTAAACCTCCTGGGAAAAGTGAAAGAGAAGCTTGACGCCGTAGAGGCCGCACGGAAGTCACAGGGCGGGCAGGCAGACAACTCTTCGCAAAACACAGAGGAAGAAGAGAAGCCGAATGATTTTTGCCTGTTTTCTTTCTCTACGATGGACCATGTATTTTTAGCCTCGCACCTTCTGGACGGGATGTATTACGGCGCCAATACGCTGTACAAGGATAAGGAAGAAAGCCTTTACCTCCTTGCACTGTCCCAGTCCGGCCATACGACCAATGAGTTTAACCGTATCTGCAATATGCTGACAGAGTATGGGACGCAGGAGCTGGCTTCCAACACCGCGCTGGCTTTCCTGGAGGAGCATTGCGAGATACTGCTCCCAGAGAATGCCATGCAGGAATTATCCATGCTTTAAGGACTGCCAAAAACAGCCGCTATTTTCAATCCTACGGACTGGGGGATTTGCCGGGACGTTGGCGGCAGAAATTTATGGGATCTGTTCTTTCGCATCGGAAAAGGCGCAGCTTTCCGGCCGCGCCTTTTTCGATGCTTTTTTTGGATAACCTTCCTGCAATTTTAATCCTACCGTTGCCATTCACGGCAGCGGCTTACTCTGCCAGGCACGCCTGGAGCTTGTCCACCAGCATCCCTACGTCGATCCCATGGACCATTGCCGCTTCCTCAATGGATTCCCCCTGGGAGGCCGGGCAGCCAATGCAGTGCATACCAATCCCCATCAATGTATCTGCAACATCCTCGATCTTATCTCCGCTGGCCATGAGCAATTCGCCAATTGACATATCTTTCCTTACTTCTACGGTCATGATCGTCCTCCTTTTTTTTGATCCGCCGCTGTCTGCGGCTGCTTTTCCATCAGGCGCAGCGCGCCTGCCGCTTTAAGCGTCTCATATTATACCCTTTTTTGTCCATTGTGTAAACATTTTCCGACAATTTCTTCTTATAATTTGACTTCTTAAATGTCAATCCTTTTTTCTGTTTTTTTTGCCAAAATCCAATTTTTATTATAACTTCACAAAACGCTTGTTCTTTTCTTTTTCATAAAATTATCCCCCACATTTCCGTATTTTCATGTGGATAATGTGGATAAATCCAAAAAAACTCATTGTTTTCCACCTTTTTTGAAGCTTTTGATGTGGAAAACTTGGATAATTCAAAATTGCGGATAAGGCCGGATTTCATATAATTTGTACATTTTGTATAAAAAAACAAGAATTTTGTCATTGTGATCCACGGCCCAGGGGACACGCCCCGTAACCATTCCGGGAACTTTGCGCCAAGCAAAGCAAGGTCTCTTTTTTAGAAAATCCTCCGGACGGTCAGGATATCTGCATACGTGGCAGACAGGATCCCGATACCTTTTGCGTGGTTGATCGCGTTCACGATCTGCCCGTCGCCCATATAAATCCCGACATGCCCATCATAACAGATCACATCCCCCGGAAGCGCTTCGCTGTAGCTTACCCCTCTCCCCGCGCCTCTCTGTGCGCTGGAAGTACGGGGAAGGCTGACCCCGAAATGTTTGTAGACGGATTGCACGAAGCCGGAGCAGTCCGTGCCATCCGTCAGGCTTGTCCCTCCCCATACGTAAGGATTCCCGATAAACTGGCAGGCATAATCCACCACTGCCTGCCCGGATGCTTCTTCTTCCTTTGCCTTCGCTTCCGCTTTTTCACGGGCTTCCTCTTCTTCCTTCTTCTTTCTCGCTTCCTCCTCTTCCCGCGATTCGGCAAAAGAAAAAGCTTCTTCATTCCCCGCAGGGGCTTCCTCCTGCGCCTGGCCGGACAAGCTTTCCGCCTGCGCCTTTGCGCCTGTACCTTCCACAGAGATTTCCTGCACGGCTTCCTCTGTGTTGTCCTGCTTTCCTTTATGCGCCCGGATGATTTCCCGCGCCTTTTTTTCAGCGGCGTTCCCAACGGTAATGTATTCCGAATACACATACCCGGTTACGCTGCCCGACTGCACATGCGTCCATTCTCCTACCGGCCCGATGATCCTGGCGGCATCATCGGGATAAAGCTTCCCGACCCATCTGCTCTGCACCGTAGGTTCGCTTCTTATATATAGAAACGACTCTACATCGGCAAAAGCCATATCAAAATACTCACCCTTCTGTGACGGCACCAGATATTCTTCCACCGCAATCCCCTGTCCGGAAGAACAACATTCACTCAAAACCTCTTCGATCCCCACACACGGCGTTTGGCGCCCTTGATCCGCCGCGTGCGCCACTGGGCTGATGCTGGCAGCGGCAATCGAAAAAGTAACTGCGGACAATCCTTTCCTCAGAATAGAATACATAAAAAATACCTCCTTATGTCTTCTTATCTTTTGTAAATGTTACAGAATTGTTACGCCCGCTACATCGCAATTATATCATCCCACTTCTGTTTGTCAACCTCTTCAAACGCACATTCTTTCGCCAATTTCTGCCGGTTTTTTTCATTTTTTTCCAAATATCTGCTTTATTTTCCCTTTTATTTGTTACAAATTGTTAATTGCCCTCCACGGCGCGGGGCGCGCTCACAGTAACGATTTGGGCCGATCGCTCCGTCTTCTCCGCCAAACCGTCCCCCACTCTTGATCCCGCCGCAGCCACCGC
>CAZYVA010000004.1:19454-22712 GCA_964650695.1 uncultured Dorea sp. | reverse complement strand
TACTTTAAATAACAGTAACGATTACTAATATTAAAACTTTACAGAAAAGGAGATTTTATTATGAAGAAATTTGTATGTTCTGTCTGCGGTTATGTCTATGAAGGAGATTCCGCGCCGGAGAAATGTCCACAGTGCGGCGTTGGCGCCGACAAGTTTGTAGAGCAGGGCGGTGAGATGACTTGGGCCGCAGAGCATGTTGTAGGCGTCGCGAAGGGTGTTTCCGAGGATATCCTCGAAGACCTCCGGGCGAACTTCAACGGCGAATGTTCAGAAGTCGGTATGTATCTTGCCATGGCAAGGGTCGCGCACAGGGAAGGCTATCCGGAGATCGGCCTGTACTGGGAAAAAGCCGCTTACGAGGAAGCGGAGCACGCGGCGAAATTTGCGGAGCTGCTTGGCGAAGTCGTGACGGACAGCACAAAGAAGAACCTTGAGATGCGTGTAGAAGCGGAAAACGGCGCGACCGCTGGCAAGACGGACCTGGCAAAGCGGGCGAAAGCCGCGAACCTTGACGCTATCCATGACACCGTCCACGAGATGGCCCGCGACGAGGCCCGTCACGGCCGCGCGTTCAAAGGCTTGCTTGACAGATACTTTGGCTAATCCGGCCGCCTTCTTTGAAAGGATTTTTGAAGCAAGGCGCAGAGCCGCATTTGCAGATCTGTGAAAGCGGTTTTTCGGCTAATTATAGGAAACGAGGTGCCAGCTATGAAAAAATATGTATGTAACGTATGCGGATGGGAGTACGACCCGGAAATCGGCCTCCCGGAGCAGGGGATCGCCCCTGGGACCCCTTGGGAAGACGTGCCGGAGGACTTTACCTGCCCGCTTTGCTCCGTAGGGAAAGACCAGTTCTCAGAAGCGTAGGACGTGGGATTTTACACCGGGGCTGCCGGATCCGTTCCAGTGATAGCCGCCTCCTTTGATCGGGAGGGCGGCTATTTTTGTGTCTTATACCCTCACATATCCGGATGATGCCAGGCGGGCGGCTATGATAGATCCTCTGCCCGGATCTGCGCTTTTTTCAATTTTAAATAGACGATCTCACGGAATAGTGCGTAAAGCACAGAAAAGATGGGGATGAACACCAGCATCCCCACAACCCCCATCAGGTTCCCGCCGATACTGACCGCCGCCAGCACCCATATGGCCGGCAGCCCTACGGAATTTCCCACGACATGAGGATAAATAAAATTCCCCTCTATCTGCTGGAGTACGAGAAACAGCACGAAAAACCCTATCACCTTTTCCGGCGCTGTCAGAAATATTAAAAACCCGCCTGCCGCGCAGCCGACAAACGAGCCAAAAATGGGGATCAGCGCCGTAACCATAATGGTAACCCCGATCAAAAACGCATAAGGGAAGCCAAACGCCAGCAAGGAGACAACAAACATTCCCCCCAGTATCACCGCTTCTATGCACTGCCCGGCCAGGAAACGGGAAAAGGTCTGATACGTCAAGGCCAGCACTTCCACCACCGCGTCCGCACGTCCTTTCCGCACAAACGCATACAACACTTTTTTTGTCTGCCGTTTCAGGTTCTCTTTCTGAAGCAGGATATAAATCCCGAAAGCCACGGCAATAAAAAAGGTTGCCGCCGCGCTGATCAACTGCTTTGCCGCCGTAAGCGTGGAGTCCAGCATTTGCCCCGCGTCACTCCCAAAAAAGGAAAAGCCCCCTATCCACTCCTGCCAGCTTTCTTCCGCATAGGAAAAGATTTGTTCCACAAAAAGATTGCCCGCAAACCGCTGGTCCAGCGTCCGGCGTATGCCGGCCGCCAATTCCCCCACTTTACTTCCCAATGTGGAAAATGCTGTCCCCAGCCTTGGCGCTAACTGCAGCAAAACCACCGCTAAAACAGACGCCCCCGCCGCCAGGACAAAGGCCAGCCCCATCAGGCGCGCCGTTTTTTCCGGTAAACGCCTGCCAAAGACCCGCACGTTCTCCAGCAGCCTTTTTTCCAGAAAATCCACCGGGACATTGAGGATAAACGCGATCCCCCCGCCCAGCGCAAACGGCAAAGCGATCCGCCAGACAAACGCCAGCACGGACAGCGTTACCGGATACTGCCAGAAACAGACCGCCGTCACCGCCGCAAATAAAATCAATCCTTTTATTTTCCCAATATTTTCATCCGACAGCTCCATCACTCCCGCACCCCTGAACCATTTTCCCACAGAATGCCCAGTAAAAATCCTGTCTTTATTCTTCCCATTTTTTCAAGGTTCAAACACAAAAAAATAACGCCCCTGCGCGTTACGGTCCCCTGTTTGATGACAGGTAGCTGCCCGGCAAATGGAAGGGGGCTACGGCGGGGGTCAACTAGGATTTGACCCCTGGGATATCGGCCAGGATCGGCTGGGATCAACGGGAACCGGCTGGGACCCGTCACGAAAACGTTTCATCCAGGACCTTCATCACCCGGTCTATGTCAATAGGCTTTGCAATATGCCCGTCCATACCGGCATTCATGGCCTCCCTCACGTCGGACGAAAACGCGTTGGCTGTCATAGCGATGATGGGGATTTTCTTTGCGTCCGGACGTGCCAGCGACCGGATCGTCCTTGTCGCTTCATAGCCGTCCATCACCGGCATACGCACATCCATGAGGATAAGGTCATAGTAGCCCGGCCTTGAATCCGCAAATTTATCAACGCAGATTTTCCCATCCTGCGCAGTTTCCACCTCAAAACCTGCCATTTTCAGAATCTCGGCGGCTATTTCGCAGTTCAGCTCATTATCTTCCGCCAACAGGATGCGCTTCCCTGAAAAATCATACTTCTTTATCCCTGCCGCCATGTTTTCCGCCCCCGCCGGATCCTTCCCATCCTGCAGGCGGCTGAACAGCTCCACCAGCCTGGACTTGAACAAAGGCTTGCTCAAAAACTCATTCGCGCCCGCTTCTCTTGCTTCCGCCTCAATATCCGACCAGTCGTAAGCGGAAATGATAATGATCGGCACGTCACTACCTACCCGCCTCCGTATTTCCCTGGTTGTCTCCAAGCCGTCCATGCCCGGCATCTTCCAGTCCACGATCACGGCATAATAGTCCTTTTCATCCTCATGGCGCCCGGCAACCTTTTCCACCGCTTCTTTCCCGGTCGTCACCCACTCGCTGTCCATAGACAGGCTGTCCAGGATCGCACAAATGCTTTCGCACGCCGTCTCTTCATCATCCACAACCAAAATCGGGAGATCCACAAACTTTCCGACATCGATGTCGTCATCCCGCTGCAGCTTCAGCACAAACGTCACGGT
>CAZYVA010000004.1:0-19354 GCA_964650695.1 uncultured Dorea sp. | reverse complement strand
ACTTTCCGACATCGATGTCGTCATCCCGCTGCAGCTTCAGCACAAACGTCACGGTAAAAACGCTTCCTTTATTGACCTGGCTTTCCACAGCGATATCCCCGCCCATCATCTGCACAATGTTCCTGGCGATCGACATGCCCAGGCCAGAGCCCTGGATTTTTTCGACCCGTGAGTCGTCCGCGCGGGTAAACGGCTCAAACAATGTCTGCTGGTATTCCTCAGACATACCGATACCATTATCCTTAAAGATCACTTCAAACCAGCCAACGGTAGCCTTATTCGTCTCCTTCTCGGAAATGTCAACCTCGATCCGGCCCCCGTTTGGCGTATATTTAATGGCATTGCTCAGCAAATTCGTGAATACCTGCTGCAGCCGCGTACTGTCACCGATAACTTTTTCATGCGTAAGGTTGTTGACCCTGACGGTCAATGTATGGTTCTTTTCCCGGATCAGGGGCTGATGGATGGCGATCAGGTTATCGATCAGCTCCGAAAGGCTGAAATCCTCTTCCGAAAGATCCACCTTCCCCGACTCGATTTTGCTCATGTCCAGCACTTCATTGATCAGCCCCAGCAAGTGCTTGCTGGATGAAGTGATTTTCTTCAGGCATTCCGAAACCTTGCCCGGATCGTCCAGGTGGGAGGCCGCGATGGCCGTCATGCCGACGATCGCGTTCATAGGCGTCCGGATATCGTGGCTCATATTGGAAAGGAACGTCGTTTTTGCAGCATTTGCCAGTTGAACCGCTTTGTAGGCTTCTTGCAAGGCTTCCTTCGCATTCAGTTCTTTTTCTTTTTCGCTGTCGATTTTACGCACTCCAAAAACGATGGAAACAACGCTTCCATTTTCATCTCTCTCGGCCGGTATCAGATTTCCTCGCCTCCAGCCCTTATCTGCCCTCTGGTATTCCATGACCAATGTGCCCCCCTCTTCCACCCTCTGGCAGATCGTGGCTATATCCAGGAAATCCCTCATTTTCGGCAAATACTCTTCACTGACGTATTTTTCAATATAGGTTGAAAAACCCATGTTGGCATCTCCAGAATCCGGTATCCCAAGGACCGTATGCTCATCTTCCTTGATCCGCACATATTCCTCCTTTTTCATGTCTATATAATAGACACTGGAAAATATGCTTGTAAGGGATTCAATGATGGACATCTGACGCTGGTCGTACTTTAAAGCATCCGCCAGGTTCCCGGATGCAAGCTCCATTTCTTTGTCAAAAGCCTTTCTTTGCTTCCTCAGGACGACCATCAGGACCAATACCGTCAAAACGAAAACAACCAAAACAAAAAGCAAGGAACGCCTCCCGGCCTTGTTGGCGTCACTGACCATCCCCGCCGTAATATCATTGGGCAGCTCAGATAAGACCATCCAGTCGCTTTCCTGGAACTGGACGATCACGCCGACGTAAGTCTCCCGGTTTTCCACGAAACTAAATGTCACGGTGATCCTTTCGGAAGATTTGAGGGTTTCCTGGATTTTCGCATAATCGGTTTCCCCAATAAATTTTTTGTGGGAAAGACGTTCCAGAAGATTTTCTGTCACCGGCTCGTCCGTAGAACTGGCAACCACCGAACCATCCCCCTGCAGTAAATAAGAATTGGGCGTATAATTAAAGAGTTGATAAGAAAAAAGATCCCCCAGGCGCTCCTGCTCAAAGACGCCTACCATTACGCCAATCGTATCCTCCCCGGAAACGATCGGGGAATAGAATATGACGCAGGGCTTCCCGGTCACCCGCGATTGGTCAAGCATCTGCCAGCCAGATTCCCCATTCATTGCTTTTTTGAAATAGTCCCTGTCAGAGACGTCCGCGGTCCCTTCCAGGCTGGTATCCTTGCCGTCCGGATCGATATACGCGATCCGGTCGAATATGCTTTTATCGATGAGGATCTTCAGCCTCTCCTCCAATGTCTCGCCCACATGGTAATCCATCAGCGTCGTATACCGCGTGGCAAGGTTAATGACGGACAGTTCCGCGTGCTGCATCTCCTGCTCGATCTGATCGGCCTCCTGGATCGCGCTGTCCTGCACATACTTCATATTCTGATCTACGATCCGGTTATAGTTTGCGCGGCGGAGTACAAAAAGAGAAGCCATACTTAACAAAAAAGCCATTGTAAATATGACAATGAACAATACTGTGTTTTTCCTCTGTTGCTTATCTGTCCTTTTTTCCCAGTCGGAAATAAAAGCAACCGTTTTATCGTCCATCCTAATATCAGACATAAATAAGAATTCCTTGATAATCCTTGACCTTTTCTGCCAAAACTGCCCGCCCATCGACTTTTTGGCCCATGGCAGGCAGCACCGTAACGGAGAAAGAGGGATTTGAACCCTCGCGCCGGTCACCCGACCTACACCCTTAGCAGGGGCGCCTCTTCAGCCTCTTGAGTATTTCTCCAGCGAAGATTATTATACTAGACAAAAAAATGAATGTCAATCTTTTTTCCCTTACTGATTGAATTTCCGGCTTAGATACGCTATAATGGCAGAAAACTGTTCATCCAACGAAGCCTTGCCGCACCCGGACGGGCGTGGCAAGGCAAGCTTCATAGCAGGAGGAGAATCCCATGAATACTTCAGTTGATATGGCCCAATTACAAAAAGATGCTGTCGAAATCTTTACATCCGGTTTCGCCTGTTCCGAGTCCGTTATCGCTGCGATCCGGAAAGCCCTGGACTTAGATATCCCGGACAGCGCGATCGCCATGAGTTCCGGTTTTCCCTGGGGGCTTGGCGGCGCCGGCTGTCTCTGCGGCGCGGCCGCGGGTTCCGTGATGTGCATTGGCTTTGTTTATGGCCGGACGGCCCCCGGAGATCCAAAAGTCAACAGATGTTTTAGCCTTACAAAGGAATTCCATGATAAGTTCAAGAAAGAATTCGGCGCTTCCTGCTGCCGCGTGCTTATCAAAGACTACCCCGACAGGAATTCCCCTGAACGGAAGGCCCATTGTATCGATATGGTGAAGTTTTCCGTCACGGCAGTCGCGGAAATCTTGATCCGGGAATATAAAAAAGACATGGGGATAGACTGAAAACCTATCCCCGTTTTTTTAACGCGCCGCCCTTACGGATCGATTTCTTCCTGTTTTTTTATCTTCTCTACAATCTCTTCCGGGATTTCATCGCCGTTCCTTACTTTTGCGATGCTTGCGACAATATCCCCTTCATTCAGGTTGATCAGTTTCACGCCCGATGTTACCCTCCCAAGCAAGGAGATCCCTTCGCATTTCATACGGATCACGATTCCTTCTTTATTGATGATCATGATCTCGTTATTTTCATTGACCGCTTTCGCGCCGACTACATCCCCGGTTTTTTCTGTGATCTTATAGCATTTCACGCCTTTCCCGCCCCGGTTTTGGCAGGTAAATTCCTGGACGGACGTCCGCTTTCCCATCCCTTTCTGGGAAACAATCAGGATTTCTTTTCCCTGGGAAACCAACTGCATACCTATCACTTCATCCCGGTCGGCCAGATTGATGCCCCGCACACCCATCGAAACCCGTCCGGTTCCTCTTACGTCCGATTCCTTGAAACGGATGCATTGCCCGTATTTTGTAAAAAGAAGGATTTCCTGCTTCCCATCGGTGAATTTTACTTCGATCAGTTCATCATCTTCCCGAAGTGCGATCGCCGCGAGTCCGGACTTCCTTACATTCGCGTATTCCTTCAGCGGCGTTTTCTTTACCAGCCCTTTCTTTGTCGCCATGATAAGGAACGCGTCATTCAGGTACGCATCGATCGGGATAACCGCGCTGATCTTCTCATCCGGCATCAATTGCAGGAGATTGACGATCGCCGTCCCTCTTGCAGTCCTGCCTGCCTCCGGTATCTCATAAGCTTTCATCCGGTACACGCGCCCGGTATTTGTAAAGAACATCAAATAATGGTGGGAATGCGTCATGAACAACTCTTCCACATAATCCTCCGCCAGCGTTTGCATGCCCTTGATGCCTTTTCCTCCCCGGTTCTGCGCTTTGAACGTATCGTTTGTCATGCGCTTGATGTATCCGAGCTTTGTCATCGTGATCACAACGTCTTCCTTCGGGATCAGGTCTTCCGTTGAAATATCCGATTCGTCAAAACCGATAGAGGTTCTTCTCTCGTCCCCGTATTTATCGCGGATCACCAATATTTCTTCCCTGATAACGCCTAAAAGTAGCTTGCGGTCCGACAGGATCGCTTTGAAATGGCCGATCTGCTTCATCAGCTCTGCGTATTCCTTTTCCAGCTTCTCTCTTTCCAGGCCGGTCAGGGCGCGCAGCCGCATATCTACGATCGCCTGTGCCTGCGCGTCCGTCAGGCCAAACCGTTTCATCAGTTCTTCCTTTGCGATGGCAACCGTCTGGGATCCCCGTATGATCCGGATGACCTCATCGATATGGTCAAGCGCGGTCAGCAGCCCTTTTACAATATGCGCCCGTTCTTCCGCTTTATTTAATTCGTATTTCGTCCGTCGCGTGACAACATCTTCCTGATGCCCCAGGTAATGGTTCAGCATATCGAGAAGATTCATGACCTTCGGCTCATTATTGACAAGAGCCAGCATGATCACGCCAAACGTATCCTGTAGCTGGGTATGTTTGAACAACTGGTTTAAAATTACATTTGCATTGACATCCCGGCGAAGCTCAATGACGATACGCATCCCCTCACGGCTCGATTGGTCGCTGAGTTCCGTGATCCCTTCGATCCGTTTTTCATGAACCATTTCCGCGATTTTTTCAATCAGCCGGGCTTTATTCACCATAAAGGGAAGTTCGGTCACGACGATCCTGCTTTTCCCATTCGGCATGGATTCTATATCCGTAACCGCGCGTACTTTAATTTTCCCGCGCCCGGTGCGGTAGGCTTCCTCGATTCCCCGCGTCCCCAAAATCTTCCCTCCGGTCGGGAAATCCGGGCCTTTCACAATTTTCAGTATTTCCTCGATCGAAGTCTCGCTCTTTTCTTCTAACTGATTGTCGATGATCCTCACAACCGCGTCGATGACTTCCCGGAGGTTGTGGGGCGGGATATTGGTCGCCATGCCGACCGCGATGCCGGAAGTCCCGTTCACCAGAAGGTTCGGGAACCTGGATGGGAGTACGACCGGTTCTTTTTCTGTCTCGTCAAAATTCGGGATGAAATCAACCGTATCTTTATTGATATCTGCGGTCAGTTCCATGGAAATCTTACTCAACCGCGCTTCTGTATAACGCATTGCCGCCGCGCCGTCGCCGTCCACAGATCCAAAATTCCCATGCCCGTCCACCAACGGGTATCTTGTGGACCATTCCTGCGCCATATTGACAAGTGCGCCATAAATCGAGCTGTCTCCGTGCGGATGGAATTTACCCATCGTATCCCCTACGATACGGGCGCTTTTCCTGTGCGGCTTGTCCGGACCGTTGTTCAGCTCTATCATCGAATACAAAATACGCCTCTGTACCGGCTTCAGCCCATCCCGGACGTCTGGGAGCGCCCGGGACGCTATGACGCTCATCGCGTAATCGATATAGGAGGTTTCCATTGTCTTTTTCAAATCCACTTCATGGACTTTATCAAAAATTGTGTCTTCCATTGTCTGCCTTTCCCCCCTATACGTCCAGATTCTTTACATATTTTGCGTTTTCTTCGATAAATTCGCGTCTCGGCTCAACCTTGTCGCCCATCAGCGTCGTAAAAGTGACGTCCAGCTCAGAAGTCGTCTCTTCGTCCATCGTCACCCTCAAAAGGATCCGGTGTTCCGGATCCATGGTCGTATCCCAAAGCTGTTCGGAATCCATCTCTCCAAGCCCTTTGTAACGCTGGATCTTATTGTTCTGGTCGCGCCCGACTTCCTGTAGGATGCCGTCCAGTTCCTCGTCGCTGTACGCATACCAGACTTTTTTGTTTTTCTCCAGCTTATAGAGAGGCGGCTGCGCCAGATAAACATATCCCTGTTTGATCAGCTCCGGCATAAACCGGTAAAGGAATGTCAGAAGCAAGGTGCTGATATGCGCCCCATCCACATCCGCGTCCGTCATAATGATGATTTTATGGTAACGGAGCTTTGTAATATCAAAATCCTCGTGGATGCCCGTCCCGAACGCTGTGATCATCGCTTTGATTTCCGCGTTTGCGTATATGCGGTCCAGCCTTGCTTTTTCTACGTTCAGGATCTTCCCCCTGAGCGGAAGGATCGCCTGCGTCGCCCGGTCCCTCGCCGTTTTCGCCGAACCGCCTGCGGAATCCCCCTCCACGATATAAATCTCGCAGTTTACGGGATCCTTATCGGAACAGTCCGCCAGCTTCCCCGGCAAGGACATCCCGTCCAGCGCAGACTTCCTTCTCGTCAGATCCCTCGCTTTCCTTGCCGCTTCCCGCGCGCGCTGCGCCATGATCGATTTTTCAACGGTCAGCTTCGCGACAGCCGGATTCTGCTCCAGATAGATGCCAAGCTGCCTGCTGACGACGCTGTCTACCGCGCTGCGCGCTTCGCTGTTCCCCAGCTTTTGCTTCGTCTGCCCTTCAAACTGCGGGTCCTCGATCTTCACGCTGACGATGGCGGTCAAGCCCTCCCGGATATCCTCGCCGCTCAGGTTCTGTTCATTATCCTTCAATAATTTATTTTTCCTTGCATAATCATTAAAGGTTTTCGTCAACGCATTCCGGAATCCTACGATGTGCGTTCCTCCCTCCGGCGTGGTGATATTGTTGACAAAGCCGTAAGTGTTATCGTTATAAAAATCATTATGCTGCATAGCCACTTCCACATAAACGTGGTTGACCTCACCTTCACAGTAAATAATGTCCTCATACAAGGGCGTGGTGCTTCGGTTCAGATATGTCACAAACTCTTTAATCCCTCCCTCGTAATGAAAAGAAATTTCCACCGGCCCCTCCTCCGGCCTTTCATCCTTGAGGACGATCTTTAATCCTTTTGTCAGGAACGCCATTTCCCGGAACCTCTGTTTTAATACATTGAAATCAAATTCTATATCCTCAAAGATCGTGTCATCCGGGAAAAACGTAACCTTTGTCCCGGTTTTCTCCGCCTCGCAGCTTCCAACGACTTCCAGCTTCCGTACCACTTTTCCCCGCTCGTACCTTTGCCGATATATACTTCCCTCATGGAAAATCTCCACTTCCAGCCAATTGGAAAGTGCGTTCACAACAGAAGCCCCAACCCCATGGAGGCCGCCGGAGACTTTGTAACCGCCGCTCCCGAACTTTCCCCCCGCATGAAGCACAGTAAAGACGACTTCCACCGCAGGAAGCCCCGCCTTATGGTTGATCCCGACCGGGATCCCCCGCCCATTGTCCACGACAGTCACAGAGTTGCCCTTGTTGATTGTTACATATATTTCCGTGCAATAGCCAGCCAGGGCTTCATCCACGGAGTTATCCACGATCTCATATACAAGATGGTGAAGTCCCCTGGACGACGTACTTCCAATATACATACCGGGACGCTTCCTTACAGCTTCAAGCCCTTCCAATATCTGTATCTCGTCCGCACCATATTCATGCTGTACCTTCTCTGTCCCCATTTTAAACCTCCTACAATGAAACTTCGTTCGCCGCTCCCCGCAAGGGGTGCGGGGAATTTCGTTGAATGTACTCAGCGACACGTACCTTCTTTTTCCACCCGCCCTGCCTCTACGTGGAACACCTGATCGACGGCAATCCGATGGTTCATAAAGTCTTCCATGCCGGTACAAGTGATCAAAGTCTGTATATCCCCAATACTCTCCAACAAATAGTTTTGCCTGTGTTTATCAAGTTCAGACAAAACATCATCCAATAATAAAACCGGCTTCTGCTGCGTCATCTCTTCGACCAGCGCGATTTCCGACAATTTTAAAGAGAGCGCCGCCGTCCTCTGCTGGCCCTGGGATCCAAACCTTCTCAGGTCGATCCCGCCCGATAAAAAACAAAGATCATCCCTGTGAGGGCCAACAGATGTGGTTTTTGCCCTTATATCCTTCTCCCTGTTTTTTTCCACTGCCTGCTCCAGGGGAAGCCCCTGGCTGCCCGGTTCATAATCAATCCGGAGTTCTTCTTGATCTCCAGTTAACTTTTTATGTATCATGGAAACGATTTTATTTACATTATACACAAATTCCTTTCTTCTTTCCATGATTTTTTTCCCGTAGGCGATGAGCTGCCCGTCCCAGATGTCCAGCGTCTCCGCCAACTTTTTATCATAAGAAAAATACAATTCTTTTAATAAATAATTTCTCTGGTTTACGATCCTATGGTAATTGACAAGATTATTCAAGTACAATTTATCGATCTGCGACAATTCCAGGTCGAGGAACCTCCGTCTCTGCGCAGGCCCGTTTTTAATAATATTCAGATCCTCCGGGGAAAAAAACACAAAATTTATAATCCCAAACAATTCACTGGCTTTATGGATCGGCATTTTATTGACAGCGACCCCTTTTGCCTGATTCTTTTTCAAATGGATGTCTATCCGGTATACCTTTCCCTCTTTTTCCACAACCGTCTCGATATGGGACTCGTTTTTCCCAAACTGGATCATGTCACGATCCTTTGTCCCCCGATGGGATTTGGTTGTGCCGCTTAAATATACCGCTTCCAAAATGTTCGTTTTTCCTTGGGCATTGTCCCCGTAAAAAAGATTGATATGCCCGTCAAATTCCAGATCCAGCAGGTCATAATTCCGGTAATTCTTTAATTTTAGAGACTTAATCTTCAATTCTTATTTCTTCTCCGTTGAAAAAAACAATATCCCCGGCATATAGTTTTTTCCCGCGCCTGGTTTCCACTTCCTGGTTTACTTTTGCCTGGCCTTGCACGATCGCTTCCTTTGCCTCCGCACCGGAAGAAACAAGGTCGGCAGCCTTTAATGCCTGTCCGAGCTTGATATATCCGTCTTTTAATTTTATGGTTTTCATTTTCTCTTCCTTCTTCTTTTTGTCTGCCTTTACCTGGATTTTCCTGGCCACCCGCTTTCTACGTTTCTTTCTTTTCTTTTTGAAAAACCGGGAACCTTTTTTCTCTTTATAACGAGTTGAAATTAACAGGCAAGATCAAATAAATATAGCTTTCTTCTTCATCCGTAATATAGCAGGGAGATTTTTCATTCATCAGGTACAAAGCCACTTCGTCATCATCGATCACCCGGAGCACATCGGTCAGATATTTTGGGTTAAATCCGATCATCTGGTCTTTCCCCTCTTTTTCGATCATGATTTCCTCGTGCATGGATCCAAGAGTGGACTGGATCCGTAATTCCATCTTTTCCTCCCCGACCGTAATAATGATGGGTTTTTTATCGATATCCCTGATCAGCAGGGAGGCCCGGTCCAGGCAATCGAAAAATTCTTTTTTATCGACGATGATCTTTGTATCGTAATCTTTGGATAGCATTTGGTCAACATGAAAATATTCCCCCTCGATCAGCCTTGTCACCACGACTGTTTGGTCAAATTCAAATACGATATGGTTGTCCGTGTAAGAAAGACGGACCATGTTTTCCATTTCCTCCGGCAGGATCTTGCTGATTTCATTCAATGACTTTCCAGGGATCACCAGCTTCCGGTCGTGGATGTCTCCTTTCAATTCTACTTTCCGGATAGAAATCCGGTGCCCGTCCAGAGAAACGACACGCAGGATGTTATTTTTGATTTCAAATAATTCCCCGGACATCATCTTGTTGCTCTCTGTCTCCGAGATTGAGAAGATCGTTTGCCGGATCATTTCCTTTAATGTGTACTGCGAAATCTCGATGGATTCTTCCTCCTCAATGACCGGCAGGTAAGAAAATTCCTCTCCCGGTTTCCCGGAAATATTGAATTTTGCTTTTTCACAGGTGATGGTGGCAGTCAGCATCTCGTCTGTCTCAATGGTGACATCATTGTCCGGGAGTTTCCGCACGATTTCTGAAAAAATCCGTGAATGGATCGCGATCATGCCGTATTCCAGGATCGTCCCTTCGATTTCTGTCTGTATCCCAAGCTCCAGATCGTTCGCGGTAAGTTTGATCGTTTCATTTGTCGCATCGATCAGGATACATTCCAATATAGGCATTGTTGTCTTGGAGGGTACGGCTTTTGATACGATCCCGACTCCTTTTGCCAATTCCGATCTGCTGCATATGATTTTCATGTGTAAAACTCCTTTCCCGTGTGCTTTTATAAAAATATATATAAAATAAATTCCGTCGTCTTCTTAGTAGGAACGTTGAAAAAGAAGAAAATAGCGGTTTTTGCCGTGTTTGCCTGTTTTTTGGTGTGAAAAACCCCGTGGAGCGTCAAAAAATTTTCTGTGGATACAGTTGGGAAAATCGGGCGCCCGGCCGTGTATGTTTTTTCGGAAAAAAAAGTTTTCCAGCGGTTATCCCCTGTTTATCTGAAGGTTATCTTTCAGTTATCAACTTTTTAACATTCGTCCGATCTTTCTCTGTCTTATGGGAAATCCTTAAGTTCCATGCGGGACGCGCCGAAATGTGGCATGGCGTTTATAAAGGATTGATTTTCTTTTTTAATATATTCAGCGTGTTCGAAAGAACTTCGCTTGTCTGCGCTTCTGTTTCTATTTTATTGATTCCGTATTTTACGGTGGAGTGATCCTTTCCTCCAAGGTAAATCCCGATCGCTTTCAGGGAGGTATCGGTCATGGACTGTATCAGGTACATCGCGATCTGCCGTGGGTAAGCGATATTGGCGGTGCGTTTGTTGCTTTTCAGGTCAGAAACCGTGATATTGTAATGATCCGCGACAATATCTAAAATCATTTCTGGCGTGATGGTCCTGTTATTTGCGGAGGAAATGATATCCTTCAAAGCTTCTGCAGCCAATGAGATGTCTATGGGATCTTCATTTTTCCCCAACCGGTATAAAGCAATCAGTTTATTCAGGGAGCCTTCCAGCTCCCGGATATTGGATTTGATGTTTGCCGCGATATAATCCAGTACGTCGTGCGGGATATGGTATCTTTCCAAATGGTCGATTTCAATTTTTTTCTGGAGGATCGCCATCCGTGTCTCGTAGTCGGGGGCAGATATGTCTGCAATCAGGCCCATCTCAAACCTTGTGCGCAGGCGGGCTTCCAGTGTTTCCATATCCTTTGGAGGTTTATCGCTGGATATAATGATCTGTTTGCCATAATTATGCAGGTCGTTGAAAGTGTGGAAAAATTCTTCCTGCGTGCTTTCTTTTCCAATGATAAACTGAATATCGTCGATCAGAAGGATGTCGTTATTGCGGTATTTGTTGCGGAAGTTTGAAATTTCGGATTCATTTCCGGTTGTCTTTCCTTTTTTTAGCGATTCGATCAATTCATTGGTAAAGGTTTCGCTCGTCACATATAACACTTTTTTCACCGGATTGTGTTCCTGGATAAAATGTGCGATGGAATACATCAGGTGCGTTTTTCCAAGACCCACGCCTCCGTACAGGAAAAGGGGATTGTATACTTCACCGGGGGATTTTGCGACTGCCAGGGACGCGGCATGGGCAAATTCATTGTTTTTCCCGACAACGAACGTATCAAAGGTATATTTTGGGTTTAGCCCGTTTTTCTGGATGGCGGACGGCGCTTTATTTGTAGATTCTTTCGTAGTTTTATGGATCGCCTGGAGCCTGTCGTCGTCTTCGGAGATAAATACAACATCATATTCTGTCCCTATAATATCCGCAATGCATACTTTAAAAGGAAGCTTGTATTTTTTTTCAATGTATTCCACACTTGAATTTTTATTCACAAGAATATACACGGTTTTGTCGATGACGGCGTATACTTTTAATGGTTGGATCCATGTCCGGAAGGAGATGCTTGTCAGTTCGTGTTCCGTCCTGAGATGTTCGATGATTTCCGGCCATTTTTCTTCTACGATGTTCATAGTGGTTTTCGTCCTCTCCAGGAACTTATGAGGAATCGTTTGGCGATGTACGCAGGTTTTTTCTCAACAGCTCCTTAGTCATACATGGCAACAGGCCGGGAAAGGCCGGACTGTTACACATGGTTCTATTTTACATCAAATTTGCTATTTAGGCAATTATAATTCCAATTGGATGCCAGACGGATACGAAATAAGCGAAAATATGCGAAAAATAAAGGTTTTGCTTGACGGAAAAAGCAGAATTTAATATAATTATCCATGATGTCTGCAAAAAAATGTTCAGTATTTTCTTTTTGAGATATAAGGAGGTGGAGTTTTATGAAGATGACATTTCAGCCTAAAAAAAGAAAGAGATCAAGGATTCACGGCTTTCGTGCAAGGATGAGTACCGCAGGCGGAAGAAAAGTCCTTGCGAACAGAAGAAGGAAAGGAAGGAAAGTTTTGTCAGCGTAGGCCGCATGTATGTGGCCTTTTCTTCTATTACTATTCATATGAAACTTGCTTTTGTCAAGCCTGGAAGGGCGCAGGAAGAAAAATAAACGGGTTTATGGATGATGAAGTATTCCGAATCATTGAGGAAAAGGGAGGATTTTTCCCTTGTTTACCAGGAAAGAAAATCTTTTGCAAATAAATATCTGGTGATGTATGTCAGGAAAAATGAACTTGGAAAAAACAGGCTGGGGATCTCCGTAAGCAAAAAAGTAGGGAATAGTGTAGTCAGACATCGAATAAAAAGATATATCAAGGAAAGCTACCGACTTCAGGAAGAGCATTTTAAATGTGGGGTTGATATTGTTGTGATCGCAAAGGTAAGATCAAAGAATGTAAAATACCATGAGATTGAAAAAGCGCTCCTTCATCTGGGGAATCTCCATAAGATTACTGTAAAAATGCCCGGCCCCGTGTGAGCGTAAAAGGAAGAATGGTGTTACCCCCGCGCGTCCTGTGTTTATGGAAAGAGCATCCCTACGGGGCAGAAGGGGTTTATCGATAAGAGGCAGTTTGTGATGAAAAGGTTTCTGTTGGTATGTATAAGGTTTTACCGAAAGTATATATCTTCCTTAAAGGGAAATCCTTCCTGTAAATTTTATCCGACCTGCTCTACATATGCTATGCAGGCAATAGAAAAATATGGGGCTTTGAAAGGAGGGTTTCTTGCGGTTTGGAGGTTATTAAGATGCAACCCTTTTTCAAAAGGGGGATATGATCCGGTTCCTTGATGAAAAAGAGCGGAGGAATGAAGTATGGCGTTTAGTTTATTGACAGCGGCAAATTGGCCGATTGTTGGACAGATTTGTTGGGTATTGGGTAAAGTGATGAACTTTATCTATACGTTCCTGACGGAGACCTTGCATTTTCAAAGTGGCACGGTTGGATGGTCTATCATTATTTATACTGTCATCGTGTATACATGTATGCTTCCGATGACGGTCAAGCAGCAAAGAACTTCCAAGATGTCTTCGGTTATGAACCCGGAGATCCAGGCAGTACAGAAAAAATACAGGAATAAGAAAGATCAAGCTTCCATGCTCAAGCAGCAGGAAGAAATCCAGCAGATTTACGACAAGTACGGGACTTCCATGATGGGCGGATGTCTTCCGTTATTGATCCAGATGCCATTCTTGTTTGCCTTATATCCGGTTATCTATAATATTGAGAATTACGTACCGGCATTAAAAAATGCGCCAGATACGGTCCAGCAATTCCTGACGATCCCAAATCTGCAGGAATCGCCTTTGCAGATGATTAAAAATTCCGGGAATTATCATTTGCCGGCTGTTGTTGTCATTGTGACATGTATTTTGCTGCCGCTCCTCTCCGGTGCGACGCAGATGATCAATATCCGGCTTTCACAGGCTGCGACCGGGCAGACGATCGATGAAAACAACCAGATGGCGGGTACGATGAAAACGATGAATACGACGATGCCCCTTTTCTCCGTTTTCATGGTGTTTACACTTCCGACGGGTATTGGTGTTTACTGGGTGATCAGCGCGGTTGTCCGGACGATCCAGCAGATCGTGATCAACCGTGTCCTGTCCAAAACCTCAGTGGAAGAATTGATTGAAAAAAATCGTGAGAAAGCGGAAAAGAAAGCAAAGGAACGCGGAAAAAGAAATGAAAGAATCAACGCTATGGCACAGACAAATACCCGGACATTGAAGGATTCCGCAAATAGGACCATTTCCGCAGAATCTGAAAAGAATAAAGAAGCGAAATTAGAAAAGGCAAGGAAAAGCGCCCAAAGTGCAAAAAAAGGAAGCCTTGCTTCAAAAGCAAACCTGGTTAAAAATTTTAATGAGAACAAATAGGGAGGCCAAGACTATGGAATACATTACAGTGACCGCAAAGACATTGGACGATGCAATTACAGACGCACTGGTTGAGCTTGGAGTGACAAGTGATAAACTGGAATATGAAGTGGTTGAAAAAGGAAGCGCAGGTTTTTTAGGAATCGGTATAAAGCAGGCTGTGATTAAAGCGCGTAGGAAAGAAGAGCCTGTGGAGAAAGAGGATTTGGAAAGCCTTTCTGGTGTGGAAAAAGAGGAAAACAGCGGATTGAACAAAAAGGGAAAAGGGAAGGAACGCAAAAAAGAAAAAAAATATGAGAAGAAGGTTGAAAAAAAGAGTGAAAGCAAGGAAGAGATAAAAAAAGAAGCAGAAGAAACCGCACCGGGCGTGGATGAAGATTCCGAAAAATTGGAAAATGGGGAAAAACAGGGGAAAATAGGGGATAACCGTGACACAGCATTGCCCCCAGTGGAGGAAAAAACCATCGAATCCTGTAAGAAATTTATTGAGGATGTCTTAAATGCTATGGGCATGAAAGACGTTTTGGTGACAGCAAAAGTAGACGAGGATGGCGCCCTTTCTATTAATCTGGAGGGTGCGAATATGGGCATCCTGATTGGAAAGCGCGGGCAGACGCTGGACGCTCTGCAGTATTTGGCAAACCGCGTTGCCAACAAGATGCAGGATGGCTATGTGAGAGTGAAGCTGGATACGGAGGATTACCGTAGGCGCAGGAAACAGACGCTTGAAAACCTGGCAAAGAATATCGCGGGGAAAGTAAAGAGGACAAGGAAGTCCGTTTTTCTTGAGCCAATGAATCCGTATGAAAGAAGGATTATCCATTCCGCTCTTCAAGGAGATCCGGCAGTTACGACCCACAGCGAGGGAGAAGAACCGTATAGAAGGGTTGTCGTTACGCTGGTACGGAAATAGTAAACAGAAAAAACGGTTACTATGGGACGTGATTTGTAACGGAAAAGGGGTTGTTGCAGCGATGTAACGCCTCTTTTTCACATGTGAGGTGGGAAAGATGCCAATTCAGACAGGAACGACGATTGCCGCAATCTCGACGGCTGTAAGCAGTGCAGGGATTGCGGTTGTACGTATGGCAGGAAAAGATTCCTTTCGGATCGCGGACTGTGTTTATGAAAGCAAAAAAGGTAAAATTCTCCAGGAACAAAAGCCTTATACGATCCATTATGGCTATATCAAGGATGGGGAAAAGGTCATTGATGAAGTCCTTGTCATGCTCATGAAAGCACCTCATAGTTATACGGGCGAAGATACGGTGGAAATTAATTGCCATGGCGGTATTTATGTAGTCAAGCGTGTCCTGGAACTTTTGATCGAGCATGGGGCAAGACCGGCGGAACCGGGGGAATTTACAAAAAGAGCGTTTTTGAACGGACGTTTGGATTTATCCCAAGCGGAAGCGGTTGCGGATCTGATCCAGTCGCAAAATGAGTATGCGCTCCAAAATTCCATCGGACAGTTGCGGGGAAATGTCAAAGACAAAATCAAGCGGCTCAGGGACAAGATTCTTTATCATACCGCATTCATTGAGACGGCATTGGACGATCCGGAGCATATTTCCGTCGATGGGTATGGAGAAACGCTCGATGGGGTGATGGATGATTGCATTTCGCAGATCGATAGGCTTCTTGATACTTATGAAGACGGAAGAATATTGCGGGAAGGGATACGGACAGTCATTGTTGGAAAACCGAATGCGGGAAAGTCGTCTCTTCTCAATCTTCTTTTAGGGGAAGAACGTGCGATCGTTACCGATGTTGCAGGGACGACCCGCGATATCCTTGAGGAACATATCAATATACAGGGCATTTCTTTAAATATCATCGACACGGCAGGAATCAGGGATACGGAAGATGCTGTGGAAATCATTGGTGTAAACAGGGCAAAACAGTGTGTGGACAGTGCGGATCTCATTCTCTATGTCGTAGATTCTTCCCGGATGTTGGATGAAAATGATTTTGAGATCATGCGGATGCTGAAAGACAGAAAAACGATCATTCTGCTGAACAAATCGGATCTGGACACGGTGGTGGGATTTGGGGGACTCCGAGAAACGTTCAGAGAAAAATCCGGGACGGATCATCCAATCATTCCTGTGGAAAAGGATACTGGGGACACGCAAGTACATGGAAGAAAAGACAAGGCGGAGGATAAAAATGGAACCCCGTGGAAAAAGGATGAAAATGTTTATGCGATGAAAATGTCCGCAAAGAAGCGGGAAGGGCTGGATTTGTTGGTTCAATTATTGAAAACATTATTTTTTGAAGGAAATATTTCATTTAATGATGAAATCTGTATCTCAAATGTTAGACAAAAAACATCTTTGCAGGATTCCCGTCAATCATTACTTAAAGTGAAAGAAAGTATCGAATCGGGAATGCCGGAGGATTTTTATTCGATCGATTTAATGGATGCTTATGAGGCTCTTGGACGGATTACAGGCGAATCAGTGGGAGATGATCTAGTCAATGAAATATTCAGTAAATTCTGTATGGGAAAATAAGGATGCATACGACATTGTAGTCATTGGCGCCGGCCATGCAGGTTGTGAAGCGGCGCTTGCCTGTGCGCGGCTGGGGTTTCACACTATAATGTTTACAGTGAGTGTGGATAGTGTGGCGCTTATGCCGTGCAGCCCAAGCATTGGGGGAACGTCAAAAGGGCATTTGGTACGGGAAGTCGATGCGCTTGGGGGAGAAATGGGCAAAATCATCGACCATACATTTATACAGTCAAAAATGCTGAACCGCTCAAAAGGGCCGGCCGTCCATTCACTCCGGGCGCAAGCGGATAAAAATAAGTACAGCCGGATCATGCGCCAGGTTCTGGAAAAACAGGAACGTTTGGAAATCAAACAGATGGAGATCGTCCGGATCCTTGTGGATGGGGGAAAAAATGTCACAGGCGTCCAGGCTTATTCGGGTGCTGTTTACCATTGCAGGGCTGTAATTTTATGCACAGGCACATACTTAAATGCAAAATGTGTTTACGGGGAAGTCAGCGCCCATACCGGTCCGAACGGGCTGCAGGCGGCGAATTATTTAACGGATTCCTTGAAAAAGCTTGGAATCCAAATGTGCCGTTTTAAGACAGGGACGCCGGCAAGGGTTGACGGAGACAGCCTTGATTTTTCAAAAATGGAAGAACAGTTTGGCGATGAGCAAGTTACACCTTTTTCCTTCACTACGCATCCGGACGATGTACAGATACCGCAGGCTTCCTGTTGGCTGACCTATACGAATCAAACCACGCACGATATCATTCGGGAAAACCTGGGCCGTTCGCCTTTATTTTCCGGCAAGATCGAAGGGACCGGACCCCGGTACTGTCCATCCATTGAAGATAAAGTCGTTAAATTTCCGGATAAGGAACGGCATCAGGTTTTTATTGAACCGCAAGGGACGGAGACAAATGAGATGTATATTGGCGGGATGTCCAGTTCTCTGCCGGAAGATGTGCAGTATGCTATGTACAGGAGTGTTCCAGGGCTCGAAAATGCTAAAATAGTAAGAAACGCGTATGCGATCGAATATGACTGCATGGATGCCAGGCAGCTAAAGCCTTCTTTGGAGTTTAAAGCTCTCCACGGGTTGTTTAGCGCGGGGCAGTTCAATGGAAGTTCCGGTTATGAGGAAGCAGCGGCCCAAGGATTGATAGCCGGGATCAATGCTGTGAAAATGCTGCGAGGCGAAGAACCTTTGATTCTGGATCGTTCGGAGGCATATATCGGTGTGCTGATCGATGATCTTGTGACCAAGGAAAACAAGGAACCTTACCGCATGATGACTTCCCGGGCGGAATACCGTCTTTTACTCCGTCAGGACAACGCAGACCAGAGGCTAACGGAAAAAGGCTATGAGATCGGATTGGTTTCTGAGGAAAGGTATCGCCGTCTTTTGAAAAAGCAGGCGTTGATCTCCAGGGAAATTGAAAGAGTCAAGCATGTAAACCTGGGTATGACCGCCAATGTCCAGGACTTTTTAGCGAACCATAACAGTCCGGGATTTTCGTCGGGGATTTCTCTTGTTGATTTGATCAAACGGCCGGAGCTTTCTTATCAGGTCTTAGAAGAACTGGATCCCGGACGTCCTTCTTTTCCGGATGATCTGAGGGAAGAGATTATCGAGCAGGTCAATATTTCTATAAAATATGAAGGATATATCAAAAGGCAGAAACGGCAGGTCGAGCAGTTCAAAAAACTGGAAAGCAAACGCATACCGGGAAATTTTGATTATGATCAAGTAAAAAGCCTCCGGATCGAAGCTTTGCAAAAATTAAAAGAATACCGCCCAATTTCAATTGGGCAGGCATCCAGGATTTCCGGTGTTTCTCCCGCAGATATTTCTGTCTTGCTTGTTTATCTTGAAAACCACCGGCTTTCCAAGGATGAGAGGAAGCCAACCGTCCTTCTTGCAGACCCTTCATTGCCGAAAAAGGAGTATCTGGTGAATGAAATGAGGAAAATCTCGGTTTCTCTCAATGACAAACAGGCTTATCAGTTCATGTCTTATTTCCAGCTTCTGGAAAAATGGAATAAGGTTATGAACCTTACAGCCATTATTGATTTTCCGGATGTCGTAAAAAAACATTTTGTGGATAGTGTTATTGCGGGTCAATGGTATGATTTTTCTTTACAGCAAAAAGTCCTGGACTTAGGCAGCGGCGCTGGTTTCCCTGGAATCCCATTGAAGGTTGTATTTCCGGGATTGAAAATGACCTTGTTGGACTCCCTGAATAAAAGAATCCAGTTTTTAAACCGGGTGATCGAGGAATTAAAGCTGAAAGATGTTGAAGCAATCCACGGACGCGCGGAGGATTTTGCAAGGCAGCCTGCATATCGGGAACAGTTTGATCTATGTGTCTCAAGAGCCGTTGCCAATCTTTCTGTTTTATCGGAATATTGCCTTCCGTTTGTAAAAGTAGGAGGGACTTTTATTTCGTATAAATCGTGCAGTATAGAGGAGGAACTCAACCGTTCAAGACGGGTTGTCGAAAAACTCGGCGGGCGTATAGATACAGTCCATCCATTTTGTCTTCCGGAAACAGACATTTCCAGGAGCATTGTTATTATCAAAAAAACGAGAGAAACGCCCGGAAAGTATCCCAGAAAGGCGGGCATTCCGGCAAAAAAGCCTTTTTGCTGATGTGTAGCGCTGTTTTTCATTGCGATATATTGTCGCTAT
>CAZYVA010000003.1:0-62205 GCA_964650695.1 uncultured Dorea sp. | reverse complement strand
CTTTAGGGCTTAATTTTTGTACGCTCAGCGGGCGGCGCTTTCTTTAAAAGTGATAAAATGCATTTTTTCATTGCTTCATAACTTTCGGGGCTGATGTCATGTTCCATTTTGCACGCATCGGCAGCGGCAACTTGGGGGTCTACACCTAAATGCACCAGCCAGTCCTTCAGCAGATTGTGGCATTCGTATACTTTCTCCGCAATTTCTTTTCCGGTTTCTGTCAAGCGGATATATCCGTCGCCGGATACAGTGATGTAATTCCGGTTTTTGAGATTTTTCATTGCAACGCTTACACTTGGTTTTGAAAAATCAAGTTCATTGGCCACATCTATGGAGCGTACAGCAGGTAAGCGGTTGCTCAAAATCAATATGGTTTCTAAATAATCTTCAAGAGATTCTTCTGATTTATGTTGGATATATCCCATTTTTTTCTCCTTAAACCCACATGCGCCGCATTGGCGTTCCGCCATGAATGAAAAGGGGAGTGGCTCATGGGGCGTCTCTGAAATCCGTTTTCCAGGAGTGCGCGAACACGGAGTGATCCGTGGTATCATGGGGGTCAAAGATTTTACCCCCACATCATATAGTGATATCTTAACACTTACAAGACAAGTTTTCAAGGCCTTGGCTCTTAAAGGGAAGATTGGTATTTGTCATTTTCCTTTTTGTGTAGTATAATTTGGAAAAGATTACGATAAGAGGAGGCAAAAAGTACAAATGAAGTGTCCGGTTTGCGGCCAGGAATTACGGCCAGGGAAAAAAGATCCCAATTACCTGCTGTGTTATACTTGCAAAAAGAAATACAAAGCCCCAAAGCATATGGAATCAGAGGAAAAAACATCGGGCGGTAAAAAGACGTCCGGGACGAAGAAAATGGCGGGAACGGACTTGTCGAAAGCATCCGGGAAAGCAAGTGCCAAATCCCGGAAGGATGAGGAAGAGGGGCGTTCTAATATCCCAGCGAAGAAAGTGCGTGACAAGCGGGAAGCAGAGATGCGCAAAGCCTATGATGAGCTCTTGGCGGTGGGCGATGGAAAAAGCAAAAAGACAAAGGCGAAACGCACGAGGGATTATGAGGAAGATTACGATTATGATTACGATGAATATGAGGATGAAAAGGTGTCAAAGGCGCCGATCATCCTTCTGGGGATCGCGATCATCGTCGTTGCCGCGGTGATTGTATATATGTTATTGACATAGTATGATGATACCAGGGTCAAATAACCAAAAATCCTGTACCAGCTTGCTTGTTAAGAGGATTTTTGGTTGTATGCCGCTGGAAGAAAAGGGCAGCCTTTTGGAACTGCCGGACAGTTTCCAAAACGCTGCCCTTTTCGCCTTGCAGAAAATGCCTCATCAGCAGTCAAATTCTGGATTGAAAGCGTAAAAATTCTTGCTGTCCAGATGATCCTGCACGATACGGAGAGCTTCACCGAAACGCTGGTAGTGGACGATCTCTCTTTCCCGCAGGAACCGGATCGGTTCACATACTTCCGGGTCTTTGACGAGCCGCAGGATATTTTCATAGGTGCTGCGTGCTTTTTGTTCTGCTGCCAAATCCTCATGCAGATCGGTGATGGGATCTCCTTTGGACTGGAAGTAGGTAGCGGTCCATGCCTGCCCGGATGCAGCCGTCGGCCAGAGAGCCAGTGTGTGGTCTACATAATATTTGTCAAATCCGCTTTTTTCCAATTGTTCCGGAGTCAGATCCCTCGTGAGTTGGTGTACAATCGCGCATACGATTTCCATGTGCGCCAGTTCTTCGGTGCCGATGTCGGTTAAAACGCCCGTCACTTCCTTGTATGGCATAGTATACCTCTGGGAAAGGTAGCGCATGGAAGCAGCCAGTTCACCGTCCGGGCCTCCGAATTGTGTAATGATCACCTGGGCGATTTGCGGATTGGTCTGTGTGATTTTTACAGGGTGCTGCAGCCGTTTCTCATAATTCCACATAAATTAACAGCCTCCTTCCTGCCACGGCCATGGCTGCTGGATCCAGTCCCAGTAATCGGAGCAACTATTTACAGTGTCGATGGTCAAAGGGCCAAAATATTTTGCATATTCTTTTAACGCCTGTGTGCGCTGCTTTTTAAACTCTTCAAAGTATTCCAGGGCTTCTGTATTGTGCGGATGGGTATCCAGAAAAAGTTTGACGTCATCCACGGCAAAGCTTACCATGTTGATCCAATCCATCAATTCGCCGCGGCAAGGTTTCTGTTCGCTCATTTACAGCAGCCCCCTCTCCCTTTAAACGGTTTATCCAAATCTTCAAAGATGGTCCCGTAGCGGAGCCCTTTGTCGGGTTCGTACAGGTTCTGCCATTCCTGCCACGGCACGTAAGCCATTGCGATGACCCACGGGGACGGGGGTGGGCAAGGCTGGGAAGATGGGGCGGGGCATGGCTGCATGTTCTGGCCCCGCCGCATATATTCCGAAGATGAATAACGATAATTCGGCATTCGAAAAATCTCCTTTCTTTTCTGTTTACAGTATTAATATATGACATCCAGGGGAAGGTGTTACTGGCCGGGGGAAGGGCTTTCAGGCACAAGCTCCTGGGAAATGAAAGGGAGAAAAAGGGAAGGTTGTTTTTCAAGGCTATCCCGGGTATAATGTAAAAAACGCATGGAAACCCGGACAGGGATGATACGGAGCCGGGAACCATAGATTGAAGGCTTCTGGAAAGTAACGGAAGCGTGATCAAAGTGATGGGAGTGTAGCCATGGCTGAACAAGAATGGAATGCAGAAGGGACGGTGACAAGGAAGAAAATCAGATACTATGATTACAGCCTTATGGCAATCCTGATTTTCCTCGTATGTTTTGGACTTGTCATGTTGTATAGCACAAGTTCCTACAGCGCCCTTGCACAGTATGCGGACAGTATGTATTATTTCAAACGCCAGTTATTCTTCTGCGTTGTGGGGTTTCTTATGATGTATGTGGTTTCCAGGATGAACTACCATGTTTTCGGGAAGTTGTCCAGGCAGCTTTATTTTCTGTCTGTTCTCCTGATGGGGCTGGTACAGACCCCTCTGGGGAAGGAGGTCAATGGCGCGAGGCGCTGGCTTCGGCTTCCCTTTGGCCAGCAATTCCAGCCGTCGGAGGTGGCAAAAATTGCGGTGATTCTGTTTATCCCGCTTTTGATCTGCAGGATGGGGAAGCATATCCAGACGAAGGACGGAATCCTGCGGATACTGCTCTGGGGTGGGTTTTCGGCGGTGTGTGTATTTGTCCTGACAGAGAATCTGAGTACGGCGGTGATCGTCATGGGGATCACTTGTGCTATGATTTTTGTCGTGCATCCGAAGACAGCCCCTTTTATCGTCCTGGCGGTATGTGCGCTGCTCCTTGCGGTTCTGGGGGCGCATCTGCTGGGTGCGGCGCTGGAAAACAGTGGAAGTTTCCGTATGCAGAGAATCCTGGTCTGGCTGGATCCAGAAGCTTATGCCTCCCAGGGCGGTTTTCAGATCATGCAGGCGTTATATGCGATCGGCTCAGGCGGCTTTTTCGGGAAAGGTCTGGGAAACAGCGCCCAGAAAACGATTATCCCGGAGGTGCAGAACGACATGATTCTGTCGATCATCTGTGAAGAGCTTGGGGTCTTCGGGGCGATTATGATCCTGGTCCTTTTTGGGATGCTTTTATTCCGGCTTCTGTTCATCGCGCAGAACGCGCCGGATTTGTACGGATCGCTGATCGTCACCGGTATTTTTATACATATTGCGCTGCAAGTGTTTTTGAATGTAGCGGTCGTCATCAACCTGATCCCGACGACCGGGATCACGCTTCCATTCATCAGTTACGGCGGGACGTCCATTGTGTTCCTGATGATTGAGATGGGCATTGCGCTCAGCGTCTCCAGGAAAATTGAGATTCGTGAGTGAAAAAGCTTTCTTTTCCATCACAGATGTGGTATAGTATCACATATGGTTTTTGAAACCACATATAATGATGTTGGGGTCAAATCGGACTGCGAAGCAGGAACCTCCCTTTACAGCCGCAGGCATATGACGCGAAGCGGCATATAGCCTTCAAAGAAGACGGTCTGTGGCTTGTAGGGGGAGGGAGCCGTGGACTGTAAGACGTATCATTGTGTTTGGAGGAAAGTATGAGTTATAAAGTGATCATTGATAGCTGCGGAGAACTGACGGAGGAGATGAAAGCTTCCGGGCATTTTGGGACGGCTTCTCTTTCGATTGAGGTTGGCGGGCATCACATCGTGGATGACGAGACCTTTGACCAGGCGGATTTCCTGCGGAGAGTCCGCCAGTCTGAAAAATGCCCAAAATCATCCTGTCCGTCCCCGGAGAGTTATATGGAATCCTACCGCTGCGATGCTGAAAGGGTTTACGCGGTGACACTGAGCGCACAGCTAAGCGGTTCCTACAACAGCGCACAGCTAGGGAGGAACCTTTATATTGAGGAGTGCGGGGAAAAAGATATTTACGTGTTTGATTCCCGTTCTGCTTCCATTGGGGAGACATTGATCGGACTGAAAATAGCGGAGTGCGAAGAGAAAGGCATGGGTTTCAGGGAAGTGGTTGATACTGTGGAGGCTTATATCGAAGGACAGCACACATATTTTATCCTGGAGACCTTGGATACGCTCCGTAAGAACGGCCGGCTGAAAGGGCTTAAGGCATTTGTTGCGACGGCGCTGAACATCAAACCAGTCATGGGTTCCACCCCGGAAGGTTCCATCTGCCAGTTGTCCCAGGCAAGGGGGATGAAAAAGGGCCTGGCAAAGATGGTCGGCTGTATCCTTGCGGACGCAAGGGACACGAAGGACAAGATTTTGGCGATTTCCCACTGTAATTGTAGGGAAAGAGGGGAATATGTGAAAAAACTCCTGATGGAGAGGGCGGAGTTTGGCGATATAGTCCTGATGGATACGGCCGGGATCAGCAGTATGTATGCCGGTGATGGCGGAGTGATTGTGGTTGTATAATTTTCCGGTTTGTGTTACACTGGGCTGTGTCAGGCGGCTGGCGGCATACCGCGCAGCCGGAAAACTATATCCAGGGATTGAGGAGTATCGAAAGATGAGCCAGGCAAAAGTAGACAGGTATAAAAAAGAAAAAGCAAACCGTAAGCAGGCAATGAAAAAAGAAAAAGCCAAAAGCATTCTTCTCAGATGCGCAGCTGCGGCCGTATGTGCCGCGCTGGTCGGATGGTTTGGCTATTCTGCCTACGACACCTATGAAGAAAATAAGGGCATTGAGACAGTGGAACTGGATTATTCCAGCATCGACAGCTTTTCCACAAATTTGTCGGAAGCAGCAGATTAAGGGATTGCTGTGATGGCTGTGAATTGTAACGATTTCCGGTATAAACCCCATGTCACGCTCTTGACAACCAGTTTTCTTGTGTTACAATGAAGCAGACGGCAAAAAAGCGACGACCGTGTTTGGATTTTTCGTCCCTTTCTTTGGAAAGGGACTTTTTGTATCTATCCAATGAAGATATACGTGACTGTGAAGGTACCGGACAGTTACAAGATATATAGCTTTAAAGGAGAGGAAGGTATTCATGAAGGAAAAACTGCAAAACATCAGGGAAGAGGCGATAAAGGCAATCGAGGCTGCGGATATGCCGGAAGAACTCAATGAGGCACGCATCCGGTTCCTTGGGAAAAAAGGTGAGCTGACAGCCCTTTTAAAGGGGATGAAGGACATTGCGCCGGAAGAACGTCCAAGAGCAGGGCAGCTTGTGAATGAGACAAGGAAAGAGATCGAACGTATCTTGGAAGAAAGCAAGGTGAAGATGGAGCGGACGCTCCGTGAAGAGCGGATGAAACGGGAGGTACTTGACGTGACCCTTCCGGCCAGGAAAAACAGGATTGGCCACCGGCACCCGAACACGATCGCCCTGGAAGAAGTGGAACGTATCTTTATCGGCATGGGCTATGAGGTCGTAGAAGGGCCAGAGATCGAGTATGACCTCTACAACTTTGAAAAGCTGAATATCCCTGCGGACCACCCGGCAAAGGATGAACAGGATACCTTTTATATCAATAAAGATATCGTGCTGCGTACCCAGACTTCCCCGGTGCAGGCACGCGTCATGGAAAAAGGGGAGCTTCCCATCTGTATCCTGTCTCCGGGGCGGGTATTCCGTTCGGATGAAGTGGATGCGACTCATTCCCCGTCTTTCCATCAGATTGAAGGTCTGGTGATCGATAAGAATATTTCGTTTGCCGATCTGAAAGGGACGCTGGAGGTATTTGCAAGGGAATTGTTTGGCGCGGAGACAAAGACGAAGTTCCGCCCACATCATTTCCCGTTCACAGAGCCAAGCGCGGAGATGGATGTCACTTGCTTTAAGTGCGGCGGGAAAGGCTGCCGTTTCTGCAAAGGCTCCGGCTGGATCGAGATCCTCGGCTGCGGCATGGTGCATCCGCATGTCCTGGAAATGTGCGGCATCGACCCGGATACATATACCGGGTTCGCTTTCGGGGTAGGGTTGGAGCGTATCGCGCTTTTAAAATACGAAATCGATGATATGCGGCTGCTTTATGAAAACGATATCCGTTTCCTGCAGCAATTCTAACGGGCATAGAAAAATAGACATCTTGGCGTCAACTAAGCTTTCCCACGCCCTGCCGGGCGTGACAAAGCAAGTTTCCAAGGGAACTCAGCGTCACTAAGCTCGGAAATACCTTGCTAAGTGTCGCTGAGTACATTCAACTAAGCTTTCCCACGCCCTGCCGGGCGTGACAAAGCAAGTTTCATAGTAAGGAGAACGTTGATGAAGACTTCATTATCATGGATAAAGGCATATGTCCCGGATTTGGATGTGTCGGCGCAGGAGTATACTGACGTGATGACGCTATCTGGGACCAAAGTGGAAGGGTATGAAAAGATGGACGCTGACCTCGACAGGATCGTGGTTGGGCGGATTGATAAAATTGAAAGGCATCCGGACGCGGACAGGCTGATCGTCTGCCAGGTTGACATCGGCGCGGAGATGATCCAGATTGTGACCGGCGCGACGAATGTCAAGGAAGGGGACAAGGTTCCGGTCGTATTGGCCGGAGGCCGGGTGGCGGGAGGCCATGAGCCGGGGCAGCGTGTGGCCGGCGGCGTGAAAATCAAGAAAGGGAAAATCCGCGGCATAGTAAGCAATGGTATGATGTGTTCCATCGAGGAGATGGGTTCTGGCCGCGATATGTACCCGGAAGCCCCGGAGGATGGCATCTATATTTTCGATGACGATGTACAGGAAGGTGAAAGCGCAGTAGAAGCACTGGGGCTGGACGATGTGGTTTTTGAATATGAAATCACGTCCAACCGCGCGGATTGCTTCAGCGTGCTTGGGATCGCAAGGGAGGCCGCCGCTGCGTTTGGGAAAACGTTTGCCCCTCCGGAAGTCCCGGTAACGGGGAATCGTGAGGATGTCCATGATTTCATTAAAGTGTCGGTGAAAGACACGGATCTTTGCCCAAGGTATACGGCGAGGGTCGTGAAGAACATCAAAATCGGCCCCTCCCCAAAATGGATGCAGAGAAGGCTTTCCTCTGTGGGTATCCGTCCCATCAACAACCTGGTCGATATCACGAATTATGTCATGGAGGAGTACGGGCAGCCGATGCATGCCTATGACCTGGATCGGATTGCCGGACGGGAGATTATCGTCCGCAGGGCCGGGGAAGGCGAAAAATTTGTCACGCTGGACGGCCAGGAACGGCAGATGGATGAGAATGTGCTGATGATCTGCGATGGGGAGAAATCGGTCGGGATTGCCGGGATCATGGGCGGTGAAAATTCCATGATCACCGACAATGTCACAACGATGTTGTTTGAGGCGGCATGCTTTGACGGTGCAAATATCCGTAAATCCAGTAAAAGAACGGGGCTTCGCACCGATGCGTCCGGGAAGTTTGAGAAAGGGCTGGATCCGAACAATGCCGAGGCGGCCATGAACCGTGCCTGCCAGTTAGTGGAAGAGCTTGGCTGTGGCGAAGTAGTCGGTGGGATCGTGGACGTTTACCCGAAGAAAAGGGAACCGGTAAGGATACCGTTTGACGCGGATGCTATCAATGCTTTACTTGGGACGGATATTCCGGAGGAAACGATGCTGTCCTATTTCAGGAAAATCGATTTAGAGTATGATGAGGTGGCAAAGGAAGTGGTTGCCCCGACGTTCCGGCAGGATTTGTCCTGTCTGGCGGATTTGGCGGAGGAAGCAGCCAGGTTCTATGGGTATGATAATATCCCGACTACCCTTCCAAGAGGGGAGGCGACGACAGGGAAACTTTCCTTTAAGCTGCGGATTGAAGGGATTGCGAAGGATGTCGCGGAATTCTGCGGCTTCAGCCAGGGCATGACATTTTCTTTTGAAAGCCCGAAAGTCTTTGATAAGCTCAGGATCGCGGAGGATTCCCCCTTGCGCCGGGCGATAGGGATTATGAACCCGCTGGGGGAGGATTACAGCATTATGCGTACCAGCACATTAAACGGTATGCTTGTTTCCCTGGCGACAAATTATAACCGTAGGAATAAAGACGTCAGGCTTTATGAACTGGGGAATATTTATCTTCCGAAGGAGCTTCCGCTCAGAGAGCTTCCGGATGAAAGGATGCAGTTCACCCTGGGCATGTACGGGGAAGGGGATTTCTTTTTCCTGAAAGGCGTGCTGGAGGAGTTTTTTGACAAGGCCGGGCTTGGCGGGAAGCGGCTGTATGACCCGGAAGCCGGGAAACCATTCTTCCATCCGGGGCGGCAGGCCAATGTGGTTTATGATGGAAATGTCATTGGATATCTGGGAGAAGTACATCCGGATGTCGCTGATACTTACGGAATCGGCGCAAGGGCTTATATTGCGGTGGTGGATATGCCGCAGATCGTGGAGCGGGCGACCTTTGACCGGAAATATACAGGCATTGCGAAATATCCGTCCGTAAACCGCGACATCAGTATGGTGATGCCGAAGCAGATCCTGGCCGGGCAGGTGGAGGAGATCATTGCGCAAAAAGGCGGCGCTTACCTGGAAAGCTACTCCTTGTTTGATATCTACGAGGGTTCCCAGATCCAGGAGGGCTTCAAATCCATGGCTTATTCGATCGTGTTCCGCGCAAAGGACAAGACGCTGGAGGATGCGGAGGTGTCGAAAGCGATGGGCCGGATTTTGAAAGCACTGGAAGGGATCGGGATCGAGCTCCGTAAATAAACGGGGTTTTGCGGTTAAAAAAGAAAGGCGCTTGGATAAAGATGAAGAGAAAACAATGGATTGGGATGATTGCAGCGGCAGCACTTTTTATCGCGGTTGGCGCGGCGAGCGTGCTGGTGAACACCTATTCGCAGAATATGCTGCAGGGAACGGTGGAAGAAAAAGTAGGGGATTTACTGGAGATGACCGGGGGATGGGATTTTAACCCGCCAGACAGTGATTATATCGCGGTTGTGAATGTGGTCGGCACGATCCAGGAACAGACGGATATAGTGGATTTTGAGGGTGGCGATTCCTATCAGCACACTTCGACGTTGGAATATATAGACCGCCTGATGGATGATAGCCACAACCAGGCAATCCTCCTTTATGTAGATTCTCCGGGCGGGACGGTTTACGAATCGGAGGAACTGTATCTAAAGCTGATGGAATATAAAGAAAATACCGGCCGCCCGATTTGGGGTTATATGGCGCATTATGCGGCCTCCGGCGGTTATATGGTATCAATGGCGGCAGACCGGATTTTTGCAAACCCGAACACAATCACAGGATCCATCGGCGTGGTGATGTCGGGATATGATATGACAGGGTTGTATGAAAAATTGGGCATCCGTTATGTGAGTATCACCAGTGGGGCAAATAAGGACAGCAGCCAGATGACAGAAGAACAGATCGCAATCTACCAGGAACAGGTGGATGAATGTTTTGATGGTTTTGTGGCGAAGGTTGCCGCGGGGAGGCAGATGTCGGAGGATGAGGTGAGGAAACTTGCCGATGGAAGGACCTATACGGCAAAGCAGGCTGTAGGGAATGGCCTGGTGGATGAGATCAGCTTGTATGCGGACATGCAGGGAACCATGTGCCAGGAGATGGGGACGAGTGAATTATACCAGCCGGAAACGGGGACAAACATCCTGGCAGAGTTTTTTTCCAAAGCGAATGCGCTGGTCCCGAAATCGGAGGCGCAGATTTTAAAGGAAACCGCGGCAGAGATGGAAAGCGGGGTGCTGATGTATTATGCAGAATCATTACAATGATGCCGCCCTGGGCACATCTCCGAAGATTTCCTGTAAAATGGAATCCGTATATGCAGGTTTCTGGGCAAGGGCTGCGGCGTACCTGATCGACAGTGTTTTTGTCTTCGTGGTGCTTTTGGCTGTCCGGCTGGTCCTTTCGGCGGCCATGAGGATGGCGTCCGGCACACCCTTAGGGGGCAATTTGATTTTCCAGTATGATTTCAAGGACATTGTCTTGTATGTTCTGAAAGTATTGTACTTTGTTTTGTTTACTTATTTTTCCGGCGCGACGCTGGGGAAGAGGGCCATGAACCTGGAAGTAACCTGTGCAGATCCAGGAGAGGAACTTTCTTTCTTTACTGTGGTTTACCGGGAGACGGTGGGGCGGTTTCTGTGCAGTGTGGTTGCGGGGATAGGGTATCTGATGGTTGGCGTTGACAAAGAAAAACGAGGGCTGCATGATATCCTCTGCGATACCAGAGTGGTGTACGCAAAGAAGATCAAGGTTTATGAAACACAGGTAGTCATGCCCATACAGGTGCCGACGTACCAGGCCAGCCGGGGGGAAACGCCGGCGAACACGGAGGCAGGGCAAAACCAGGAAGAGGAAACTCCGGGAACACAGGAAAATTCCGGGCAAAAAACAGCGATGCCCTGGGATTCCCCATTTGAGTAGCATTGAAAGGCATGGGACCGGACATCTATATCCCCTTACGGTTTTTCGGAATGGGGGCAGGGACAGAAAAATGAAACGCCAGGATTTCTATTATCAATTACCGGAGGAGCTGATCGCGCAGGATCCTATTAAAGAGCGTTCCAGCTCCAGGCTTCTTGTGCTGGATAAAAAGACCGGGGAAGTCTCACATCACATTTTCAGGGAGATCATTGATTATGTAAAGCCGGGGGACTGCCTTGTCATCAATGACACAAAGGTCATCCCCGCAAGGCTGATTGGATCAAAGGACGGAACAGGCGCAAAGATTGAGGTTTTATTGCTGAAAAGGAAAGATCAATCTACATGGGAAACGCTGGTGAAACCTGGGAAAAAAGCAAAAACCGGCGCAAAAATCCATTTTGGCGGCGACCTTTTGACGGGCGAGGTCGTGGGGGTTGCCGAGGAAGGGAACCGGCTTGTGCGGTTTATGTATGACGGTATTTTCGAGGAGATTCTTGATAAGCTTGGGCAGATTCCTTTGCCGCCGTATATCAAGCACCAATTGAAGGACAAAACCCGTTACCAGACTGTATATGCAAAGCACGACGGTTCGGCGGCGGCGCCGACGGCCGGGCTTCATTTTACTCCGGAGCTTTTAAAGGCTATCGAGGAAAAAGGAGTGGATATCGCGCGTATCACCCTTCATGTGGGGCTGGGGACGTTCCGCCCAGTGAAAGCGGACGAGATCACGGATCATCATATGCATTCGGAGTTTTTTCAGATTGGGGAGGATGCGGCGGCAAAAATCAACCGGGCAAAATCCGGCGGCGGCCGCGTGGTCTGTGTGGGGACTACAAGCTGCAGGACTATTGAGTCCGCCGCAGACGAGGCCGGACGGCTGGAAGCAAAAAGCGGCTGGACGGATATTTTTATTTATCCCGGATACCGGTTCAAAGTGCTGGATTGCCTGATCACGAATTTCCATTTGCCGGAGTCTACCTTGATCATGCTCGTGTCCGCGCTGGCAGGACGGGAACATGTGCTTGCAGCGTATGACGAAGCAGTGAAGGAACGGTATCGGTTTTTTAGTTTTGGGGATGCGATGCTTATCGTTTAACACCGTTTCCGCACGTTGCATAGGGTGAGCGCCAGGCGTATCCTCACTGTTGACATCAAGATATAGAAATGATAAAATTTCAACAAATGCAGGAAATAACCAGCAGTGGCAGGAGGGGTAAAAATGGCTGTTTTCACAGGAGCGGGCGTGGCGATCGTCACACCATTTCATGAGGATGAAAGTATTGATTATGATAAACTGGATGAGCTGATTGATTATCATTGCACCCATGGTACGGACAGCATTATCATCTGCGGCACGACAGGGGAATCCGCTACGATGACGGAGGAAGAGCATATGGCGTGCGTCCGGTTTGCGATCGACCGGGCGAAGGGACGGATCCCGGTGATTGCCGGGACGGGTTCCAACTGTACGCGCACGGCGGTTGAGTTGTCGAAGGAAGCGGCGGACTATGGCGCGGATGGGCTTTTACTCGTGACCCCGTACTACAATAAAGCGACGCAGGCGGGGCTGGCCGCGCATTATACGGCGGTGGCGAAAGAAGCGAAAGCCCCGATCATCATGTACAGCGTGGCAAGCCGGACTGGGTGCAACATTGAGCCGGCGACCGTGGCTGGGCTGGTGAAAAATGTGGAAAATATCGTCGGGGTGAAGGAAGCCTCCGGGAATATTTCCCAGGTGGCGAAGATCATGCAGCTTTGCGATGGCAATGTGGATTTGTATTCCGGAAATGACGACCAGATTGTACCGCTTTTGGCTCTTGGGGCCAAGGGTGTGATTTCTGTTTTATCGAACGTGGCTCCGCAGAAGACGCATGATATTTGCGGGAAATTTTTTGCCGGGGACATCGAGGGGAGCCGAAAGCTGCAGTTGGAGGCGCTGCCATTGATCGACCAGTTGTTTTGCGAGGTGAACCCAATTCCGGTCAAAAAGGCGATGAGCCTGGCAGGGATGGACTGCGGCCCGCTCCGGATGCCATTGACGGAGCTGTCGCCGGAACATACGGAAAGCCTTGCGGAAGCGATGAGGGATTTTGGCATCCCGGTTTACACTTCTTAAAAGCGCGGAAAAAGCGCGGCGGCAAGGATTCTTGGTACACCGAATCATAAGTATCTGGTTCTTTATGATTCGGTGTACGAGTTAAGGAGGAAAAATGGTACGCATATTATTACATGGGTGCAATGGCCGGATGGGCCGTGTTGTCACGGAGATGGCCAGACAGGATGAAGCGGTAGGGATTGTGGCAGGCGTGGATACTTACACGGAGGTCCCGAATACATATCCAGTGTTTGAAAGCATTGGGAAGTGCGGGGTGGAAGCGGATGTAGCGATTGATTTTTCTAATGCTTTGGCCGTGGACGCCCTTTTGGATTATTGTGCGGCAAAGCATCTTCCCGTAGTTTTGTGCTCCACCGGCCTTTCCGAGGCGCAGCTAGCCAAAGTAGAAGAAAGCGCAAAAAAAACGGCGGTCCTGAAATCGGCGAATATGTCCCTGGGGATCAATCTTTTGCTGAAGCTTTTGAAGGACGCGGCAAAGATTTTGGGCCCGGCAGGCTATGACGTTGAGATTATTGAGAAACATCACAACCAGAAACTGGACGCACCGAGCGGCACGGCGATTGCACTGGCGGATTCTATCAATGAGGCGGCTGGCGGCACGATGGAATATGTCTATGACAGGAGCGGTGTGCGAAAGAGACGGGATGCGAAAGAACTGGGGATATCCGCGGTGCGCGGCGGCACGATCGTGGGCGACCATGAGGTGATTTTTGCGGGTACGGATGAAGTGATTGAGTTTCAGCACCGGGCGTATTCGAGGAGTATTTTTGCGAAAGGGGCTATGGAAGCGGCGAAATTCCTTGCCGGGAAAACGGCGGGGCGCTATGAGATGTCGGATGTGATTTCCCTGGCGGGCCAGGATTGAAAGGCGGGAGGATACTTATGAAAAAACTGGATTCGCGTTATCTGGAAAGGCTGTCCCAGCTTTATCCAACGATTGCAAAAGCGTCCACGGAGATCATCAATCTTCAGTCTATTTTGAATCTTCCAAAAGGGACGGAACATTTCCTGACGGATATCCACGGGGAAAATGAAGCGTTTTCCCATGTGCTGAAAAATGGTTCAGGGGCGGTGCGCAGGAAGATCGATGAAGTGTTGGGGAATACCTTGGGCAGCAAAGAGAAACAGGCGCTGGCTACCTTGATTTATTATCCGAAGGAGAGGCTGGAACTGATAAAGGAGACGGAACCGGATATGCAGGAGTGGTACAAGATCACGCTGTACCGCCTGATCGAGGTGTGTAAGAATACCGCAAGTAAATATACCCGGTCCAAGGTCCGGAAAGCCCTTCCCCCTGAGTTTGCCTATGTGATTGAAGAATTGATCACGGAGAAAGCGGAAGTGTCGGATAAGGAGTCCTATTATGAATCGATCATCAGCACGATCATCGATATCCGGCGTGCGGATGTGTTCATCATCGCACTGAGCGAGCTGATCCAGAGACTGACGGTAGACCACCTGCATATCGTGGGCGATATCTATGACCGGGGGCCAGGGCCGCATATTATTATGGATAAGCTGATGGAGTACCATTCTGTTGATATCCAGTGGGGGAACCATGATGTACTCTGGATGGGCGCGGCGGCGGGCCAGCCGGGGTGCATTGCCAATGTGCTGCGGATCTGCGCCCGGTATGGGAACCTGGATATCCTGGAGGATGGGTACGGCATCAATCTCCTGCCGTTTGCATCATTTGCCATGAAAACGTATGAGAACGATCCTTGCGAATGCTTCCAGCTAAAAGCGGATCCGCACTATACGGATCGGGAATCTCTTCTGAATATTAAAATGCACAAGGCGATTTCCATCATCCAGTTTAAGGTGGAAGGGCAGATCATACAGGAATACCCGGAATTTGGCATGGAATCCCGGAACCTTCTGCACCGTATCGACTATGAAAAAGGAACCATTGAGATTGATGGACATACGTACCAGATGCTGGATACAAATTTCCCAACGGTTGACCCGAAGGATCCTTACAGGCTGTCTGAGGAGGAGCAAGATATCATAGACCGTCTGCAGCGGGCGTTCGTGCATTGCGAAAAGCTGCAGAAACATATGAAATTCCTGCTCAATAAGGGAGCTTTATATAAAGTACATAACGGGAATCTCCTTTATCATGGCTGCGTACCGCTGAATGAAGACGGAAGCCTGAAAAAGGTGGATCTGTTTGGGAAAATCTGCCAGGGCAAGGCGCTGTACGAAGAGCTGGAGGGCTATGTGCGGAAGGGTTTTTATGCGTTGGATGAAAAAGAGCGCAAGCGCGGAAAGGATATGATGTGGTTCATCTGGCTGCACAAGGATTCCCCGCTGTTCGGGAAAGATAAGATGGCGACGTTCGAGCGCTATTTCCTGGCGGAGAAAGAACTCCACGAGGAGAAGAAAAACCCATATTACCTGATGACGGAAAACGAGCAGGTCATCAATTCCATTCTGGAAGAGTTCGGCCTGGATCCGGAAAGCGCGGTCATCATCAATGGGCATGTGCCGGTGAAATCGAAAAAAGGCGAAAGCCCGATTAAGTGCAATGGAAAGCTTCTGGTGATTGACGGCGGTTTCTCCAAGGCGTACCAGGGAGTAACCGGGATCGCCGGATACACATTGATTTATAATTCCCACGGGATGTTTTTGACCGCCCATCAGCCGTTTGAGTCTACGGAAGCGGCCATCCGGAATGAAGACGACATCCGTTCCGAGCGCCTGTCTATCCGAAAGCTGACAGACCGGGTGCTTGTGGGAGACACAGATATCGGAAGAGATCTCAAGGAGCAGATCGAAGATCTGAAATGGCTTTTGGATGCTTACCGGAGCGGGCAGATCGCGGAAAAACTATAAGGATTGTAAAAACTGTAAAAAACTCCCAGTTTGTGGACGGTATATATTTTCGGGAACGGTAAATATTAGTGGTAACAAGAATCTGCTGGTTACAGCAGAGGCTTTGCCAGATAGAGTTGTAACTGTGAAGATACTGGACAGTTACGATCAGTTTACATGAAAGGGAGATGGATATGAAACAGTTGAAGAAATCTTTACTCGCGGTTCTCTGTGTGGCTGTGATGCTTGGAACGGCTGCATGTGGGAACAACAATGCAGATGATAATGGGGCGGTAGACAACACTGCCACGGATGATGCCGGAGATGCAAACAACAACGATTCCGATATGAATGACGCAACGGACGGCGCATCCGACGGAACCGGCACGGACAACACGGACGGCGGTGTCGCGGATGAAATCGGGGATGATGTCACCGATGGCATTGAGGACATGGGGGACGGCCTGGAACAAGGTGCGGATGACGCTTCCAATTAACCATGTATCCGGCGTTTCGGTCAAAAATAAAGGAAGAATGTCCATGCGGCAGGAGGTTTTCCGAATGGACATTCTTCCTGTCTCATACAAGGTGGTTTGCAGCTATGAAATTCCGGCCATGCATAGACATACATAACGGAAAAGTAAAACAGATCGTAGGCGGCAGCCTGAAGGATGAAGGGGACAAGGCAGAAGAAAATTTTGTCTCGGAGAAGGATGCCGGCTATTACGCTGGATTATACCGGAAGGATGGCCTGGCGGGAGGGCATATTATCCTACTGAATGCACGGACTTCCGGCTATTATGAAGCGACACTTGGGCAGGCGGAACGCGCCCTTCGCGCATGGCCGAAAGGGATGCAGCTTGGGGGCGGTGTGTGTGCGGAGAATGCAGCTTCTTTTCTGGATATGGGGGCGAGCCATGTGATCGTGACTTCCTATGCTTTTTCGGGAGGGAAAATCCAGTGGGAACATTTAGAGCGGCTGAAGGCGGAAGTGGGGAAAGAACAGGTGGTGCTGGATTTAAGCTGCAGGAAAAAGGACGGAGCGTATTTTGCCGTGACTGACCGCTGGCAGAAATTCACGGAAGAGAAAATAAGCCAGGGGCTTTTCAAGGAACTGGAAGGATATTGCAGTGAATATTTGGTCCATGGTGTGGATGTGGAAGGCCGTGCATGCGGGGTTGATGAGGAATTAGCGGAGATCCTTGGGGACTACCAAGGGCTTCCGGTTACATATGCGGGAGGGATTGGAAGCATCAGGGACGTGAAGCGCTTTGCGGCGCTGACAAAAGGGAGGGTGGATTTTACAGTGGGGAGTGCTTTGGATTTGTTTGGGGGAGGGCTGCCTTATGAGGAGGTGATCCGCGCATCCTGGCAGATGGATGGCGGAAATGGAAGAGATGGCGTGATAGGGGCATCATCCACGGCCCAAAGGGGAGAAGGGAATGGAAAATCAGAATTATTATGAAATATTAGGGGTTTCCGTACACGCATCCATGGAGGAGATCAATTCGGCAAAGATTGTTCTTGCAAAAAAATACCATCCGGATGCCAACATGAAAGACGGGATTGACACGACAGACCAGATGCAGAGGGTCCTGGAGGCATACCGTGTCCTGTCCGATGCGCAGAAGCGGGCGGAATATGACCGCACGCTTTTGGGGCGAAGGAACGATGTCCCTACGTTTGATTTGCAGAATACGGAAGAGCTGCATGAAAAAGAACCGGAATTTGTCACATACTGGAAAGCGGCGCATTCCCTTTATGACATTATTACGGAAAGCGATGTGCTTATGCGTGGGAAAAAGCAGAAGAGCCATCTGGCGAAGCTTGCAAAAGAGGCGCTGGGCTATATTATCGTGCTTCGTCAGGCGGAAATCCCGGAGAAATACTGGCATCCGGATATCATGAACTGGCTGCTTTTTACCTGGTACCAAAATCGGAACTATACAACGGCTTATCTTGCCGCTCTCTATGATGAACATATAAAAAAAGACTGCCGGCATCTGGACAAGCTCTATCTGCAGCAGAAAACGTCCCATTACCAGCATTCCGTGAAGCGGCTGATGAAATATTGAGATGTACAGCCGAAAAGCATCACACTTTTTTGACGTTCACATATTATGTACTGTAAATATCCTTTATGGAGGTGCAAATATGAGTGAATTGAATTGTGGATGTGGATGCGAAGAAACCGCAAGATATGGGAGAAATAATGATGGATGCGGATGCGGAAACAACAGTTGCCTGTGGATCATCCTGCTCCTCATTTTCTGCGGCGGATGCGATTTCGGATGCGGCAATGGAAGAAGCAGCGGATGTGGCAACGATAGTTGCCTGTGGATCATCCTGCTTCTCATTTTCTGCGGCGGATGTAATCTCGGCTGCTGATTTTTTTGGGGCTGTCATACCGGTGATGGAATATCACGCGGGTTGGCAGCCCCCTTTTAACCTTACGGGGAATTTTGCATTTTTTCATAACGATAGTATTGGATTCATATATTATAGATAACTTTGCGATTTGGAGGACATATGGAACAGACGCCAAGACCGCTTACGCCTTTCGATGAACTTTCCAGCCCGTCCGGCCTGTATTTTCTGAAACTGCTTCTTCCATATGCCCCTGTAAAGCAACAAAGGATTTTTGCGATCCTGCTGAGGTTTCTGGAATTAAAATATACGATGGATTCTTTTTTTGGCTTCCAGGGCAGAAAAAAATCTTTCACTATGCAGTCTTTCCTTGCGGATCTGATTCCCTACATGAGCCCGAAAGAGCAGGAGCAGATGGAGCAGATGACAAAAATGGTGCAGATGATGGAGATGTTCCAGGGGATGCAGGATGCTGACGGGCAGAAGGCGCCTTTTTCCCCGGAAGCCTTTGCCAATATGATGGATCCGCAGGATTTGGATTTGTTCCAGTCCTATTGTAATAGGTTTGAAGAGCAATTCAACGGTTCGCAGCCGGAAGGCAAAAAAGGAGGGGACGCATATGGAGGAATGGATGGGGCATCCTGCCCTGAAAAATCTCGACCCGGTCAAGATGGAAGCCATCCGGATGGTGGCGGAAGAGACCCGCGGGAAAAGCAGCAGGGAATTGGCTCCGATCATGATGGCTTTGATTACAAGCGCCAACAAGAGAGGGATTCGTTTTACCAGGCAGGAAACCAACCTGATCATTGAAATCATGAAGGAGGGGAAAACACAGCAGGAAAAAGACCAGTTAGACCAGATGTTTTCCATGGCCGTAAAGTTTATGCCAAAAGGGGATGCCAGGTAGCCGCCCATGCAACGACAGCGCCTGAAAAAGACGCCCTTGCTGGAAGATCGTAACATCTTTCCCTTTTTTTCAGGAAGAGAATCTGATATACTGTTACTATTCACGGCCGGTTTGGATCTGACGTTACAGGATCGTTACATTTTCCCGTAGGAGGCTGGATGCCGGAGAAAAATCGGCTGGGATCCATTTACAAAAAATATACCATGATGAGGAGCCAAAAGCCTTTGGCTTCTATGATACCGTTGGCAAGAGGTGCAATATGAGAAATATTATGTTGATGATTGAGTATGATGGCGGCCGTTACCGGGGATGGTCGCGCCTGGGGAAGAATGAATCCACCAATACCGTCTCGAATAAAATACTGGACGTCCTTAAGCAAATGACGAAAGAACCGGTCATAGAACTGAACTGTGGATGCCGGACGGAGGCCGGCGTCCATGCTTATGCGCAGACGGTCAATTTTAAGACGTCATGCCCCTTGCGGATTTTGGATATGAAACATTATTTGAACCGCTATCTCCCGATGGATATCGCCATTACAAAGGTAAAGGAAATGCCGGAGCGTTTCCATGCGCAGCTCAACGCGCGTTCTAAAATATTCGTCTACCGCATGACGATCGCGGAAGTACCCAGCGTGTTTGAGCGGAAATTGACGTATCACTGCTTCCATACACCGGACAAAGAACGGATGGAACGCGCCGTGAAGCTTCTTCTGGGGACCCACGATTTCAAAAATTTCTCTACTGCTAAAAAAACAAAGTCTACCGTCCGCGAGATTTATGACATTGATATTTACGGGGATGGGGAAGAAATGCAGATTTTGATCCATGCGGATGATTTCCTGCACAATATGGCGCGGATCCTGGTCGGCACATTGCTGGAAATCGGCCTGGGTACGCGTCAGCCATCGGAAATCAACGATATTCTAAGCGGCGCGCTCCCTGCCAGCGCACCGTGCGACCCGAAGGGGCTGTATCTGCAGGAAGTCCGTTATTGAACCGGCCTGGCCGGGCGGATGATTTTGGAGGGTTCTTTGGTACTGTTACGGTACGGGTAAGGTTCTTTTTGGCTGTCAATAAAAAATACTTGACACGGGGGCCAACCTGTTATAAGATAGCACAGGTGAGCAAAATGGATCCGATTTTAAAACAGACGCTTTTATATGATTTTTATGGGGAACTGCTGACAAAGCACCAAAAAGAGATTTATGGACAGTATATGCAGGAGGATCTTTCCCTCGGAGAGATCGCGCAGGAGAAAGGCATCAGCCGCCAGTGCGTGCATGATATGGTACGCCGCTGCGACCAGTCTTTGAGGGGCTATGAAGAAAAGCTTCATTTAGTGGAGAGATTTGTGGCGATCCGTGAAAAAGTCAAGGAACTCTACCGGATCCTGGATGACAGCGCAAAGGAAGGCAACGGTGGGAAGGGTACTGTGCCGGTAGAGCAGATACGCAGCATCGCGGACGAGATTTTGGACAAGCTGTAGGCTGGATGGGGAAAAGTATGGCGTTTGACAGTTTGACGGAAAAACTTCAAAATGTATTCAGGAACCTGAGAGGGAAGGGCCGCCTGACGGAGGATGATGTCAGGGATGCCCTCAAAGAGATTAAACGTGCGCTCCTTGCCGCGGACGTCAACTTCAAGGTGGTCCGGGATTTCACCAAAAGCGTGCAGGAAAAGGCCGTCGGTTCAGATGTGCTGAATGGGCTGAACCCGGCCCAGATGGTGGTAAAGATTGTGAATGAGGAGCTTGTCCGGATGATGGGCTCTGAAATGACCGAGATTGCCTTGCAGCCAGGGAACGCAGTGACCGTAATCCTGATGGCGGGCCTCCAGGGCGCCGGGAGAACAACGACCACGGCAAAGCTTGCCGGGAAGTATATGCAAAAAGGGAAAAAACCTTTGCTGGCCGCCTGTGATGTTTACCGCCCGGCAGCCATCCGGCAGCTCCAGGTCAATGCAGAGAAGTTGGGCGTGGACGTTTTCTCCATGGGGGAAGGGCATAAGCCTGCCAATATCGCAAAAGCGGCTTTGGAGCATGCCAGGAAAAACGGGAACTCTATCGTGATCCTGGACACAGCGGGACGCCTCCATATTGACGAGGAGATGATGGCGGAGCTTCAGGAGATCAAAAGGACGGTGGAAGTCCACCAGACTATACTTGTCGTGGACGCCATGACCGGGCAGGACGCGGTCAACGTGGCAAAGGAGTTCCATGAAAAAATCGGCATCGACGGTGTGATCGTGACAAAGCTGGACGGTGACGCCAGAGGCGGCGCAGTCCTCTCGGTGAAAGCTGTGACGGGAAAGCCGGTTTTCTATGTTGGCATGGGCGAAAAGCTGTCGGATCTGGAAGTCTTCCATCCGGACCGTATGGCATCCAGGATCCTGGGGATGGGGGACGTGCTTAGCTTGATTGAAAAAGCGGAAGCCGAGATCGACATCGATGAGGACAAGGCGCGGGAAATGTCCTTGAAGATGAAAAAGGCGCAGTTTGACTTTGACGACTATCTGGAAAGCATCCGGCAGATGAGAAATATGGGAGGTTTTTCCAGCGTCATGAGTATGCTGCCTGGCTTCGGCGGTTTACCAGGGATGGGAAAAGGGCGGATGAAGGGCCTGAGCGATGAACAGACGGAGCAGGCGGAAAAAAATATGGCGCGTATGGAGGCGATGATTTATTCCATGACGCCGCAGGAACGCCGGGATCCTGATTTGCTGAACCCATCCAGGAAGCATCGGATTGCCAAGGGGGCGGGCGTCGATATCAGTGAAGTAAACCGCACGGTGAAACAGTTCAACGAAGCGAAAAAGATGATGAAGATGATGGGAAAAGGTGGAAAAAAGAGGGGATTTGGCGGATTTCCGTTTTAGGCGGCGGCTTTTTACGGACGGCGGCATCCCGGAAAATGGCATATACCGCACAAAGTGCGTTATATATACGTGCATGGGAAATGGATGGAAAAAGATTCCCTGGCACAAAAACAAGCAAGCCGTAACTGTGAAGTACTGGACAAATACGGGAAATTTATTTTTATGGAGGGTAAAGCAATGGTAAAAATCAGATTGAGAAGAATGGGAAAAAAGAAAGCGCCTTTCTACAGGATCATCGTGGCGGATTCCAGGGCTCCAAGAGACGGGCGCTTTATTGAAGAAATTGGGACCTATGACCCGACCTGTGAGCCAAGCGCGATCAAGGTGAATGAGGAAGCGGCGAAAAAATGGCTGAATACAGGCGCACAGCCGACAGCGACGGTCAGCAAGATCTTTAAAATTGCAGGCATTGAAAAATAAACGATCCGGGGGCTGAAGAAAATGAAAGAATTAGTAGAAGTGATTGCAAAGGCTTTGGTGGACCATCCGGAAGAGGTTGCCGTGGCGGAAAAAGAAGAAAAAAAGACAACGATCCTGGAAGTGCGTGTGGCGGATTCTGATATGGGCAAAATTATCGGGAAACAAGGCCGTATTGCAAAGGCCATCCGTAATGTCGTAAAAGCGGCGGCCGCGAAAGACGACAGGAAAGTGATCGTAGACATTGTGGACTAAGGAGCTGTTTTGTAGTCAATCCGGACAGGGGTATGTATGGAAGACCGATTACAGATAGGAGTCATTACCCAGACGCACGGTATCCGCGGGGAGGTCAAGGTCTTTCCGACGACGGATGACCCACATCGTTTCCGGGAGCTGGAAGAAGTCATACTGCAAACCGGAGGCGGAGAACTTCGGCTGGAGGTTGTGTCCGTGAAGTTCGTGAAGCGGTTTGCCGTTTTGAAATTCAAAGGGCTTGACTGTATCGATGACGTGGAGAAGTATAAGCGATGCCCTTTGCTGGTGGAACGCAAGGATGCTGTAAAGCTGGAGGAAGATGAGTATTTCATAGCGGATATGGTTGGCATGGATGTTGTAACCGAGGACGGCGCGCATTTTGGGACATTGAAGGATGTGCTGACGACCGGGGCGAACGATGTGTATGTGATCGCGGCGGAGAAATACGGGGAAGTGCTTGTCCCGGCTATCCGGCAGTGTATCTTACAGGTGGACGTCCGGAAGCGGGAAATGAAAATCCACCTGCTGGACGGGCTTGTATAAGCGCCGGGAAACGGATTTTTTTGCACCGACAGGATAGGTGATGCTATGGATTTTTATGTTATGACGCTTTTCCCGGAAATGGTGCAAGGCGGCCTGCAGGCCAGCATTATCGGGCGGGCGCTCAATAACGGCCTGATCCGGGTAGAGACGGCCAATATCCGCGATTATGCATTTAATAAACATCAGAGTGTGGATGATTATCCTTACGGAGGCGGGGCCGGGATGCTGATGCAAGCGGAACCGGTGTACCAGTGTTACCGTGCAGTAGAGGAAAAACTCCAAAAGAAGCCGCCCCGTGTGATTTACCTGTCCCCGCAGGGGCAGACTTTCCATCAGGGGATGGCAAAAGAGCTTGCAAAAGAGAAAGAGCTTGTGTTCCTTTGCGGGCATTATGAAGGCATCGATGAGCGGGTGCTGGAAGAGATCGTGACAGACTACGTATCGATTGGGGATTATGTAGTGACAGGCGGGGAACTGCCTGCTATGATCATGATTGACGCCATTTCCCGTCTTGTACCGGGCGTCCTGCACAACGGCGATTCCCCGGAGTCCGAGTCCTTCCAGGGCAGCCTGCTGGAATACCCGCAGTATTCCAGGCCGGAAGTCTGGCACGGGAAACGTGTGCCCCCGGTGCTTTTATCCGGCCACCATGCAAATGTGGAGCAATGGCGGCGGGAGCAGTCGGTGCTCCGCACAGTGAAGAACCGCCCGGACCTGCTTGAGAAGGCAGACTTGACGGAGCAGGAGAAGAAGCTGGCGGATTCTACTTGAAACCGCCCGTCAAATATGCTATAGTACAGTATGTTGTGGAAAAAAGATGGTCCGCTGTTACAGAACGTATTACGAACATCCGCGCAAATAAAGGAGGTCACGCAGCATGAATGATATTATCAGAAATATCGAAGCGGAGCAGTTGAAAGAGGTTGCTCCGTTCCGTGTAGGAGATACGGTAAAAGTTTATGGTAAGATTAAAGAGGGAAACCGTGAAAGGATCCAGGTTTTTGAAGGGATCGTCATTAAAAAGCAAGGCGGAAGCGCAAGGACGACTTTCACCGTCCGTAAAAATTCAAACGGTGTCGGCGTAGAAAAGACGTGGCCGCTGTACTCACCGAATGTTGAGAAGGTTGAAGTGGTCCGAAGAGGAAAAGTCAGGCGGGCGAAGCTGTTCTACCTGAGGGAGCGTGTTGGAAAGAGAGCGAAAGTGAAAGAACTGATAAAATAAGCAGTGAAAAGGAAGGGACAGCTACATATTGTAATTGTCCTTTTTGTTTTTGGACGCATGAGAGAGAAAAAATACGGGAAATGGAGAAAAAGACAACGCCAGAGTAAGAAAGGCGCCGAAATAGAAAAAAGAAGAAGGAAACTGCTCCGCCGCCAGATGCGCCAGGAACTCCTTGCGGACAGTGATTGGAGAGGGTGGCTGCATGCAAAGTCCCTGATGCTTCCGGCAATCCGGAGGTGGGCGGTTAAGATCCTGGCGGTCTGCCTGCTGGCATTCGCCTTTGTCTGGTCTTTTGGGCAGAGGGTGCGCATGGCGGGGGATTCCATGAGGCCCATACTGGACAATAAAGAAACCGTGCTGGTCAATCGGTTTATTTACAATATTTCTGTTCCGGAGCGGGGGGACATTATCGTATTTAAACCAGAGGGCCGCAGCGCTTCACACTATTCTATCCGGCGTATCATTGGTATGCCGGGAGAGACGGTGGAGATTATCGGGAACAGTATCTTTATCAACGGAGAGAAATTAACGGAAGATTACGAAGTGTCGGAGATTCCCGATGCCGGACTTGCTTCCGGGGCGGTTCAGCTTGCTTCCGATGAATATTTTGTGTTAGGGGATAACAGGAAAAACAGTGAGGACAGCAGAAATGCGGATGTCGGCAATGTAAAACGCAGCTATATTTACGGAAAGGCATGGTTTGTCCTTTCTTTAGGGGAGCATTTCGGCGTTCTCCGCGATCGATGACAGGGAGGAACAGTATGTATTTCCAGTGGTATCCTGGCCACATGACAAAAGCTAAGCGCATGATGCAGGAAAACATGAAACTCGTTGATCTGGTTATTGAGCTGGTGGACGCCCGTATCCCATCCAGTAGCCGCAACCCGGACCTTGATGAGCTTGGCAAGCAGAAAGCAAGGCTGGTGCTGCTGAATAAGGCGGATTTGGCGGAGGAAAAATGGAATGACGCCTGGGCGGATCATTTTCAGGCAAGGGGTTATTCCGCCGTAAAAGTGAACGCAAAAAGAGGCGGCGGCTTGAAATCCATCGAGGGAACGATTGCTGAGGCTTGCAAAGAAAAGATGGAGCGCGACCGGAAAAGAGGGATCTTAAACCGTCCGGTGCGTGCGATGGTGGTCGGGATCCCGAACGTGGGGAAGTCCACGTTCATCAATTCCCTGGCGGGGAAAGCCTGTGCCAGGACCGGGAATAAGCCAGGTGTGACAAAAGGAAAACAGTGGATCCGCCTGAACAAAAAGGTGGAGCTTTTAGATACTCCTGGGGTCTTATGGCCGAAATTTGAGGATCAGACGGTCGGGCTCCATCTGGCGTTGGTTGGATCGATCAAAGATGAGATCCTGAACACACAGGAGCTCGCGCTCCAACTGATACGGATTTTAAAACAGGGCCAGAAGGGGCTTTTAGAAGCAAAGTACCGGGTTTCAGAGGAGCAGGATGTATACAAGATGCTTCTTGGGATCGCAGATGCCAGGCATTGCCTGATACGGGGCAATGAGTTGGATACTGAAAAAGCGGCGGCCCTTTTGCTGGATGATTTCCGCAATGGGAAGCTAGGAAGGGTGACACTGGAATATCCGGGTTTTCCAGGGCTGGGGGCCGGATCACGGTGAACACTGTATGAGGACGGCTTACAAGGAAAGGGAAATGGAATAATGGCAGGGAAAAATAAGAAAGAAGAGGAGCCAAAGTCCGTGATGCGGCAACTTCTTGGATGGGTCATGTATATTTTCGTGATTGCTGCGTTGACTTGGCTGATCATCACTTTCATTGGGCAGCGGACAAGGGTGAGCGGGCAGTCTATGGAGTATACATTGCAGGACGGGGACAATCTGATCGTGGATAAGATATCGTACCGTTTCCGCGACCCAAGCCGTTTTGATATTATCGTGTTCCCATATAAATACGAAGAACATACATATTATATCAAACGTATCATCGGACTGCCGGGCGATACGGTGCAGGTGGCGGATGGATCGGTCTACATCAACGGTGAACTCCTGGAATCCGATATTTATGGGGCGGAAGCCATGGAGAACGCGGGGATTGCCGCCGAGCCGATTAAACTGGGGGAGGATGAATATTTTGTGCTGGGCGACAACCGTAACCACAGCCAGGACAGCCGCGACCCAAGCGTGGGGGTGCTTACCCGGAAGGATCTGCTGGGCAGGGCATGGGTAAGGATTTACCCGTTTGACAAGATAGGGTTTATCAAACATGAATAAGAAGGAAGAAGAAAAACAGAAGAAGCAAAAGGACAGGCTGGACAAGGAACTGCTCCGGCTGAAGGAAATGAGCGTTTATGAGGAGCGGTACCGGGACATCCCGTATATCTGCGGTATAGATGAGGCGGGCAGGGGGCCGCTGGCCGGCCCGGTGACGGCGGGCGCGGTGATTCTTCCAAAGGGGGAGACGATTCTCTATCTAAATGATTCAAAAAAGCTTTCCGAAAAAAAACGGGAGCTTCTCTACAATGAAATCATGGAAAAGGCGGTTGCCGTAGGGGTTGGGAGCGTTTCGCCGGAGAGGATTGACGAAATCAATATCCTGCAGGCGACTTATGAAGCAATGAGGGAGGCCGTTCGCCGTCTTTCGGTCCGTCCAGGGCTGCTGCTAAACGACGCGGTGACCATTCCGGGGATAGAGATTAAGCAGATCCCAATCATCAAAGGAGACGCGAAAAGTGTTTCCATCGCGGCTGCCAGCATTGTTGCCAAGGTGACGAGGGACCGGCTGATGATCGGATTGGACAAAGAGTTTCCAGGATATGGGTTTGCGAAGCATAAGGGCTATGGGACAAAAGAGCATATCGAGGCAATCCGGAAACTCGGTGGGACGCGGATCCACCGGCGGTCATTCATCAGGAAATTTACAGCATAAGCCCGTAAGCGTGGCCGCTGCACGGGAATCTCTTGCGCCCCCGCATCCGGACATCCGGGCCATACCGCCATGTCATACGAAAAAGCAAGGATGAAACAACAAATCAAGAAAAACCAGACGCCAGGGCAAAAGAGCCCTTCGGTAAGATGGAACAGCCGGGCGGTAGGGGCTTCCTATGAACAGGAGGCGGGCGCTTACCTGGAGCGGAAAGGATATCAGGTTTTGGAGTATAATTTCCGCTGCAAGGGCGGAGAAATCGATTTGATTGCCAGGGATGGCGCGACCATCGTGTTTTGCGAGGTGAAGTACCGCAGGGATGGCGCGAAGGGCCATCCTTATGAAGCGGTGACATTCAAAAAACAAAGAACCATTTCCAGATGCGCCTTGGCTTACCTTTGCCGGACAAAACGGACAGGGGCAGCATGCCGCTTTGATGTGATCAGCATCGAAGGAGGAAAGTGGGCGCATTACCGGAATGCGTTTCCTTATGCTGGATAGCGGGTCAGAGTTTTTATATACACGAAAATGGGGTGGAAAAATGCTGGGCCTGAAATATAAAAACCAAAAACGGATTTTCATGGAAAAAGAGGTAAATGGCGTGCCGTATCTGGCTTACCCGTTATTGGAACGTTCGGGGATCGTCCGCCATGGTTTTTCCACCAGGCTGGGAGGGGTCAGCAAAGGCTGCTGGTCCTCCATGAACATCAGCGCGACCCGTGGGGATAATCCGGCGGATATCGCGGAAAACAAAAGACGGATTGCCGGGGCGCTCGGCGTAAGGGTGGAAGATTTTACCTATACGTACCAGACGCATACGGCGAATGTTGCCGTGGTGGAGGAAAAAGACCGTGGAAAGCAGTTCATGGATACGGATGGCATGGTGACGGACGTGCCGGGCATCTGCCTTGTGACGTTCTTTGCGGACTGCGTGCCGCTTTATTTTGTGGATCCAGTGAAAAAAGTGATTGGCCTCAGCCATTCCGGATGGCGCGGGACGGTCCATAAGATCGGAAAAGTAACGATAGAGAAAATGCGGGATATATACGGATGCCAGCCATCGGATCTGCTGGCAGCGGTCGGCCCATCGATCTGCCAGGATTGTTATGAGGTCAGCGAGGATGTCGTCGAACAGTTCCGGCGGCATTTCCGCCCGGCTGTCTGGAAAGAATTGTTTTATAAGAAAGAAAACGGGAAATACCAGCTTGACCTCTGGCGGGCAAACGAACTGGTATTTTTGGAATCCGGCGTCCTGCCAGAGCATATGGTGGTGACGAACCTTTGTACACATTGCAATCCTGGGCTTTTATTTTCCCATCGGAGTATGGGGGAGAAGAGAGGGAACCTCAGCGCTTTCCTGGCCTTGAGGGATGAAAGATGCGCTGCGGCGCCGGGCATCCACTCGTGCGTGCAGCGCCCTGGAGAGGGAAAGGAGCACCTATGACAGAAGAGGCAACGAATGAAGTCGTCCAGGCGACACAGGAAGCGGTGAAAGACGTTGGGCAGGTTACGGCTTATATCCAAGCGCATATCCCGGATTTGGTTTCCTTTGGACTGCGCGTCGTTGCGGCCTTGTTGTTTTTCTTTATCGGGCGTATGCTGATCGGATGGGTCCGGAAAATTGTATCCCGGTCGTTTGCCCGCTCCGGAGCGGACAAGGGCGTGGGGCAGTTTGTGGATTCCTGCCTGAAGATCGGGCTGTATTTGCTTTTGCTTGTTTCCATAGCTACCCAATTTGGGGTGGACACGGCTTCTGTGGCTGCAGTGATTGCATCGGCGGGCGTCGCGGTAGGGCTTGCGCTGCAAGGGAGCCTTTCCAACCTGGCGGGCGGCGTCTTGATACTGATTTTGAAGCCATTCAAGGTGGGGGACTATATCATCGAGCACACGAATGGAAATGAAGGCACTGTGGAGGAAATCCAGATCTTTTATACAAAGCTTGTCACGATCGACCAAAAAGTGATTGTCATCCCCAACGGGACATTGACGAATAACAGCCTGACGAATGTCTCGGCTGAACAGAGAAGGCAGTTAGATCTTCGGGTTGGGATTGCTTACGAGTCGGACCTGGGGCGGGCGAAAGAGGTGCTGCTTCAGATCCTGAAAGAGGACGCGGCCGTCCACAAGGACGGGGAGATCCGTGTTTTTGTGGCGGAACTTGGTGAAAGCGCGGTGGAATTAGGCTTGAGGGCATGGGTAGACAATGAAGATTTCTGGCCCGCACGGTGGCGGATACTGGAAAATATAAAGCTGGCGCTGGATGAAAATGGAATTGAAATCCCCTACAGGCAAGTGATGGTACACACGGGGAAGCAAAAATAAAGCCATAAAAAAAGCCGGAAATCAGACTTGAACTGACGACCCCTTCATTACGAGTGAAGTGCTCTGCCAACTGAGCTATTCCGGCATGTACAGCCTGCGTTTGCAAGCCACAGCTATTATTATATCTATTTTTCACATATTTGCAAGTTCTTTTTTTGAATCGGACGATTTTTTGGTTACAATGCGAGGCTTCTCCCCCTATAAGCCGCCGACCGCTTTCTTTGAAGGCTATAAGCTGCTTCGCGTCATATGTCTGAGGCTGTAAGGGGAGGGGCCTGTTTTGAAATAGATACACATCCGCTTACGTGCAAGTACGGTGAGTCTATATATCTCTTTCAAATCGGCCGTGAATAGTAATCTTTCTTGTTACATTTTTTTGTTGCTTTATTGCTCTTTTTGTTTCTATTTATAGCCGGTTTGGAACAGGCTGTCAGACGCGTCGAAAGAATGTTTTTTTGCTTTTTATTATAGCGGATTTCCTGGGATTGTGATAGTATTATCTTGTAGTAACGCCAAGGGGCTTTCTCCAAAGCCGCCAACCAACGGCGGGATGGCAGGCATAGCCTTTTGGCCTTGGTTTCCGGGATATGCGAAGGATATACAGAAGAAAAAGGGCAAAGCGAGGGAAGCCGCGTGGATGGACTGACGCCGATGATGCAGCAATATATGAAAACAAAAGAGGAGTACCCAGACTGTATTCTGTTTTACCGCCTGGGTGATTTTTATGAGATGTTCTTTGATGACGCGCGGGTGGCATCCAAGGAACTGGAAATCGCGCTGACAGGGAAAAGCTGCGGGCTTCAGGAGCGTGCGCCGATGTGCGGCGTTCCTTACCATGCGGTGGACAGCTATCTTACGAAGCTGGTCGCAAAGGGGTATAAAGTGGCCATCTGTGAACAGATGGAAGACCCGGCCACGGCAAAAGGGCTTGTCAGGCGGGATGTGGTACGGATTGTGACGCCGGGGACGACGCTGGATGTACAGGAGCTGGACGAGGGGCGCAACAATTATATCATGAGCGTCGCGTACATTGCGGAGCGTTACGGCATGTCGGTGGCAGATATTACAACCGGTGATTATTTTGTGACGGAGTTTACGGACAGTGAAAAGCTTTTTGATGAAATCTGCAAGTTTATGCCATCCGAACTCATCTGCAACGAGGCGTTTTGTATGAGCGGCATGGATTTGGATGATCTAAAGGAGCGGCTTCATATTGCAGTTTACGCGCTGGACGCATGGTTTTTTGATGATGCGCTCTGTACCCGGTCTTTGCTGGAACATTTCCATGTGGCTACAGTGGAAGCATTGGGACTGTCCGGATTTGACAATGGCATGGTTGCTGCCGGGGCGCTGCTTTTGTATTTGAAGGACAATCAGAAAACAGCGTCTCTGGCCCATCTGAACCATCTGATCCCTTATACAACGGGGACATACATGCTGCTGGACAGCTCGACCAGGCGGAATCTGGAGCTTACCGAGACACTTAGGGAAAAGCAGAAGAGAGGGTCGCTGTTGTGGGTGCTGGACAAGACAAAGACCGCGATGGGCGCGCGGATGCTCCGGAAATATATCGAGCAGCCGCTCATCCATAAAGAGGCGATCCTTCACCGGCAGGAGGCGGTGGCGGAATTTACAGTACAGGCAATTTCCCGCGAGGAAATCCGGGAATACCTGTCCCCGGTCTATGACCTGGAGCGGCTGATCAGCAAGGTAACCTATCAGTCGGCCAATCCAAGGGACCTGACTGCGTTCCAAAGCTCTTTGTCCATGCTCCCCCACATCCGCTGCATCTTAAGCGATATGAAAAGCCCTTATTTAAGGGAACTTTATGAGGATCTGGATCCGCTGGAAGACCTTTGCGGCCTGGTCTTAAGGGCTATCTGCGACGACCCGCCCCTTGCTATGAAGGAAGGAGGGATTATCCGGGAAGGCTACAACGAGGAAGTAGACCGCCTGCGGACGGCGAAGACGGACGGCAAAGACTGGATTGCGAGGCTGGAAGCGGATGAACGGGAAAAAACAGGGATCAAAAACCTCCGTATCCGTTACAATAAAGTGTTCGGCTACTATCTGGAAGTGACCAATTCTTTTAAAGCCCTGGTGCCGGATACTTACATCCGCAAACAGACGCTCGCGAACGCGGAGCGTTACATTATCCCGGAATTGAAGGAACTGGAAGATACGATCCTTGGCGCGCAGGATAAATTGTGCGCGCTGGAATACGAACTGTACTGCGGGGTGCGCGATGAGATTGGCAGGCAGGTTGAGCGTGTGCAGAAGACCGCGAAAGCGGTCGCACAGATAGACGCCCTGGCGTCCCTGGCGGTGGCAGCAGAGCAAAATCATTACGTCCGCCCGAAGATCAATGAAAAAGGGATCATCGATATCAAGGATGGCCGCCACCCGGTAGTGGAGAAGATGATCCCGAATGAGTTGTTTATTGCAAACGATACGTATCTGGATGATAAGAAAAAACGGATTTCAATTATTACCGGCCCGAATATGGCGGGGAAATCCACTTATATGCGCCAGACAGCCCTGATTGTATTGATGGCGCAGATCGGTTCCTTCGTGCCGGCGTCTGCTGCGGATATCGGCCTGGTTGACCGGATTTTCACGAGGGTAGGGGCATCGGATGACCTGGCTTCCGGGCAGAGCACGTTTATGGTGGAGATGACGGAGGTGGCCAATATCCTGCGCAACGCGACAAGCAAAAGCCTGCTCATCCTGGATGAAATCGGGCGGGGTACCAGCACCTTTGACGGGTTGAGCATTGCGTGGGCGGTGATCGAGCATATCAGCAACAGCAAACTTTTGGGGGCGAAGACGCTGTTTGCTACGCATTACCATGAATTGACAGAATTGGAAGGCAAGATCGGGAATGTCACGAATTATTGCATTGCTGTCAAGGAAAAAGGCGACGACATTATTTTTCTGCGTAAAATCGTAAAAGGCGGCGCGGATAAGAGCTATGGGATCCAGGTGGCAAAGCTGGCGGGCGTCCCGGATTCGATTATCGAGCGGGCGAAAGAAATCGTGGAAGAATTGGTCCATGCAGATATCACGACGCGGATCAAGGATATCGCGGCCCATGGCAACGCACCGAAGACGAAACGGTATGATGAGGTGGATCTGGCGCAAATGTCCCTGTTTGACACGGAAAAGGATGACGATGTGCTGGAGGAACTGAAATCCCTGGACATCAGCCATTTGACGCCGGTTGATGCTTTGAATACGCTGTATCAACTGCAAAATAAGCTGAAAAACCGATGGAAGGGTCAAGCATGAGACAGGTAGGCCAATGAACACAATACAAGTATTAGATCCGGTTACAATTGATAAAATCGCCGCCGGGGAGGTGATCGAGCGTCCATCTTCAGTCGTGAAGGAAATGGTGGAGAATGCGGTTGACGCAGGCGCGACTTCCATCACAGTCGAGATCCAGGATGGCGGGATCTCATTCCTACGGGTCGCGGACAATGGGTGCGGGATCCCAAAGGAACAGGTACGGGCAGCGTTTTTGCGCCATTCGACGAGCAAAATCAGGAGCGTGGAAGATCTGTCCCACCTGAATTCCCTGGGGTTCCGCGGTGAGGCATTGTCCAGTATCGCGGCTGTGTCGCAGGTCGAGGTGCTGACAAAGGCACGGGAGGCAGCCCTGGGGATCCGTTACTGTATCAATGGCGGAAAGGAAGTGTGCATGGAAGAAGCCGGGACGCCGGACGGTACGACGTTTCTTGTCCGCCAGCTTTTTTATAATGTACCCGCCCGGAAGAAATTTTTAAAGACACCGATGACAGAAGCCAGCCATGTGGGAGAGCTTCTGATGCGGCTTGCTTTGTCCCGCCCGGACGTTTCCTTCCAGTTTATCAATAACGGCCAGCCGAAGATCCATACTTCCGGCAACGGGGAACTCCGGGAGGTCATTTACCATCTCTACGGCAGGGAGATTGCTGCAAACCTTATTGGCGTGCATTATGAAAAATCCGGCATCCTGGTCGAAGGGTTTTTAGGCGCACCGGCCATTTCCAGGGGAAACCGGAATTTTGAGATTTATTTTATCAATCAGCGGTATATCAAAAACAGTATGGTTTACAAGGCGATTGAAGACGCTTACAAGGATTTTTCCATGCAGCGCAGATTCCCGTTCGTGGTTTTGGACTTCCGGATGGACGGAAAGGATGTGGATGTCAATGTCCATCCGGCGAAAATGGAAATCCGTTTCCACCGTCAGCAGGAAGTCTACAATGCCATTTTTGAGGCGGTCAGCCAGGGACTGCATGAGAAAGAGCGGATCCCGGAGGTGACGGTGGATATAAGCCCCCACGCAGAGGCTGTGCCGCCAAAAGACGGGAACCGGGCCGGAAATAAGCCGTTGCCTTCCACCACTTCCCCGGTGAAAGACCTGGACTATTTTATGAGGGCAATGCGGGAACGGGTGGAAGCATACCATGCAGGCGCCTTAAGTGCGGAGGTGCGGGACAAATCCGGCATTTTCCGCCCGGAGGTGCAGGCTGGACGGATACGGGAAACTGTGGGATACCGCACGGATGCACAAGAGGGAGACCCCGATGGATACCATGCGCACGTGCAGGGAAAGGAAATGACAAAGGAACGTCGGGAAGAACGGCAGATGGACCTGTTTGACGACCGGCTGTTAGAACGGGAACACAAGGCGGACTACACGCTGATCGGGCAGCTTTTTGAGACTTACTGGCTGGTGGAGTCTGGCAGCCATCTTTACATTATCGACCAGCACGCCGCCCATGAGAGGGTATTGTATGAGAGAACCTTGAAAGGGATGAAAGACCGGACGTATACTTCGCAGATGATCAGCCCGCCAATCATCCTGGATCTGACCATGCAGGAGGCGGAGCTTTTTGAGAAAAACCGGGGCCAGTTTGAAAAAATCGGGTTTGAGATCGAAAATTTCGGGGAAGGCTCCTACGCGGTGCGGGCAGTGCCGGACAATCTGTTTTCCATTGCCAAAAAAGAGCTTTTGATGGAGATGATCGATGAACTTTCCAGTGAATGCCAGCGAAGCCGCACCACTGTCCTTCTGGACGAAAAAATCGCATCGATGTCCTGCAAGGCGGCGGTAAAGGGCAATATGAAGTTGTCCGCCAAAGAGGCGGACGCTCTGATCGGGGAGCTTTTGCTGCTGGAGAATCCGTATCACTGTCCGCACGGACGCCCGACGATCATCTCCATGTCTAAAAGGGAGCTGGAAAAGAAATTTAAGAGGATTGTGTAAATAAAAAAAGGATTGTGGGAAAAGACAATGAAAAAAATACAAATGATACTCCTTTGCCTGTGTTTGGCGGTTCCGTGTACCGTAAATGCAGGAGAACTGGAAGGAAGCCCCGATGTGTCCGCGCTATCTTCCGAGGCTGGGGATCCGTCCTGCGTGGAAGCGGTTCCAAGGGATCAGACGCTTTCTATTTTATTCATTGGGAATAGCATTACTTATTCAGGGCCAAGCGCTTCCAACAATAAATTTATTGCATATTTCAAAAAACTGGCGAAGAGCGCGCACCGGAAAATCACGGTCCAGAAAGTGGCTTATGGCGGGCGGTCTCTGAAAGATTACGGGAATCCCCGAAATTATTATGGGAAGAAAGCCCAAAGAGCGATCAAGAGCCGTAAATGGGATTATATCGTTATACAGGAAAATACGGATTATGCGGTGGCCAGATACAAAACCATGGAAAAAAACGCAAAAAGGCTGGTCCGTATAGCGCGCAAAAAGAATCAAGATGTACAGATCATATTTCATGCAACCTGGACGTATAAGAAGGTAAAAAAACTGTTCGGGCATATATACAGCCAGAAAAAACAACAAAAGCTGATTGACAGCCATTACGCCAGGCTTGCAGCGTCTGTGGGGGGGGTGATCAGCTGGTCCGGGGATGCATTTTGGGCGTACCGCTCAAACTATAACCGGACCAGCCTTTACCGCAGGGATAAAAACCATCCAAGCGAGAGCGGCGCTTTTTTGAGCGCTTGCTGCATGTATGCTACGGTTTTCCGCGAATCTCCGGAGGCCGGGTCTTACTGCCCGTTGCCAGTAAGCGCTGCAAATGCCTCTTTATTTAAAGCTCTTGCTTGTACCACATGTTTATGATCATAAAAATTTTCCACCTATGCGGTTGCAGCCGCGCAGCGGGGAATTTTGTGAAAATACCGGCATATATAGATGAAAGGGCGCATTCCGCCGGCCTGGGAAATAAAGGACTATGTACTATGGGAAACAAAAATGAGTTGCTTCAGAAAATCGAGCAGCGTTACCGAAAGCTGAGCAAAGGGCAGAAGAAGCTGGCGGATTTTATACGGAAGGAATATGATAAGGCGGCTTTCCTGACAGCGGCGAAGATGGGGGCGCAGGTGGGCGTCAGTGAATCTACGGTCGTGCGTTTTGCGATGGCCTTAGGCTACGAAGGTTATCCACAGTTCCAGGAAGCCCTGGGGGAGATGGTCCGGACAAAGTTAATGTCCGTCCGGAAGATGGAAGCGGCTTACGGTTGTATCAGCCAGGGTGAGATATTGTCGGCCGTTTTGCAGTCGGATATCGAGAGGATCAAGCGGACGATCGACGCCATCGACCACGCGGCTTTTGAATCGGCGGTGGACACACTTCTGGATGCGGGGAAGATTTATGTGGTTGGGATAAGAAGCTGTGCGCCGCTTGCGGATTTCCTGAGTTATTACCTGAACCTGATCTGTGGCAATGTGATTTCTGTGAATACGAACGGCTCGGCGGAGATTTTTGAACAGTTGATACGGATCGGGGAGGAAGATGTGATCGTTGGGATCAGTTTCCCGCGCTATTCTATGCGGACGTTGAAAGCGCTGGAGTTTGCCAGCAGCAGGAGAGCGAAGGTCATTACCCTGACGGACAGCGTCCATTCACCGATGAACCTGTATTCCTCCTGCAACCTGACCGCATGCAGCGATATGGTTTCGGCCGTGGATTCCCTGGTAGCGCCTCTTAGCGTTATCAATGCATTGGTGGCTGCTCTTTGCATGAAGAAGCAGAAGGAGGTTGTCACTACACTGGAAACGCTGGAGCAGGTCTGGGATGAGTACCAGGTTTACGGCAAGGACGAACTGAACATGGCGGGCGAGGAGATCCATTTTGAGGTAGGGGAGAATGAGTAAAGTCGTTGTGATCGGGGCCGGGGCAGCCGGGATGTTTGCGGCGGTATGGGCGGCAAAGGAGGGACATGAGGTAACAGTCCTGGAGAAAAATGAAAAAGTGGGGAAAAAACTTTTTATCACGGGGAAGGGCAGGTGCAACCTGACGAATGACTGCGATAGGGACGCATTGCTTTCTTCGGTGGTGACAAACCCGAAGTTTTTGTACAGCAGTTTTTATGGGTTTGGCAACCAGGAGGCAAGGGAATATTTTGAGACGATTGGTGTGCGGACGAAAGTAGAACGCGGCGGGCGCGTATTCCCCGTTTCCGACCATTCCTCGGATGTGGTAAGGGGGCTTGCCCGGCAGATGGAGAAGCTGGGCGTGAGGCTGCTTCTGGGAAAAGAAGTGGCAAAGGTCTGCCAGAAGGATGGCGTGTTTTTCAAAGTCATCCTGAAAGATCAGTCCGTCATACCGGCAGACGCCTGCATCATCGCGACAGGGGGCGCCTCCTATCCGTCCACTGGCTCCACCGGGGATGGTTACCGTTTTGCAAAGGCCCTGGGGCACAGCCTGACCGATAGGATCCCCGCGTTAGTCCCAATGGAAGCGAAAGAGTCCTGGGTGAAAGACCTTCAGGGGCTTTCACTCCGTCATGTGCGGATCGCCATTTATGACGGTGGGAAGAAGCTGTATGAGGATTTCGGGGAGATGCTGTTTACCCATTTTGGGGTGAGCGGCCCGGTGATATTGAGCGCAAGCAGTTTTGTGGGGAAGGCGCTGTCCCGGAAAGAGCTTTCCCTGTTTCTGGATCTGAAGCCCGCCCTTTCGGTGGAGCAGATGGAACGCCGGCTTTCGCGGGATTTTGAGGAAAACGGGAACCGGCAGTTGAAAAACAGCCTTGGGAAATTATTCCCGTCCAGGATGATACCGGTCATGGTAAGATGGAGCGGGATAGCGCCGGAACGAAAAGTGAGCGGCGTCACAAAAGAGGAGCGGCAGCGCTTTGCGGAACGGATCAAGCATTTGCCGTTGACGCTGACAAAGCCCAGGGGCTTTGACGAGGCGGTCATCACGCAAGGCGGCGTCAGCGTGAAAGAGGTCCATCCTGGGACAATGGAGTCCAAGCTGGTAAAAGGAGTTTATTTTGCGGGGGAAGTGCTGGATTTGGACGCCGTGACCGGGGGGTTCAATTTACAGATTGCGTGGTCAACCGGGTATGCGGCGGGGCATGGGATCCCCTGAAAGGTTCCCGGTAGACGTAAACAAAGAGGAGGTTTGACGGATGGGTTATAATGTAGCGGTTGATGGGCCGGCGGGCGCGGGGAAAAGCACGGCCGCAAAGCTTGTGGCAAAGAAAATGGGCTATATTTATGTGGACACCGGCGCGCTGTACCGAGGGCTGGCTATCCATTTCCTGGATGAAGGAATCCGGCCGGAAGAGACGGATCGGATCATCGAAGCCTGCAAAGATGCGGAAGTCACGCTCCGGTATGAGGAGGGGATCCAGCAGGTTTATCTGAATGGAACAAACATCACAGGGCGGCTCCGGGAGGAAGCGGTCGGGAATATGGCGTCCAAAAGTTCCCAGATCCCGCAGGTGCGGGCAAAGCTTTTAGATCTGCAGCGGGGGCTTGCGCGGACGCAGGACGTGATCATGGACGGTAGGGATATCGGGACCTGCGTACTCCCGGACGCGGACGTGAAGATCTATCTGACTGCAAGCGTGGACACCCGCGCGAAGCGCAGGTTTGAAGAATTGCAAGAAAAAGGGATGGCCTGTGACCTGGCAGAAATCAGGCGGGATATCGAGGAACGGGACGCACGGGATATGAACCGGGAGACCGCGCCGCTGCGGCAGGCGGAGGATGCTGTACTGGTAGACAGTTCAGATATGGCCATTGATGAGGTGGTGGAAGCGATTGCCGGGCTTTGCAGGTAGGTGTTCTGGCAAAAAGGATATTTTCAACGAAGCCTTCTCACGCCCTGTTGGGCCTGGCAAGGCAAGTTTCATAGTAAGGATTCGGAAAGTATGAAAATTGAGCTTGCTAAAACGGCGGGGTTCTGCTTTGGAGTGAAGCGTGCGGTGGATACCGTTTACAGGCAGATCCGGGAAAATCAAGAGAAGCCAATCTACACGTATGGCCCCATCATCCACAATGACGAAGTGATCAAGGACCTAAAGGCACAGGGGGTTACCGTACTCCTTAGCCTGGAAGAGCTGGAAAAACTGGAAAAAGGCACAGTGGTTATCCGCTCCCATGGCGTGTCCCGGATGGTATATGGGCTTCTGCAAGAAAAGGGGCTCCATATCGTGGACGCGACCTGCCCGTTTGTAAAAAAAATCCATAGGATCGTGGAGAAAGAGAGTGGGAAAGGGGCGCATATTGTCATCATTGGCAATGAGAACCATCCGGAAGTCGAAGGGATCAAAGGATGGGCGGGCAAGGATGTGACGGTAATCCAGACGGCGGAGGAGGCAAAGAGCTTCCATTTGCCTGGGGATCAAAAGCAAAAAAGCAATCAAAAGGTCTGCATTGTATCCCAGACGACATTTAATTACAAGAAATTTCAAGAATTAGTTGAAATTATTTCGAAAAAGGGTTATGATAGAGTTGTTTTAGATACAATTTGCAATGCTACGAGGGAACGGCAGGAGGAGGCCCGTGAGATTGCAGCGAGGGTTGGGGCGATGATTGTCATAGGGGATAAAAAGAGTTCCAATACCCAGAAGTTATATGAAATATGCAGTGATGCATGTGAGGATACGTACTATATACAGACACTTGGCGATTTGAATGTGAATCAATTAAGGTCCGTGGAAACAGTAGGTATTACAGCAGGCGCATCCACGCCCAGCAAAATAATTGAGGAGGTTCAAAAGAATGTCAGAATTAACATTTGAGCAAATGCTGGAAGATTCCTGGAAAACAATCAAAAATGGCGAAGTGGTGGATGGCACTGTCATTGATGTGAAGCCAGATGAGATTATTCTGAATATCGGCTGCAAAGCAGACGGTGTCATTATGAGGAATGAATACACCAATGATTCCAGCGCTGATCTGACTACAATGGTTTCCGTCGGTGACACGATAACGGTGAAAGTCCTGAAAGTCAACGACGGGGATGGCCAGGTTCTGTTGACATATAAGAGGCTGTTGGCTGAAAAAGGAAATGAAAGGCTGAAGGAAGCCTTTGAAAACCATGAGGTGTTGAAAGCCCCTGTTGCACAGATCTTGGGCGGCGGCTTGAGCGTTGTCGTGGACGAGGCGCGGGTATTTATCCCGGCGAGCCTTGTATCGGACACATATGAAAAGGACCTGGGCAAGTACCGGGGGCAGGAGATCGAGTTTGTGATCAGCGAGTTCAACCCAAGGAGGAACCGTATCATTGGCGACAGGAGGCAGCTCCTGGTCGCGGAGCGCGAGGAGAGGCAGAGGAAGCTTTTCGCGACGCTGCAGGTTGGGGACAGGATAGAAGGTGTTGTTAAAAATGTGACGGATTTTGGCGCGTTCGTCGATTTGGGCGGCGTGGATGGGCTGCTCCATATCTCTGAGATGTCATGGGGGCGCGTGGAAAACCCCAAAAAGGTTTTCAAGGTGGGGCAGAAGCTTACTGTCCTGATTAAGGATATCCGCGAGACAAAGATAGCCCTCAGCCTGAAGTTCCCGGAGACCAATCCGTGGATGGGCGCGGCTGAGAAATACGCGGTGGGTTCCATCGTGGAAGGGCGGGTTGCGCGGATGACGGATTTTGGTGCATTTATTGAGCTTGCGCCAGGTGTTGACGCATTGCTCCATGTCTCACAGATCTCCAGGGCGCATGTGGATAAGCCGTCGGACGTTCTCTCGGTAGGGCAGATTATCACAGCGAAAGTGGTGGATTTGCATGAGGCGGAGAAAAAGATCAGCCTGAGCATGAAAGCGTTGGAGCCAATCGGCGAAAAGAAAGCGGAAAGAGTTGAAGAAGCTGCGCAAGACCCGGAAGAATAACTGGAAAAAGGGTTTGTGGATTTTGCAAATGAAAAGATTGCATGGTGGATAGGGACCGGGAGGTCTCTATTCTTTATGTGTTAAAAAAATAGCAGGATGTTTCTGAAAATATACAAGGAATCCGGCGTATTTACTGGAAAAAAGCGTCGAAATCCTGTATAGTGGTATAAAAGGATCATAGTAATTATTCAGCACAGGCCGAAGCGCTTGCCGCTGAGACCGTAAGAACATAATCCAGAAATGTAACATCCCATCTGCGAAGCAGATTTTCATGGATCTTGCATTGTAACTGTGAAAGTACTGAATCATTACGAATTATAAAGGAAGGAAGGAAGAGAGATGGCATTGTTAACATTTAAGGGCGGAGTCCACCCGGATGACGGCAAGAGCCTGGCAAAGGACAAGGCAATCGCGGCGCTTCAGCCCAGAGGGGATCTGGTTTTCCTGACGTCCCAGCACATTGGCGCGCCTGCCTCCCCTGTTGTCGGGGTCGGGGATCGAGTCCTCAGAGGCCAGAAGATCGCGGAAGCCGGCGGGTTTGTCTCCGCTCCGGTTTATGCTTCTGTATCGGGGACGGTTAAGGCGATTGAGCCGCATATGAACCCGACCGGGGGCATGGTTGGCAGCATCGTCGTGGAAAATGACGGGCTATATGAGGAAGTGGAATACGGGCCGGTGACGCCTCTGGATGAGATGTCCAAAGAGGAAATTTTAAACGCGATCGGCAACGCGGGCGTGGTAGGTATGGGAGGTGCAGGCTTCCCGACGAGGGTGAAGCTCTCTCCTAAGGAGCCGGACAAGATTGATTACGTGATCGCGAACTGCGCGGAATGCGAGCCGTATATTACCGCTGATTACCGTAGGATGATGGAGACGCCGGAAAAGATTGTCGGCGGTATGCGGGCTGTGTTGAAGCTCTTTGACAATGCAAAGGGGATTTTCGGCGTGGAAGACAACAAGCCGGACTGCATTGCCAAATTGAAAGAGCTTACCAAGGATGAGCCGCGTATGGAAGTGCTTGCACTGAAGACAAAGTACCCGCAGGGCGGCGAGCGCCAGTTGATTTACGCTTTGACCGGGCGGGCGATCAATTCCGCGATGCTTCCGGCGGACGCGGGCTGCGTGGTTGATAATGTGGAGACAATGATCAATATATACGGCGCGGTTGTGGAAGGGAAGCCGTCCATAGAGCGTGTCCTGACATGCAGTGGGGACGCGGTTGCCGCGACGGGGAATTTTCTTGTGCCGATTGGGATGAACCAGGCGGAGATCGTCGAGGCGGCGGGCGGTTTTAAGACCGAGCCGGAAAAAGTGATCTCCGGTGGGCCGATGATGGGATTTTCCATGTATACGCTGGATGTCCCGGTAACAAAAACTTCCTCCTCCATCCTCTGCCTGACGAAGGATGAAGTTGCACAGTATGAGCCGACGCCATGTATCAATTGTGGGCGGTGCGTGGACGCCTGCCCGAGCCGCCTGATTCCGTCAAGGCTGGCGAAGTATGCGGAGCGCCAGGACAGCGCCGCGTTTGAGGCGCATGAGGGCATGGAGTGCATGGAGTGCGGATCCTGCAGCTTTGTCTGTCCGGCAAAACGGCAGCTCAAGCAGGCGATCGGCTCCATGAGGAAGATTGTGCTGGCAAACCGTAAGAAGAAAAAGTAGAGAGAGGAAGAGGTGAAAAACAGTGAGTGAGCTTAATTTGAAAATGTCGTCTTCACCGCATATACGCTCCAAAGCAACCTCCGGCAAAATCATGCTGATGGTTGTCATCGCGCTTTTACCGGCTTCGGCTTTCGGTGTATGGAATTTTGGGCTGCCCGCGCTGGGGATGCTGGTTACGACGACAGCGGCCGCGGTATTGACAGAATACGTATATGAAAAACTGATGCATAAAAAAGTGACGATCAATGATTTCAGCGCGGTCGTGACCGGGCTTTTGCTGGGACTGAATATGCCGCCGACCGCCCCGTGGTGGATGGGCGCGCTGGGCAGCGTATTTGGGATCCTGGTTGTCAAGCAGCTTTTTGGCGGCTTGGGGCAGAATTTTATGAACCCGGCGCTGGGGGCAAGATGTTTCCTTTTGATTTCCTTCACCAGCCAGATGACGACTTTCATCTATGACGGCGTGACCGGGCCGACGCCGCTGGCGAACCTGAAAGCGGGCGAGGCTGTCAACAGTATGGATATGCTTCTTGGGACGATTCCGGGGACGATTGGGGAGACAAGCGTGATTGCCATCATCATAGGGGCGATTTTCCTTATCTTGATGGGCATTATCGACCTGCGGATCCCTGGTACATACATTGTGACGTTTGTGCTTTTCATCGGCATCTTCGGGCCGTTTTCCGAGGCGGGGGCAGGGTTTTTTGATCCGCAGTACATCACGGCGCACTTGTGCGGCGGCGGACTGATGCTGGGCGCGTGGTTCATGGCGACGGACTATGTGACGTCCCCGATCACGAAGAAAGGGCAGTATGTGTATGGCGCGCTCCTGGGGATATTGACCGGCCTGTTCAGGCTGTTTGGAGGATCCTCGGAGGGCGTATCCTATGCAATCATCATCAGTAACCTTTTCGTCCCGCTGATTGAGAGGGTTACTCTTCCAAAACCTTTTGGTAAAGGAGGAGAGAAATAATGAACAAGACAATGAAAAACACTTTAGTACTTACCGCGATTACGCTGATTGCGGGGCTTGCGCTGGGGTTTGTTTATGAGATCACGAAAGATCCGATCGCGCAGGCGCAGGATACTGCCAAGAAAGAAGCGTGGCAGGCTGTCTTCCCGGAGGAAGACGCATCGGGCTTCGAGGCGGTGGATGTGGACAAGGAAGCGGCGTCCGCGGCAATCTCGGCGACAGGGGCAAACGCAACGGTGGATGAAGTCTGTAAGGCGGGCGAAGCGGGCTATGTCATCACGACGACAGACAAGGAAGGCTACGGCGGCGATATCCAGATCACCGTGGGGATCACGTCTGACGGGACCGTGAGCGGCATATCGATACTTTCCATCAGCGAGACGGCGGGGCTTGGGATGCGCTCGACAGACCCCAGCTTCTACGGGCAGTACGTCGGAAAGCAGACCGATCAGTTCTATGTCTCCAAGGATGGCGGCTCAGGAGAACCTATTGACGCTTTAAGCGGCGCGACCATCACATCCAGGGCGTTTACCGGGGCTGTCAATGTCGCCCTGGCTTATTATCAGAATGCATTTTAAAGGAGGTAGTGAATGATGAATAGCTGTACAGAACGTTTATATAACGGTATTGTCAAAGAAAATCCTACCTTCGTGTTGATGCTGGGCATGTGTCCGACACTGGCGGTCACGACTTCCGCTATCAACGGTTTAGGTATGGGGCTTTCCACAACGGTGGTTTTAGTGTTATCCAATATTATGATCTCTGCGCTGCGCAAGATCATTCCGGATTCTCTCCGTATTCCGGCGTTCATCGTGGTGGTGGCGTCTTTCGTAACGATGGTGCAGTTCCTTCTGGAAGGGTTTGTGCCAAGCCTGTATGATGCGCTGGGCATCTATATCCCTCTGATCGTGGTAAACTGCATTATCCTTGGGCGCGCGGAAAGCTACGCTTCCAAAAACCCGGTGCTTCCATCCATGTTCGATGGGATCGGCATGGGGCTTGGCTTTACGGTTGGCCTGACATCGATCGGCATTGTCCGTGAGCTGATAGGTTCCGGTGCGATTTTCGGGGCGCAGCTCCTGCCGCTGGCGGATGTTTCCGCAGGAAAAGCGGGCTATGTCCCAGTGACGATTTTCATCCTGGCGCCAGGGGCATTCCTTGTGCTGGCTGCTTTGACAGCGCTGCAGAACAAGGTCAAGAATAAAGCCAAGAAGAAAGGTAAACCGGTGGCGTCCGGCGCAGGATGCGCGTCCGGCGGGTGTGCTTCCTGCGGCGGTTGTGATGGGAATGTATTCCCGGCGGGAAACGGAAAAGGACAGGAGGGGTAGAGAAATGAAAGAATTATTGATTATTGCGATTGGTTCCGCATTGGTGAACAATGTCGTGCTCAGCCAGTTCCTTGGCATCTGCCCGTTCCTTGGCGTCTCAAAGAAGATCGAGACAGCCTCCGGCATGGGCGTGGCCGTTGTGTTCGTCATTACGATCGCCTCTTTTGTATCAGGCGTGATTTATAAATTCATTCTCGCGAATAAGGCAATCATGGGCGGCAAGCTGGTTTATCTGCAGACCATCGTGTTTATCCTTGTCATTGCGTGCCTGGTCCAGTTCGTAGAGATGTTCCTGAAAAAATCCATGCCGTCGCTGTATCAGTCCCTGGGCGTGTATCTTCCTTTGATTACGACAAACTGTGCGGTTTTAGGCGTGGCTTTGACGAATGTCCAGAAAGAATATACCATCCTCCAGGGCGTGCTCAATGGCGTCGGGACCAGCGTTGGCTTCCTGATAGCGATCGTGATCATGGCTGGGCTACGAGAGAAGATGGAGTATAACGATATTTCCGAGTCTTTCCAGGGGACGCCGATCGTGCTGATTACCGCGGCGCTGATGTCGATTGCGTTCTTTGGGTTCTCAGGGTTGATTTAGGAGGGACGAACTTATGAGCATTACAGGGATTATCATTGCCGCTGTCGTGGTCGGCGGCACCGGCTTATTCATCGGTCTGTTCCTTGGATTTGCCGGGAATAAATTTGCGGTGGAAGCAGATGAGAGGGAAGAAGCGATTTTGGGCGTGCTTCCGGGGAACAACTGCGGAGGATGCGGATATCCGGGATGTTCCGGCCTTGCGGCGGCGATCGTCAAGGGCGAGGCGGCGGTCGGCGGATGTCCGGTCGGCGGCGCTCCGGTGGCGGAAAAGGTTGCGGCTATCATGGGGCAGGAAGCTGGCGAACAGGTACGCCAGGTCGCGTTTGTGAAATGCGCAGGCACCTGTGAGAAAGCAAAACAGAGTTATGAGTATTATGGGTTAAATGACTGCATCATGGCAAACATGATGCAGAGCGGCGGTCCGAAAGCCTGTAATTATGGATGCCTGGGCGAAGGAAGCTGTGTGGATGCCTGCCCGTTTGATGCGATCCATATCGTGGACGGGATCGCGGTAGTGGACAAGGAGGCTTGTAAGGCGTGCGGCAAATGCGTGGCTATCTGCCCGAAGAATTTGATCGAACTGGTTCCTTACGGGCAGAAGCATCTTGTGCAGTGCAATTCCAGGGATAAAGGCAAAGCCGTCATGCAGGCTTGTTCGGCAGGATGTATCGGGTGTAAGGCGTGTGAGAGGGCCTGCAAGTTTGGCGCGGTGAAAGTGGTAGACAACATTGCGCATATCGATCCGGAGAAATGCACGAACTGCGGGGCGTGCGTGGAGAAATGCCCGAAGAAGATCATTTGCTGATCATGACTGGCAAAAGCAGGGGAGCAGTAAAACAGGCGGCAACGTATGGATTGCCGCCTGTTTTCTATAGGGTGGAGCCCTGCAAGGCCCCGCTGCCCCTACTATAGGAACCCTGGGGGATTTTCACTGGTTCGCCTTTGCCGTTATGTCAATGACGGATAGCTTTGCCACGGCTGTCACTTTGACAGCGTTCCTGTTATATTCAAAATCCTTCGTTTCTTCGTATCTTGCCATGATGATATCATCAAGGGCTTTCTGCTTTTCGTCGCCTTCCAGGAAAGTGATCTCTGCGGTTCCCATGACGCTTTTATAGCGCATGGTAACATCCTTTCTCTCCGGGATGCAGTCCAGCTTCAGAGGGATATCCATCTCAAAAGAGCATTTCCCGTTCCTTTTCATCAATTCGTATTTCCTACCCGCCATCGCGCCGTGGACGTAGAATGCCAATTTCCCGTCCTGCTCGGTGTAGGCAAAGTTCAGCGGCACGATATAGGGGCACTCCCCATCCGCAAGCCCCAGGCGGATGATTGCGCATTCGTCAATCATCGCTTTGATCGTTGCAAATTCCTGGATCTCCCTGTCTTTTCTTCTCATATCCATCTTCCGCTTTCCTGCGCGCGTCCATCACTTCCTTACAAGCTCCTGCGCCATCTCCTCTAGTTTCTGCCCGTCCGCTTCTTTTAGCGCGGACTGGATCGTAACCGTTGTATCGAGCCAGGTGATATTTTTGCTTTTTTCAAACATCGCTTTCATGCACTTTGCCGCCGCCGGCGCCCAGGTTCCGTTTTCAATCAGGCCGATGGTGCGGTTCTGGTAATTGCGTTCGGTCAGATGTTCTATGAACGCTCTCATGAATGGGAAAATCTCTCCATTGTAAGTCGTGGTAGCCAGTACCAGCCTGCCATAGCAGAAAGCGTCCTCAACGGCTTCGGACATATCCTCTCTTGCGAGATCGCATACAACGACTTTCGGGCAGCCCTTTTCCTCTAGCTTTCCGGCAAGGATCTCCACTGCTTTTTTCGTATTGCCGTAAATGGAGGTATAGGCAATCATGACTCCTTCGGATTCTACCCCATAGGAAGACCATGTATCATAGAGCTTCAGATAATATGCAAGATTTTCTGTCAGGACCGGCCCATGCAGCGGGCAGATGGCCTGGATATCCAGGTCCGATATTTTTTTCATAAGCGCCTGTACCTGCGCACCGTATTTTCCTACAATCCCAAAATAGTACCGCCTTGCCTCGCAAGCCCAGTCCTCTTTGACGTCCAGCGCTCCGAACTTGCCGAATCCATCAGCGGAAAAGAGCGTTTGATCCTTCCGGTCATAAGTCACCATAACCTCCGGCCAGTGTACCATCGGGGCAAACACAAAGGTCAATGCATGGCGGCCCAGTGACAATACCGCATTGTTTGCGACCACTTCTTTTTTTCCGTCCAGATCCAGCCCTGGGAAAAAATTCCCTATCATTTTAAAGGTCTGTGCATTCCCCACGATTTTCGCGGACGGGTATTCCTCCATGAATTTTGGGATGTTCGCGGAATGGTCCGGTTCCATATGCTGGATGACAAGATAATCCGGGGCGCGTCCTTTCAAGGCTTTTTTCAGGTTGCTAAGCCACGCGTCACCGAATTTTGCGTCTACGGTGTCCATGACGGCAATTTTTTCATCCATGATGGCATAGGAATTATACGCCATGCCGTTTGGCACGGCATACATCCCTTCAAAAAGGTCTATGTCATGGTCATTGACTCCTACGTAACAGATATCGTTTGTAACTGCCTGCATTGATTACTCCTCACTTTCTTCATCTATCCTGGGTCATTTGACACCTAGGATACCACGGCTTTCTTCGTGCTATCGCACGCCCGCACGCCTTGCAAACATTCGGATTCCACTCATTTTTCTACGAAAAATGGCTACATTCTCATATTTGACCCTAGTATCATAGCATATATTTGTGCGTGGCTCAATGTCCATGGATAGAAATTTTTGATGAAAAAAAGGAGAGAGTATGCTATTCTGGTAAATATGAGTGATTCTGACACGGATTGCCTATGTTTTCCGGGCGGGTATGGCAGATCCTGGAACCTGTGGAAAATGGACGCTTGGAATAGGGTATCCGGGTATTGAAAAGAGCATGATGACGATAGGAAGGTTTCAAGTACAGGGGGTTTGATCACATGAAAAAAATCAGTGGGAACAAATTGCTGGTAAAAGCGCTTAGGGAGGAAGGGGTGGATGTCCTGTTCGGTTATCCCGGCGCATGTACCATTGATATCGGCGATGAGTTATACCGGCAGGATTACACGAAAGTCATCCTGCCAAGGCAGGAGATTGCGCTGGTGCATGAGGCGGACGCTTATGCCAGGACGACGGGGAAGGTCGGGGTATGCCTGGTGACAAGCGGCCCTGGCGCGACCAACCTGGTGACGGGGATTGCAACCGCGTATTATGACAGCGTCCCGCTGGTCTGCTTTACCGGGCAGGTGGCGAGGCATCTGATCGGGAATGATGCTTTCCAGGAGGTGGATATCGTAGGGATCACCAGGAGCATCACCAAATACAGCGTGACGGTCCGCAGGCGCGAGGACTTGGGGCGGCTGATCAAGGAGGCGTTCTACATTGCCAGGACCGGGCGGCCAGGGCCGGTGCTTTTGGATCTTCCGAAGGATGTGATGGCGGAGCCCGGCGATGCGGAATATCCGAAAGAAGTCAACATCCGCGGTTATAAGCCGAACACCAACGTCCATATCGGGCAGCTCAAACGGGCGGTCCGGATGCTGGAAAAAGCAAAACGGCCATTGTTTCTTGCCGGGGGAGGGGTTTTGATTTCCCGCGCAAGGGAGGCATTCACAAAGCTGGTGGATGTGACGAAAATCCCGGTAGTCACGACCGTGATGGGAAGGGGCGCGGTGCCGACGGACCATCCCTATTATATTGGGAACCTTGGGATGCATGGCGCGTATGCCTGCAATATGGCAGTCAATGAGTGTGACCTGCTTTTTTCTATTGGGACGCGGTTTAATGACCGGATCACCGGGAAGCTCCATTCGTTTGCGCCGAAAGCAGAGATTGTCCATATCGATATCGATACCGCTGCTATTTCCAAAAATGTGCAGGTGGATGTGCCGATCGTGGCGGACGCCAGGGAGGCGGTTTTGAAGATGTTGGAATATGTCAGAGAATACAACACAGAAAGCTGGATGCGCCAGATCCAGGGGTGGCAGCAGGAGCATCCGCTGGCCATGAGGAAACAGCCGTACCTGACGCCGCAGGATGTCGTGGAAACGATCAACCGTCTGTTTGACGAATTGATATTGGTTACAGATGTCGGGCAGCACCAGATGTTTACCGCGCAGTTTGCGGAGATTACTGAAAAAAAGCGCCTGATCATGTCCGGCGGCCTTGGGACGATGGGTTATGGGCTTCCGGGCGCGATCGGGGCGAAAATCGGCAGTCCGGACATTCCGGTTGTCTCGATCTCCGGGGACGGAGGGATGCAGATGAACATTCAGGAGCTTGCCACGGCGGTGCTGGAAGAGCTTCCAATCATTTCCTGTATTTTCAACAACCAGAAGCTGGGGATGGTACGGCAGTGGCAGAAGCTGTTTTACGGGAAGCGTTATTCGATGACCTGCCTGCATTCTGGCGCGGCATGCCGGGGGAAATGCGGCCAGGCGCCATGTCCGGAATATACGCCGGACTTCATCCGTCTGGCGGAAAGCTATGGCGCAAAAGGGATCCGCGTTACCAGAAAGGAAGAGGTCGAGCCGGCTTTCCTGGAGGCGATGAAGAGTACAAAAACGCCGTATGTTTTAGAGTTCGAGATGAACCCGGAGGATTTGGTCTATCCGATGATCCGTCCAGGCGGTACCCTGGAAGATATGGTTTTGGATTGTTAAACAGCGGCGGGCCTGGATATTGCTTCCAAAGCTTTTGGACGCCGTAAAGGGGCACGGCATAGAAGGAGGGAAATTTGAAATGAATAATCATAGCATGAAAAAGAGAGGGATTTCTTTGTTTGTAGAAAATCAGCCCGGTGTGCTTTCCAGGGTTTCCGGCCTGTTTGCCAGCAAGTCCTACAATCTGGACAGCCTGACGGTTGGGACGACGGAGGATCCCACCATTTCCAGGATGACGATCGTAACCATCAGCGACGATGAGACTTTTGAACAGATCAAAAAACAATTGAACCGGAACATTGAGGTCATCAAGGTTATTGACTTCACGGAAATGTTTGTGAAGATGAAAGAAATCATGTTCGTGAAAGTATACAAATGCACTGCCGCGCAGAAAACAGAGCTGTTCCAGATTGCGCAGACCTTTAAGGGGAAAGTGATCGATTACGGGAAGGATAGCCTGCTTTTGGAGTTCCTGCAGACAGCCATGAAAAATGACGCGGTTGTGAAGCTGATGAAGGACGAGTTTAAAAGTATCGAAGTCGTGCGTGGAGGAAGCGTGGGGATCGAGTCCATCAGTATGATAGAAAAATAGGGAAAAAGCTTTTCGGGGCATTTCAATTTTGCAGGGATTGTTTACAGTAATTCGGAGAATCCTTTATGTTTTCCATGAAACATGCCGATAATCATATATAAGATCAGACGGGATAGGAAAAAGGCCCCAAATGGCAGCAGATCATCTGTATGCGGGTGGAGCGATGTAAATCGCAGCGGATGATTCATAAGGAAAGGGAGGCGGTTTTATGGATTTTTCTACGATCGGCTCAATCGGCGTTTATACAAATATGTTGAAGATGCAGGCAAAATGGTCGGTAAAGCAGCAGGGCGGCGATACGTCGGATTATAAGGCTACGGTGGAAGAGTGGATTGAAAAATCGAAAAATTCTACGCTGGATCAGACGGAAGAGGAGAAAAACAAACGGAATTCCATCTTGCAGAAAGCCTACTTAGGCGCGAAGCTGACACAGGAGGAAAAGGATTATCTGCGCACGAAAGACCCGCAGACCTGGCAAAAGCTCCGTTCGATCGAACAGGAACAGAAGTCTTATGAAAAAGCATTGAAAAAATGTAAGACGAAAGAGGATGTCCAGCGGCTGAAAGCAATGAAGGTCAACGCTTCTCTGTCTACGATCAAATCCGTGGAAAACAACCCTCATATCCCGATTTCCAAAAAGCTGGAAATTTGCCTCCAGGAAAATTACCGGTGCGATAAGCTGGAACAAAGCACACAGGCGTTTGTTGAGAGCGGTGAGTACGCAATGTTGCCGACAGAGGCGGAAAAGGCGATAGCGGAAAAAAAGCTGCATGAAGCTGAAGAAAGCAGACGCAATCCTAAAGCGGAAAAGACGGGACCAGAGGCAAAGGAGCCTGGAATGGCGGAACCGTCCGGGCAGAAAGAAAAAACAGAGCATACAGTGCCGCCTGGGAAAGAGAAAGAGGAGGTGTATGCAGCGCCAGGGGAAAGAGCGGCGCGGATAGGGCAGGACGGGCAGGCGGGGAAGCCGGCAAAGCAAGCAAAGCAGAAAAGCGAATCTGTGCTGGAGTATGAGTCGCCGGAGATCCGCAAAGTCCGCCGGGCGAAAGCGAAAGCGGCCTATGCCTCTGGGCAGGGTTCGCTCGATATGGGAGCAAATATAACTTTGAGCATTCAGGCATAGGAGGAGAAAAATATGAGTATTGATTCTATTTCTGTAACGACAGCGTCGCTGTTCAATTACAGCACGGGCGATGTTTCCAAAGATTCGACGGGAACTACATCCGCGTCCGGAACGGCAGAGGGCGTTTTGGCGGATACTAGCACACAGCAGGATACTTATGTGTCAACTGGCAGTAAGAATAAGGTGGATGCAGAGACCATCAACCGGATGAAAGCGGATCTGGAGGCTCAGAAGCTCCGGTTCCTGAAGACCGTCCAGAGTTCTCTCACAAAGCAGATTACTTTTGGGCAGGGCGCATGGAAAAACCTGTCAGGGACACAGTCTTCCGCGCAGGCGGCGATCTCTGAAGACGGCTATTGGGGCGTCGAGCAGACATCCCAGAGGCTTGTTTCGTTTGCGATGGCGCTGGTAGGCGGAGATCCTTCCAAGGCGGAAGAGATGAGGGAAGCCTTTATAAAAGGATATGAGGCCGCCGAGGAAGCGTTCGGCGGGACACTCCCGGAGATTTCCAGGAAGACCTACGATGCGACCATGAAATTATTCGATGAATGGGCCAGCGGTACGGACGAAGAAGCGGCTTCCACGACGGGGAAAATATCAGAAGCCGGGACAAATGAAACAAATAAAGCAAATGAAACAAATAAAGCAAATGATGCAAATGATGCAAATGAAGCCCAAGGCGGATCCGTCACGTTCAATGAGGCAAAACGCGCAAGGATGCTCGCGGCGGCGAAAACAACGGATGATATCCAAACGCTGATGAGCCTGCTGTCGGAGGATCTTTCAGATTGTAAAGCAGGGGTATCGAAGGGATGGTGCGATGACTCGGAAGTGGCTAAAGTGGAAGCCATGATCCGACGTGCGCAGAGCCGGATGGCGCAGCTTGCCGGCGATAACGGCAACGAACAGGAAGACCAGGCGGCTTCCAATGGGTTTATGCTGAATATGCTGATGTAGCGTTACGGGTCACGGCCGGTTCCATTTCCCCAAATAATGCTTGCATTTTTCTCATCCATCTGCTAGAATACGAATTGTTGTGGATTTGCGAAAAAATGTGTTGAGCGTTAGGAGGTGCAGCCATGGCTAAATGCGCTATTTGCGGAAAAGGTGCGCTCTTTGGAAATAATGTCAGTCATTCGCATAGAAGAACACCAAAGATGTGGAAAGCGAACGTAAAATCGGTTCGTGTGAAGACGGGAAACGGCGCTACGCACAAGATGTATGTATGTACTTCTTGCCTGAGATCTGGGAAAGTAGAGCGTGCTTGATGAAAAGAAAATACGGCAGAACGCGCCCACCGGCGCGTTCTGCCGTATTGCCGTATGCTATGGGAAAAGGCCGGATTTTGCGGGGATAAGCGGGATCGGGCCTCTTTTACAGATGGAATTGTAAAACAGAGGGAAAAAGAGTATAATACAACTGTTCTTAGATACCAGGACCGCGGGAGTGCGTAGCACGGAGCAATCCGTGGTATCATGGGGCCAAAGGCTTTTGACCCCTACATCATTCTTACAGGCGGCAAAGAGTTACTGTGGATAGTAACAGTGGAGAAAAACATTGTGTTTGGGAATTATAGAAAATGGGAGGTACAGGTATGAAGGGATGCATGAACACGGACCTTGGCGTGGTTACGATTGAGCCGGAGGTCATTGCTAAATATGCTGGCACAGTGGCAGTGGAATGCTTTGGGATTGTAGGGATGGCTGCGGTTAATATGAAAGACGGATTTGTCCATCTGCTGAAAAAGGAGAGCTTGACTAAGGGGATCCAGGTCATGGTTTCTGAGGATAACCATGTCAGGCTGGATTTCCACATCATTGTCGCTTACGGCGTGAGCATATCCGCGGTTACGGATAATCTGATCAGCAACGTCAAGTACAGGGTGGAGGAGTTTTCAGGTATGCCAGTAGATAAGATCAATATCTACATTGAGGGCGTAAGAGTCATTGACTAAGGGATGTTAAGGAGGAACGTAAGAGATGGCTGCGAAAACGATAAATGTAGATATGCTTGCGAAGATGTTTTTGGCAAGCGCGCAAAATATCGAGGCGAAAAAAGAATTTATCAATGAATTGAACGTATTTCCGGTTCCGGACGGGGACACGGGAACGAATATGTCTATGACGATCATGGCGGCCGCGAAAGAAGTTGCCGCGATGGATAAACCGACGATGAAGAATTTTGCAAAGGCAGTTTCTTCCGGTTCCCTGCGCGGGGCAAGGGGGAATTCCGGCGTGATCCTTTCCCAGCTTCTGCGGGGCTTTGCAAAGGCGATCCAAAGCAAAAAGGAGTTGGATGTGACTCTTTTGGCGGCAGCGTTTGGCCGCGCGAGGGACACGGCCTATAAGGCAGTCATGAAACCGAAGGAGGGCACGATCCTGACGGTTGCCAGCGGCGTGGCGTCCAAAGCGGCGGAGATGGCAGAGACGACGGAAGATCTGGAAATGTTTTTTTCAGCCATCCTGGACCATGCAAAGGAAGTGTTGAAACAGACCCCGGAACTGCTCCCGGTATTAAAGGAGGCAGGCGTGGTGGATTCCGGCGGGCAAGGGCTTGTAGAAGTGCTGCAGGGCGCGTATGACGCATTCCTTGGGAAGGAAATTGACTACGCAGCGATAGAGCCGGTGGCTGCCAGCACGGGTATGGCAAAGACGGTTTCCAAAGAAGCGGAGGAGATCCGCTTTGGATACTGTACCGAGTTTATGATATTGACGGAGAAAAAGTTTGCCGACAAAGAGGAAAAGGAATTGAAGGCGTATTTGTCCTCGATCGGGGATTCGATCGTCTGCGTGGCGGATGAAGATGTGGTGAAAGTCCATGTGCATACGAACGATCCGGGGCTCGCCATCCAGAAAGCATTGTCTTACGGGCAGCTTTCCCGCATGAAGATCGACAATATGCGCGAGGAGCATCAGGAAAAATTGATCCATGACGCGCAAAAGCTGGCCAAAGAGCAGTCCGGGAAAGGGCGGGATGAAGAAAGGCTGGACGCTGCAAAAGCGCCGGGTACGGCACAGGAGCCGGGAGAAACGAAAGAAAAGCTTAGAAAAGCGATAGGCTTTGTTGCCGTTTCGGTCGGCGCGGGAATCAATGGGATTTTCCGGGAGCTGGGCGCGGACTATATCATTGAAGGCGGCCAGAGCATGAACCCCAGCACGGAAGATATGCTGAAAGCGGTGGAGGCGGTCAATGCAGATACCATTTTCATCCTGCCGAACAATAAGAACATCATCCTGGCGGCAAACCAGGCAAAAGCGCTGGTGAAAGATAAGGAAATCATTGTGATCCCAACCAGCACGGTACCGCAAGGAATTACAGCCATCATCAATTTTATGGCGGATGAGGATGCGAAAACAAATGAAGAAACGATGCTTGAGGAGATCAAGCATGTGAAGACCGGGCAGGTGACATACGCGGTCAGGGACACAAGCATTGATGGGAAAGAAATCCATGAAAAAGATATCATAGGCATCGGGGATGAAGAGATCCTGGCTGTTGGCAGCGCGATAGAGGACACGACGCTTTCCCTGCTGGATGCGCTGGTGGATGAGGAATCCGAGCTCATCAGCCTGTACTATGGGGCGGATGTTTCGGACGACGCGGCGCAGGCATTGATTTCAAAAGTGGAGGGACGCTTCCCAGAGGTGGATGTAGACGCGCATGCGGGAGGGCAGCCGGTCTATTATTACGTGCTGGCGGTGGAATAAAGATTCCCAAGGCTTTGACCCATACCAGCTTGCTCCGTGCTGCGCCCTCCCGCAAGCCTACAAACATTCGAATTCCGCTCATTTTCCAGGGAAAATGGCTGCATTCTCATGTTTGGGCGGGTCAAATATCCAAGAATCCTCTTGCAAGCAAGCTTGCATCGGATTTTTGGATATTTGACCCTGGTGATACCAGCTTGCTCCGTGCTGCGCCCTCCCGCAAGCCTACAAACATTCGAATTCCGCTCATTTTCCAGGGAAAATGGCTGCATTCTCATGTTTGGGCGGGTCAAATATCCAAGAATCCTCTTGCAAGCAAGCTTGCATCGGATTTTTGGATATTTGACCCTGGTATCATCAAAATACAGAGTGAAGGATTATGACGGAACAAACCAGCATCAGGGAATTAAAGGGAATTGGTGAGAAAACGGAAAAGTTGTTCCACAAGATCGGTGTTTTTACTGTGGGTGATTTGATCCGCTATTATCCGGGGAATTATGATATTTACGAAGAGCCGGCCGCGATTGCCGATTTGGAGGAGGGGCGTGTCCAGACCGTCTGTGGCAGCCTTTATGGGCAGGTCCAGGTGGGGGGTTCCCCGCAGATGCAGGTTACGACTGCTTTTGTGAAGGATGGGACCGGAACGCTCCGGGTGATTTGGTTCCGGATGCCTTTTTTGCGCAATACCCTGGCTAAAGGTGGGAAAATCATCCTGCGCGGCCGGGTATCGGGGAAGAAGAACGGGCTGGCGATGGAACATCCGGAAATTTTTTATCCGATGGGTAAATATGAGGAAAAGCTGCATACCATGCAGCCGATGTATGCGTTAACGGCAGGGCTGACGAATAATGTGGTGAGAAAGGCGATGAAACAGGCGCTTGACGGGCTTACGCCCGCCATTGAGACTTTTCCGAAGGAACTTCGGCTGCGCTTTCATCTGGCAGAGTACAATTTCGCGCTTCGGGGCATCCATTTCCCGGAAAATAAAGAAGTGTTTTTCCAGGCAAGGAAGCGGCTGGTGTTTGAGGAATTCCTTTTTTTTATTTTGAACCTGCGCCGGTTAAAGTTTGGGAATGGGCGGTTAAAAAATGAATACCCGATTGATCCGAAAACGGAAGTGGACGCTCTGATCCAAAAGCTTCCGTTTTCTTTCACCCATGCGCAGCAAAGGGTATGGCGGGAGATCCGTGAAAACCTGCGGGCGGAGACGGCGATGTCCCGGCTTGTCCAGGGAGATGTAGGTTCCGGGAAAACGATTGTCGCGTTTTTCGCCCTGATCGAAACAGCGCTCAATGGGTTCCAGGGGGCAATGATGGCGCCTACGGAGGTGCTGGCGAGGCAGCATTATGAATCCGTATCGGCTCTCCTGGAAACGTACCACCTGCCAGTCAAAGCCGCGCTTTTGACCGGGTCGATGAACGCGAAGGAAAAACGCAAAGCCTGTGACCGGGTCGAGTGCGGGCTTGCAAAAATCGTCATCGGGACCCACGCACTCATCCAGGATGCGGTCCGGTTTGACAACCTGGCGTTGGTCATCACAGACGAACAGCATCGCTTTGGCGTGAAGCAAAGGGAAAATTTCGCGAAAAAAGGCGGCGCCCCACATGTGCTTGTCATGAGTGCGACCCCGATCCCGCGGACGCTGGCGATGATTCTTTACGGGGATTTGGATATTTCGGTGATCGATGAGCTTCCGTCCAACCGTCTTCCGGTCAAAAACTGTGTGGTCGATACCTCTTACCGGGCAGCGGCTTACCAGTTTATGCACAGGCAGATCGCCGAAGGGCGGCAGTGCTATGTCATCTGCCCGATGGCAGAAGAAAGCGGGACGATGGAAGCGGAAAATGTCATAGATTACGCAAAGGCCCTGCAGGAAGAGATGGGACCGGATATTGTGGTGGATTTCCTTCACGGGAAGATGAAACCAACGCTGAAAGACCAGATCATGGAGCGGTTTGTGGGCAGGGAAAGCCACATATTAGTTTCCACGACGGTGGTCGAGGTAGGGATCGACGTGCCGAACGCGACGGTCATGCTGATTGAAAACGCGGAGCGTTTCGGACTCGCGCAGCTCCATCAGCTCCGGGGGCGCGTAGGGCGCGGGCAATACCAGTCCTATTGCATTTTTATGACCGGGTCGAAAACAAAAGAAGCCAAAAAACGCCTGGAAATTTTAAAGCAGACGAATGATGGCTTTCGGATTGCCGATGAAGATTTGAAGCTTCGCGGGCCAGGCGATTTGTTTGGCATCCGCCAGAGCGGCCTCATGGATTTCAGGATCGGGGATGTTTACCAGGATGCGGGCGTGCTGTCGCAGGCAAATGAAGCGGCGGACTGGCTTATAAAAGAACATCCCGGATTTCTCCAAAAAATGACAAAAAATGAAGAACCTTCTAGTGTAATTCTTTGATTCCTCCATATACTATCGGCGTAACAAAACAAAATGTTACAAAGTTACTGTAAAGGAGGAGAGGGAAATGTCAAACCGTTCATCTAACAGGACAGCCGTACCAGAGGCAAAGGGTGCGCTTGACAAGTTCAAATACGAGGTTGCCAACGAATTAGGAGTTCCGTTGTCTGATGGTTACAACGGCGACCTGACTTCCCGGCAGAATGGTTCGGTCGGCGGATATATGGTCAAGAAGATGATTGAGAAGCAGGAAAAACAGATGGCCGACAAATAAGCAGGCATGGGCAGAGAAACGTTCCATTGGAGCGTTTCTCTGTGTGTATATGCAGGAAATGGGGACGCTGCCCTTCGGGAGCGTCCCCTATGTGCGGACAGGAAGTTTCAAATCGCCGTGAATAGTAACGGCAGGAAAAGTTATGAATTGACATTTTCCCAGGCTCTCTTTATAATGATGTATCATGCAAAGGGAAGGAACGTACCATGCGGGTCATTGCCGGAAAAGCAAGAAGGCTTCAATTAAAAACCGTGCCAGGGATGGAGACCCGTCCCACGACGGACCGGGTCAAGGAGACGTTATTCAATATCATCGCCCCCGGACTTTTGGATATCCATTTCCTGGATTTATTTGCCGGGAGCGGCGGCATTGGGATCGAGGCGTTGAGCCGGGGTGCAAAAAAGGCGGTTTTTGTAGAAAAAGACCCAAAGGCGATGCGCTGCATCCGGGAAAACCTGGAACATACGCGCCTTTTGGAGCAGGCGGAAATGATGCGGATGGATGTCGTTTGGGCTTTATCCGAGTTGAAACACAGAGGGGAAGCCTTTGCGTTCATTTTCATGGATCCACCTTATGGGCAGGGGCTTGAGCGGCGCGTGCTGGAGTTTTTAGCCACATCCAGGATCCTGGAGGAAGACGGCGTTGTGATTGCAGAGACCCGTTTGGATGCGGACTTTGGATATGCCTCGGATTTGGGGTTTTCCATTGTAAGGGAAAAGGAATATAAGAAGAATAAGCATGTGTTTTTGAAAAGGGCAATGGAATATAAATAGACAAAAAGAATCACCGGTTACATAGGAAAGGGTGCTGACATGAAACGAGCAATTTACCCCGGCAGTTTTGACCCGGTTACATACGGGCATCTGGACATTATTTCCAGGGCGGCGCTCCTGGTAGATGAATTAACAGTCGGAGTCTTGAATAATAAGGCAAAAACCCCGTTGTTTTCTGTAGAAGAACGTGTTAAAATGTTAGTTGGGGTAACAAAAGACATACCCAATGTGACGGTAATGCCGTTTGAAGGGTTACTCGTCCATTTTGCGCAGGAGCTGGATGCTACGATAGTGATCCGGGGGCTTCGGGCGATTACTGATTTTGAGAATGAGCTTTCGATGGCGCAGACAAACCATAAGCTCTTACCAAAAGTTGAGACGGTTTTCCTGACGACGAGCCTGGAATACGCGTACCTCAGTTCGACAGTGGTAAAAGAAGTTGCCGCTTTCGGGGGGGATGTTTCCCAGTTCGTACCAAAGGATATCGAGTGTAAGATACGGGAAAAGATTCAAGATAAAGGAGAGTACAGTTAAATGAGCAGCCGTATTGAACAGATTATTGAAGAAATTGAAGAGTATATTGACAGTTGCAAGTTCCAGCCGTTATCGACTTCCAAGATTATTGTAAATAAAGATCAGATGGATGAGCTTTTGCGGGAGTTGCGGATGAAGACGCCGGACGAGATCAAACGCTACCAGAAGATCATTGCAAATAAAGACGCGATCTTAGCGGATGCGCGGGCAAAGGCGGACAGCCTGATCGAGGAGGCGCAGATCCATACGAACGAGCTTGTCAGTGAGCATGAGATCATGCAGCAGGCATACGCGCAGGCCAATGAGATCGTGACGGCGGCCACCGAGCAGGCGCAGCAAATCCTGGACAATGCGACGAGTGATGCGAATGATATCCGTATCGGGGCAGTCCAGTATACGGATGACTTGCTTGCAAACGCGGAGAGCATCATTGGCCATACGCTGGATAGCTATACCGCAAAGTATGACGGACTGGTCAATTCCTTGCAGGAATGCTACGATATGGTACACAACAACCGCGCCGAGCTGGAAATCCCGGAGCAGCCTCAGAAGGAGCCGCAGGCAGAGTATGCGGAAAGCCAGGGGCCGCAGGCAGATTTCGGGTATGAGAATGCTTAAGGACCGGGCCTACGAGTACAAGATCCTATCTGCCAGGCAGATTTTTCAAGGATTTTCGCCGTGACAGAGAAGGTACGGGACAGTTACGGCGTCAGAAATAAAACTGTAAATAAAGATATGCAAAAAAACTGGCTGCGGATGCTGTGGCCAGTTTTTCCATAATATAGGGAAAGATTGGGATATCTGTACCCTGGATGACAGATATAGTCTGTAAAACGGCGCACCAGCCGCCGAATGCGGTGCAGAAAATGCAGAGGGGGTAGCGGATGGAAAATGGCAGCTTCATCCCCCAGATAAGGGCGATGCCGTTTGTGATTTCCAGATTGGGGAACAGAAAGGCCCTAGCCCATGAAGCACGCAAAGGAAGCAGCCCAAGGAGTTCTGTGAGGACGCAGAACAGTATGATATATCCGCCGATTTTTACAATGGTTTCCATGGCGTTTGACAGGGAATCATCCAGCGCTTGCGGGAGCGGCCTGGCAGATCCCTGGATGGGGGCGGAAAGCGGGTTTTGCGTAAGGACCCGCTGGCGGGCATAGATTTTACGGAAGAAAAAGCTAAGCATAACCGGCGAGAAGAATAAAATCAGGCATGTGGGCGCCAGCAGGCGCGGTTCCCGGACATATCGGTGGATGACATAGCTGAGGATGAACGCGGGGCTTGTATTGTTGCAGAAAGACAGAAGGTAGGAACCCTCCTGGCGGGTGATTTTCCCTGTGCGGCAAAGGTCGGCCATAACTTTGGCTCCCATGGGATAACCGCATAAAAAGCCTGTCAGGATCGCGAGCATCCCGTTTTTGGGCACACCAAAAAAACGGCAAAGGATGCCTGGAGCCAGGCACGCCAGACAGTGGACAGCATTTGTCTGTACAAGCAGATTACAGACAAACAGGAACGGGAATAAGGTGGGGAACACCGTTTTGTACCAGAGCAGAAGCCCTTTCGCGGCTCCTTGGAAAACGACGTCCGGCTGCAAAAGCATGATCAGGAAAAGGGTGAACAACAGGGCGGGGAGCAAGGCGCTTTTTGGGGAGACGGACGTTGGGAAGCGGCTTTTTGGGGCGCTGGGTATGGACGGAAAAGTTTTCATGGCAGAAAATCCTTTTCGGTTTTTCGCATAATCTGATTTTGCCACCCATGGCTGGATCGAGCCACATACAACCCAGGATTTCCGGATTTGTCCGAATGGTTACGTCAGGTTATGCTTTTTTTAGTTATATTATGAATCCCGTTGCTTTTTTATGAAAAGCGGGACGCATGACCAAAAGCCTGCGAAACCCACGCACACCATATTGGCGCCCTACCATTACGATTCACGGTCAGGAATGTCCAACTGGGCATTATGAAAGTATCTTCCGGGTTGACTTATGATAATCTTCTTTTTATAATGAATGATGTTGGGGCCAAAAGCCTTTGGCCCTGTGAAACCACGGATTGCCCTGTGCTACGCACTCCCGCAGCCCTGGTTTCAGTAAATAAATATTGTGTAACGGTTCAGTACCTTCACCGTTACGATGCAAAATCCATGCAACATCTGCTTCGCAGATGGGATCTTGCACTCCGGGATCTGGTCCCTATGGTCTCAGCGGCAAGCGCTTCGGCCTATGCCGGACGGTTCCCGTATTCTATTCACGGAAAGAGGAGACGGCTATGTCAAATATTCCTTATAACCATAGGGCGATTGAAAAAAAATGGCGTGAGAACTGGGAAAAGAACCCGGTCAATGTAAGGGAAAATGAAGATGGAAGCAAAAAGGAAAAGTATTACTGCCTGGATATGTTCCCGTACCCGTCGGGCAACGGGCTTCATGTCGGGCATTGGAGGGGTTATGTGATTTCCGATGTATGGAGCAGGTACAAGCTGCAGCAGGGATATTACCTGATCCATCCGATGGGGTGGGACGCGTTTGGGCTCCCGGCGGAAAATTACGCGATTAAGATGGGCGTCCATCCTGCGGTTTCCACCGCAGAAAATGTGAAGAATATCAAGCGCCAGATCAATGAGATCGCCGCGTTGTACGATTGGGACAGGGAAGTCAACACGACCGATCCGGATTATTATAAATGGACGCAGTGGATTTTTGTCCAGATGTTTAAAAAAGGGCTTGCCTATGAAAAAGAATTTCCGATCCACTGGTGCCCGTCCTGCAAGACAGGGCTGGCGAATGAAGGAGTGGTGTATGGCAG
>CAZYVA010000002.1:0-68553 GCA_964650695.1 uncultured Dorea sp. | reverse complement strand
TCCCCTTACAGCCTCAGACATATGACGCGAAGCAGCATAGAGCCTTCAAAAAAGGCGGTCTGTGGCTTGTAGGAGGGGGAGGCGCCGTGCATGGTAACAAAATACTGTATTTATTGTATTTTTATTATTGAAGTTCCCATATGATGTGTTATACTGTGGAAGGAATTATATTTAATTCTTTCTACAGTATGGAGGCGCGTCATGTATATCGCTTACACCACCAAAAACGGCAATGAATATGCAACCATAACTTCATCTGTCAGGGATGGCGAAAAAGTAGTAAAAGGTGAGTCCATTAATCTTGGCCGCGTCCTTGACAAAAAGCGTGGCATTTACCGCAACAGGGAACGCGGAGTGTTTACTTTCTGTCTGGATACGGGGATTTATGGTCCTCCCCCGGCTGATTTCAAGGAACCTCCGAAACGGAGCAGGGGTAGTTACATCAAGGAGGGCAGGAAAAAGCGTTCCTTGTTGGTTCTTCAGTTTGGAGACATTTTCTTTTATGGCCGCTTTGTAAAGAAGACCGGCATCCTGAAAGCCATTGATGCTATAAAATTCAGCAACCGTGATACCCTCCATGCACTCATATGTTACTATGTGACATCCTGTGAGCCTAACAGTCATGCTGAATTTTGGCATTCCATCAGCTATGCAAAGGTGCTGTTCCCAAGAGCGAACATGTCATCCCAAAGGATCCGTGATGCACTTGCAGAGATAGGCCGCGAGGAAAACCGCCGACGTTTTTTCCACAAATACATACAGTTTGCATCGGGCTGCAAGATCAATGCCCGCAAAGCGGATTTCGGGATGCTTCCGGATGGACTCGGCGGCGCCGGCGTGCTGATAGACAGCACAGTGCGCCCGAATTCCGCAAGAATACCGGCTTCTGCTGTTAGCAATCATAACGGAAGGATCCGTGACGAGGTGCGTATGATCTATGTGGTACATCAAAAAACGGGGCTGCCCTTGTTCATGCACTATGTCCCTGGCAATGTTATCGGCGCATCAGCAATAAAGCGTACTCTGTCCGAATTAAAAGGTCTTGGCGTAGATGTCAGGTCTGCGCTGCTGGATGCCGGTTACTACAGCGGCAAGAACGCGGATGCACTCCTTGATGCCGGCGTTCCTTTTGTGACCCGCGTTCACAGCAACAACAAAGTGTTCACAAAAGCTGTAGAAAAGCACAGCGCCTCCCTGGAGTCCGAGGACAATCTTGTCCATTACAACGGCAGCCTTTTCTACGTTAGGCGAGTGGAGGTCATGCTCGGTTCTAAAGAAGACCGGCAAGCGTATGGCTATCTTTGCCTTGACAGAACAACACCGTTTAAGGGAGGGCACAAGGCAGCGGCTAAGACAGGGGATGAAGATTTGTCCTCGGCTGAAACTTATGACCCTATACAGGAGCCCGGTCTTTTTATGCTTGTGGCAACCATGCCGGTCGCCAAGGAGAACATCCTGCCATTGTATTATACAAGGAATCAGGTGGAGGAACTCTTTCAGATCGGGAAAGGAGAGGGAAAAATACCCCCCCGGTCAGCGAAAATGAGGATATCCTGCGGGGTCATATGCTCATAACGCTGATTTCCACTGCAATACTTAAAATGCTGCAAGTCCAACTGATTGGAACAGGATATGGCACAGCAGAGGTATTTTCCATCCTCAGCCGGCAAATGGCGCTGGTATATCCGAAAGCGCTGGTCACCAGTGAGCCTGTCAAAAAAATGAACGAGATATACAGCCACTTTCGGATCAAATGTCCGGAGGAAATCACCTATACCCCGGCCGGGGATGAATCGGCCAGCATGTAAAAAGAATCAGGTTACGGGAACTATGGTAAAATGAACCTGAGAGGTATATATTTATATGGAATACTCAAATGAAAACATTGGGAAGCGGTTTGCGCAGTTGAGGAAAGACGCGTTCCTGACTCAGGAAAAATTAGCGGAGGAACTGAACATTTCCATCAAACACTGCAGCGCCGTGGAAAGAGGCGCTGCCTGTTTTTCTTTGGATAAGCTGATTGAAGTCTGCGAATATTTTGACGTGACGCTTGATTATCTGGTACGCGGCATCGAACCGTCGGAATACGACCATGTCCTCTCAACCTCTGTCGTTGAACTCTTCAAACGGAACGAAGAACAGGAGGTCGCTTTGTTTAAGGAATATGTGAAAATGTTTCACAAGCTGCGGACAATGCCGAGGAAATAGCGGTTCCGGGCTGCGATTTGCAGTCCGGGACGCCCGTTTACGGGGCATCCCGCGAGAAAAGGATCCAAGGGCGGGGGCGCTTTTGCGGGGCAATCCATGGTATGTATCATCAGGGGCCGGATCCTATCCGGCCCCAGCATCATCTTATCAAGGATGCTGCCACGATCACCCCTCCCAGCAGGATCCGATAATACCCGAACACCTTAAAATCATGCTTCCTGATATACCCCATCAAAAAACGGATCGCGAATACCGACACGGCAAAGGAAACGAGGCATCCCAGCATCAAAAGCCCAAACTCTGCCGTTGTAAAATGGAAGCCGAATTTCAGGAGCTTTAAAAAGCTTGCCCCGAACATCACGGGGATCGCCAAAAAAAAGGTGAATTCCGCCGCCGTTTCCCTGGCCACGCCGATGAGCAAAGCCCCGATGATCGTTGCCCCGGAACGGGAAGTCCCTGGGATGAGCGCAAGCATCTGCCAAAATCCAATCCAAAGCAGCATTTGGATGGAAAGCTCTGAAATCTTCCTGACCTTCGGGCGCTGTCCCGTGTTCCGGCTCTCGACAATGATGAACAGCACGCCATAAAGAATCAGCATGACCGCCACCGGAAGCGGTTTGTAGAAAATCTCATCCAAAAGATCGTTGAACAAAAGCCCTATCACGGCGGCAGGCACGGAGGCGATCAATATTTTCACCCACAGTTGCCACGTAAGGAGCTTTTGTTTTTTTGTTTTCTTTGTCGAAAACGGGTTCAGCTTATGGAAATACAGCACTACAACCGCCATGATCGCACCCAATTGGATCACCACGTCAAACATTTCCATGAATGCATCGCTAAGCCCCGGTTCCAGAAGTTCCCCCGCTAAAATCAGATGCCCGGTACTGCTGACCGGGAGCCACTCCGTGATCCCTTCTATAATGCCAAGCACGATAACCTTTAACGCATCTAGCATGATTTCCTCCTTTTCCCTCTGGCTTTATCCGCTTTTTATGGGCTATACGGTCCCTGCGGCTCCCTATCCGCCTGCCGGACCATCCGCGCGCCTGGAACGCTCCTTCGCCGGATCATCCGCGCGCCTGGAACACCTCTTCGCCTTGGAGCAGTCTTTCTATGGTTTTGGCAACCCCGTCCTCGTCATTGCTTTCCACAATGATATCCGCAGCGGCTTTCACTTCCTTCATCCCATTTTCCATCGCCGCGCCTATCCCGGCCATTTTCAGCATCGGGATATCATTATCCCCATCCCCAAACGCCAGGATCTCCTCCATCCGGATCCCAAGCCTGCCCGCCAGCTTTTCCAGGGCGATCCCTTTGTTGATCCCGGACATATTGACTTCTATGTTGACGCCGATGGAGCCGGATACTTCCATCCCTGGGATCTGCTCAATCCGCCGTCTGGCTTCCTCCCGTTCCCTGTCATGGGCAAACAATGCCTGCACTTTATCGACCGGCGCGTTTTCCTCCTCGAATGTTTCCATCACGTCCCTCACCGGTTTCCGGGTGGACAAAAAATACTGCGCCATAGCGGGGAATGGCATGTAACGGGAGATGTTCTCCAGCCGGGAGGCGTCCGCGTATCCCTGCCCGTCAAAATAGATTTCCCGCATCGTGTCGTATTCCCCAAAAATATCAAGGATTTTTCTTGCTTCCTCCGCTGGCATCAGGTGGTCGTCGATGGTTCTTCCATCCTTTAAAATCCTTGCGCCATTGGCAGAGATCACATAATGGATTCCCGGAAATGTCAGGATCTCATCCGGCATGCCGCTCAGCGGCCGCCCTGTCACCGGGACAAGCATCATCCCCCGCTCCGCCGCCCGTTCCATCGCTTCCCAGGTCCGTTCCGTCAGACGTTTATCCGAAGTAAGCAGTGTCCCGTCCAGGTCAAATCCGATCAGTTTTATCTTATGTCCCATACTTTTCAAGCTTTCCCCCATCTTCACCTTCATCCTTTTGTTGTTATCCTCAGCCGCTTCTCTTCCGGCCGCCTTTTACGCCCCGGAAACCCCCCGCTATGCAAAGCCATCCTCTGGCAACGATATTTTTTCACCGTCTCTCCCGTTACTTTTCACGGTTCGGGAAATCCGCGCCCGAAACGATTTGCAAAACAAGGAAAGATATATTATAATGGTCTGAACCACGCAGGTGGAAGGGGCTTTTTTACGTTTTTCCCCGTTCCATCCCGGCAGGTACGCCCCACCCGGCATATCTTCAGAGAAAATTAAGATTATTTCCGTAATATTATTGTAACAAAATTTGATTTATAAAGCAATTTATTGTATAATTATTTTTGTATGCAGCTTTACTTTATGTTACGATCCACAGCCAAGGGGCGCTCATAGTAACAATTCTGGATGATATTTATCGTTTTCTTTGCAAAATCGCCCCTCCTTCTTAAATCACTTTCTCACGGTAAGCTGCAGCAGACCGTTACAAAACAGGTTACAGAAAGGCCATACATTATGAAAGAGAAATTATTTACAAAAAAAATGTTCCGATGCACTGCTTTATTGTGCGGGATTTGCATCTTAGTCTCCGGGGTTACTGTATATGCCTCTTCCACGCAGCAATTGGAAGAGAAGACTTCCGCCTTGCAAGGGCAGCTTGCCGATATGAACCAGGAGCTTTCCTCGTTAAGCGGACAGTTGGACGAGACAACGAAAGCCGTCGAGGCAAAGGCCGGGGAAGTGGATCAGGCCCATAAGGATTTGGCGCTTGCAGTCCAGGACGAAGCCGCCCAGTATGATTCTATGAAAGAACGGATCAAATTTATGTATGAGGGCGGCAATGTTTCCTTGCTCCAGATTCTTCTTTCCTCTGAGGATATGGGGGATTTCCTGAATAAAGCGGAATATGTGAGCAACATCAGCGACTATGACCGGGAGATGCTGGACGCGTTCCAGGCGGCGCGTACAGAGGTGGAAAACAGGCAGGCTTCCCTGGAAGCGCAGCAGGAAGAATTGTCAGCCCTCAAGGATGACCTTTCCTCCCAGGCGGACACTTTGGAGGAGCGTATTTCTTCTTCCTCCTCGGCGTTGGACAAGTACAGCGCCCAGCTCCAGAAAGCAAAGGAGGCCCAGGCCCTTGCCGCGCAGAAAGCGCTGGCAGAGGAGCAGGCAAAGCAGGAACAGGAAGCCGCTGCAAAAAAAGCAACCGAAGCCGCCAAAAAGCAGACGCAAACCTCCGCGGCAAAAGATAAACAATCCCAGAAATCCTCCGCCGAAGAGACGGAAGAGGAGGCCCAGGATCCGGAAAGCGCCTCTTCGGATGGCCTTACAAACCTTGGCTCATTCCGTATCACGCATTACTGCAATTGTTCCGTCTGCTGCGGGAAGTGGAGCGGCGGCAATACCGCATCCGGCACCACGCCTACCGCAGGCCGTACCATCGCTGTTGACCCAAGTGTGATCCCGATGGGTTCCCAGGTAGTGATCAATGGGCATACTTACATCGCGGAGGATACCGGAACGGCAATCAAGGGAAAACGCATCGATATTTATGTCAACGACCACTCCACCGCGCTGTCCTGCGGTACATACTATGCAGATGTATATGTGAAATAAAGCCACTCAGGGATTTTTTGTTGGAAAGGGGGCGGAGCAAAATAGCGGGACAAGTAAGAAGTTTTCTCTTACGCACGATGACAGCAGTTTTTTTACTTTTATTTGTAATCTCCCAGGCGGATGCAAAAGCATCCGACGGCGGAAAAAGCGATGCCGACCTGTTGGAGCATGCCAATGAATTAAACGATGAAATCTCTTCTGTCGGTGAAAGCATCCAGGAGACAGAAAAAAAAATACGCAAAAAACAGAAAGAGGTTGAAAAAAATGAACTCGACCTTGCCGCAGCAAAGCTGAGCGAACAAAACCAGCTTGATGCCATGAAGCAACGGATCAAATTTATGTATGAAGGAGGCAATATTTCTCTTCTGCAAATCCTGCTCCATTCAGAGGATATGGCTGATTTCCTCAACAATGCAGAGTACATTTCCGTGATCACCAATTACGACCGCGAGATGCTGTCCCAACTGACGGAAGTCCGGAATGTCGTACAGCAGAAACAGGACGCCCTGGACGCACAGGAAAAAGAACTCGCCGACCTGCAAAAATCCCTGGAGGACAAGCAGGGATCCCTTGAAGAAGAACTGGTTGAAACGCAGGAGAAAATTGCGTCGCCGGAAACGATCGCTTTGATGGCCGGCATCCTGGAATGTGAGGCTGGCATCAGCTACGAAGGAATGATCGCGGTAGGCACCGTCATCATGAACCGGGTGACAAGCAGCCAGTTCCCGGATTCCATCAGCGGGGTCGTTTACCAATCCGGCCAGTTTTCGCCGGTAGCTTCCGGCTTCTTAGACAACGTCCTCCAAAAGGGCCCGCCATCTGACGCTTACCGGGCTGCAAAGGCCGTCCTCGGCGGCGAGCGAAACGCTGAAGTCAGAAACTGTCTCTACTTCAATGCTACTTTTACTGGAAAAAAGGGGATTGTCGTAGGAGACAACGTGTTCTGGTAAAATAGAGTGTATAAAACAGGCCGCCCCCGTTTTTTGGGAACTGTAACAAAATGAGAAGGACTTGCACCTGTTCTTTCATTACAGTCCCCCAAAAAGCGGGGCGGCCGTTTCTTTCCACCATTGATGAGCCGTTCTTTACTTCTCGTTCGGCATGCTCCACCCATGATGGTCTGTATGCAGCAGCTTATGCGCCTTGTGGGACAATGGTTCCCCCAAATACTCATCATACAGTGCGATCACGGATGGGTTCTCATGCGAGAACCTAAGCGGGTTGTTCTTGTCAAGCACGTACAGTTTGCCGCCGCGCTCACCGGCCAGCTCCTGCCCGTCATTGATCGGCTGCCCGCCTCCGCCCGCGCATCCGCCCGGACAGGCCATAACCTCTACAAAGTCATAGGATGCCTCGCCGGATTTGATCCTCTCGATCAGCCTCCTTGTATTCGCCAGGCCGCTTGAAACAGCCACCTTCAACGGGATCCCCGCAATCTTCAGTTCCGCTTCCTTGATCCCGTCAAGGCCGCGCACCATCTGGAACATATCCGGATCCGGGTTCGTTTTCGTCAGCGCATAATAAGCGGTACGCAGCGCTGCCTCCATAACGCCGCCGGTTGCGCCGAAGATAACGCCAGCGCCCGTCCCTGTCCCAAGCGGGGAGTCAAACTCTTCCTCTTCCAGGTTCGCCGGATCGACCAGTTGTGAACGCAGCACCCGGTCAAATTCCCTTGTGGTAAGGACAATATCCACATCCTTAGCCGCATCCGTGTCATTGATATTCGGGAGGTCGCATTCTGCTTTCTTGGCTGTGCAAGGCATGATGGACACGCAGAAAATGTCATTGGGGTCAACATCCGCTACCTTCTCCGCGAAATAGGACTTCGCAACCGCCCCAAACATCTGCTGCGGCGATTTGGCGGTAGAGAGCTGGTCCGTCATCTCCGGGTACTCGGATTTCAGGAACCGTACCCAGCCTGGGCAGCAGGACGTATACATCGGCCACTTGTAATCCTCATGGTGCGTGAAACGTTCGAGAAACTCGTTCGCTTCTTCCATGATCGTCAGGTCGGCGCTGAAATCCGTATCAAATACATAATCCGCGCCCAGCGCCCTTGCGGCCGCCGCCATCCTTTTTTCCGTCGCCATCTCAGGAGGAAGCCCAAGCCCGTCGCCCCATGCCGCACGTACCGCCGGAGCGATCTGGATGACAACGATCTTCTTCGGGTCGTGGATCGCGTCCAGCACCTTGCGGACATCGTCACGCTCCCTGAGCGCCCCGGTCGGGCAATGGGTAATGCACTGTCCGCAGAGGGAGCAGTTGGCCTCGTTGATTTTCCTCATCTTCGATACGTCCACATTGGTGCGCTGCCCTGTATTGACAATGTCCCATACGCCCAATCCCTGGACTTTTTCACAGATCTGCACGCAACGCATACATTTGATGCATTTCCCCACCGTGCGGATCAACGGGAAATGGAGATCCCAGTTCAGCGGCTCATAGGACTGCTCATACGGGACTTCATTGATATTCATATCCGCGCAGACCTTCTGCAAGGAACAGTTCCCATTTCTCTGGCATGCCGCGCAGCGGAAATCGTGCTGTGAAAGGATAAACTGAAGGTTCATTCTTCTCGCATACTGTGCTTTTTCACTGCTGGTATATACGACCATCCCTTCTTCTACCTTTGTGTTGCAGGACGCGACAAGGGTTTCTTTCCCCTCGATCTCCACGCAGCAGATACGGCAGGCGCCGATTTCATTGATCCCCTCCAGAAAACAAAGAGTCGGGATATGTACTCCCGCGGCTTCAGCGGCTTTTAAGATTGTCGTACCCTCCGGTACGCTGATTTTTTTATGATCGATTGTCAGGTTTACCATTCGTACTGCCGACCTCCTCTCAATGTCCCGCATCCGTGCTTATCACACCGTAAGCAGCGGCCTGCTTCCTGGATTGCTTCTTCATCGCTCATGGTATACTCAATGCCTTCAAAATTATCACGGCGCGCCCAGGATTCTTTTTCTTCCAGGTTGACACGGCCGCATGGCGCCTTATCATTCAGTAATGGCTCCGGGATGTCAATATCCACCGAAATCGGATGATGGAACCCAAGGAACCCGTCAATATTGGCCGCTGCCACCTTGCCCGCCGCGATCGCTTTGATGACGGTCGCCGGCCCGGATACGCAGTCGCCTCCCGCATAGATCCCTACGCGGTTGCATGCCCCGCTTTCATCCGCGCAGATACGGCCACGCTTTGTCGCCAGCCCGGCTTTTTCAAACGGCGCGGAGACGATATCCTGCCCGATCGCCACTAAAACAATGTCGCATTCCAGCCTTTCTTCCGGCTTTTCCGCTTTTCGCGGCGCCGGCCTCCCGCTGCGTACAGGCCCGATGATCTGCGGCTGTACCCAGAGAGCCGCCACCTTGCCTTCCGCGTCCGCTTCTACCCGGACAGGCGCTTTCAGCGTCACAAGCTCAATCCCTTCCGCAATGGCTCCTTCCACTTCCGCAGGGAGCGCCGTCATATCATCCTGGCGGCGGCGGTATACGATGCTGACCGTCTTCGCGTTGGAACGGATGGCTGTCCGCGCACAGTCCATCGCCACATTCCCGCCGCCGACGACGACGACACGCTTTCCTGTGAAATCCGGATACCGGTTGTCCCCAATCTCCCGCAGCATATCCACGGCGGAGATCACATTTTCAATATCCTCGCCCTCTAATCCAAGCTTCTTATCGGAATGCGCCCCTATAGCGATGTAAACCGCGTCATACTCTTCATGGAGCCTGGAGATCTCTTCCGTCCCGATATCTGTATTCAGCTTCACCTCGATCCCTGTGGAGAGGATCGCGTCAATATCTTCCTGCAGCCTCTCCCTTGGGAAACGGTAATTCGGGATGCCATAGCGCAGCATACCGCCAAGCTGTGCCTTTTCTTCATACACCGTCACCTTATGGCCCATGAGCTGCAGGAAATAAGCCGCTGTCAGGCCGCTCGGCCCTCCGCCGACGATCGCCACTCTCTTTCCTGTGGACGGCGCGCACGTCGGCGCCGGGACTTGGTCTGCCCTCGCCTTGTCTACCGCATACCGCTTCATACCCCGTATATTGACCGCGTCGTCAATCATCGTGCGGCGGCAGCGGGCCTCGCAAGGATGCTCACAGATCAACGCGCAGGCGGTCGGGAACGGATTGTCCTTGCGGATCAGGCGCACCGCGTCCGCGCAGCGTCCTCCGCCCGCCAGGGCGATATACCCCGGAATATCCACGTTCGCCGGACAGAGGGTTACGCACGGGATCGGCTGTTCAAAGGAGCCCAGGCACTTATGCCCATGCACATGGGAAATATAATCCTCCTTGAACCCTTCAAACCCGGCAAGCACCATCCTTGCAGACTCAAAACCAATCGCGCAGTCCGCGGAATTTTTAATGTTCGTCGCCGTCTTTTCAATCAACTCCAGCGTCCTTTCCGTTGCCGTATTGTTCAATACGCTCTCCAGAAGTTCTTCCAATTTCCCCAGTCCCACACGGCATGGCACGCATTTGCCACAAGTCTGCGCGTGGCATGTCTTTAAAAATGCCAACTGCATGTCAACCGGACAGACACCAGGCGGATTTGCAACAATGCGCTGGGTAAACTCTTTCATCAGTTTCTCAGTCGTCGAATCCACCTTATCTGTAGCTTTTACAGATAACCTACTCATTCTTCCACCTTCCTTTTCGTAAATAATTGTGTGCTGCCGTTTATAGCCGCTTATGGGGAAACAGCAGCCGTTCTTTAGTCATATAACACATAAAACGGCAAAACCAAGCTTATTATATCATTCATTTTTACAATTGGAAACCGTTTTTGTTAAGTAGATTATTTAACAGTCTTTTTTCACAGAACCCAGCCAGATCGTGAATGTACGCATTGCCATCTCCCTTAAAACATGCTATGATGTAGGGGTCGAAAGCCTTTGGCCCAAATGATACCGGTATCCAAAAATCCTCTTGCAGGCAGGCTTGCATCGGATTTTGATCTATTTGACCCTGGTATCACCAAGCAAATTAGAGAAATAGGAGTGGTTAAGCATGTATCAGGATGAGTACCAGCGGTGGCTGGAAGCAGATCTGGCGGATCCGGACCTGGAGCCGGAATTGTCTAAAATCAAAGGAAAAGATGAGGAAATCAAGGAACGCTTTGCCGTTACGCTGAAGTTTGGCACGGCGGGGCTGCGCGGCGTGCTGGGGGCGGGTACAAACCGCATGAATATTTATGTTGTCCGCCAGGCGACGCAAGGGCTGGCAAACTGGGTGAAGAGACAGGGCGGCAGCCAGACGGTTGCTATCAGCTATGACAGCCGTTTGAAAAGCGATGTATTTGCAAAGGAAGCGGCGGGTGTCTTGGCGGCAAACGGCATCCGGGTACGCATCTATGACGCGTTGATGCCGGTGCCGGCGCTTTCTTTCGCGACCCGCTATTACGGGTGCAACGCAGGCATCATGGTGACGGCGTCCCACAACCCGGCGCAGTACAACGGTTATAAAGCATACGGGCCAGACGGCTGCCAAATGACAAACGACGCGGCGGCTGTCGTCTATGAGGAGATCCAGAAAATAGACGTCCTGACAGGCGCAAAGTGTATGTCCTTTGCCGAGGGCGTGGAAGAGGGGCTGATCCGTTTTGTAAGGGATGACTGCAAGCAAGCTTTTTATGATGCGGTAGAGTCCCGCCAGGTACGTCCGGGGCTTTGCAGGAGCGCAGGGCTGAAGCTGGTATACAGCCCGCTGAATGGTTCAGGGCTTGTCCCGGTAACGCGGGTTTTGAAGGACATTGGCATGACGGACATTACCATTGTGCCGGATCAGGAGTATCCGAATGGCTACTTTACAACCTGCAGTTATCCAAACCCGGAAATCTTTGCGGCGCTGGAACGGGGGTTGGAGCTGGCAAAGGAGACGGATGCGGATTTGATGCTGGCGACAGACCCGGACGCAGACCGGGTAGGGATCGCGATGAAATGCCCGGACGGATCTTATGAGCTCGTAAGCGGGAATGAAGTCGGCGTGCTGCTTTTGGATTATATCTGTGCGGGCAGGATCGAGAAAGGGACGATGCCGAAGAAAGCGGTTGCGGTAAAGTCCATCGTATCAACGCCGCTGGCGGATGCCGTGGCGGCGCATTACGGTGTAGAGATGCGGAATGTCCTGACCGGATTTAAATGGATCGGGGATCAGATTGCAAGACTGGAGGCAGACGGGGAAGAAGACCGGTTCATCTTTGGATTTGAGGAGAGTTATGGATATCTTGGGGGGCCTTATGTACGTGACAAGGATGCTGTGATCGGTTCTATGCTTATTTGCGAGATGGCGGCTTACTACAGGAGTATCGGAAGCTCTTTGAAGCAGAGGCTGGAAGAGATCTACGCACAGTACGGCCGTTATCTGGACCGGGTTGACAGTTTTGAATTTCCAGGGCTGACGGGGATGGATAAGATGGCGGGCATCATGCAAGGGCTTCGGGACGAACCGCCGAAAGAATTTGCAGGTATCCCGGTAACGAACGTTATGGATTACCAGAAACCGGAAGAGACAGGGCTCCCGGCGGCGAATGTGCTGATCTATTCGCTGGAGGGCGGCGCGAAAGTAGTGGTGCGCCCATCCGGGACAGAGCCAAAGATCAAGGCATATTTTACGACGCTCGGAAAAGACCTGGCAGAAGCCCAGGCACAGAAAGAGAAGCTGGCGGAAGCGATCGGGCATTATTTGTCCTGATAGGAATCCACGTTTTCCTGTGTCACAAGAACCGTGCCCGTATCAAAGGTTTCTTGTGAAAGGCTGCCGTTATCGACGCATTCCTTCAGCAGATATACGCCCTGGTAACCCATTTGGTAAGGGGACTGGACTAAAATCGCATTGATGACTCCTTCGCGGACAAAAGCAAGATTTTCCTCTATATCGTCAAATCCGATGAGCGTCAGTTCATCCAGGCCCAGCGCCTGCTTCATCTGCGCGGCTCCAGTGATATTATAGCCGCCAGTATTGAACATAGCCGTGATCTCCGGATGTTTTTCCAGCATGGCCTTTGAGTTTGCTTCCGCGATATCCGGGTCAACAACGGACTCTTCCATGGCCGTGATCTCCATATCATAATCCGCAATGGCGTCCTGGAAGGCATGGATGATGTTCAGTTCCCTTTCGGCGGAAAAATCGCTGACCAGGATCCCGATCTTCGCCGTCCCGCCGGTCAGATCCACCATCGTCTCACCGGCCAAATACCCGGCGGCATAGTCATCGGTACCTATATATGCCACCCTGTCCGTGTCAGGGGCATCGCTGTCAATGGCAAGGAAAGGGATCCCTTGCCGGACAGCCTTATTGATCAATGGATAGACAGATTCTACCCCGGCATACCCCATGATCCCATCCGGCGCGGATGCGATGGCCTGTTCCATATACGCGGCCATTTCCGTAGGGAAATCTTCCGCCATATCGGCGCCAATGACCTGGGTAGTCGTGCCAAGTTCCGTATCCGCCTGCCGGATGCCCTCTATGCAGGTCTGCCAATATTCGTTTTCGACGATCGGGCATACCAATATGAAATCATAACCCGGATCCTCCTGCGCAACCGCAGATTCTTCTTCTTTCGCGCCGCAGCCGGTTATCAAGAGAATAAGACCCAGCATCAGCAAACCTATTTTTTCCGCCACAGTATCTGCCTTCCCCGTTTTGTATCATAGTACATGAGATTTCCGGCTTTGTTCTTTCCACTGCTTTTGCGCCCCTTTGCCGGCACAACTGCATCAAACGCCGAAGAAGCCCCGGCGTGCCGGAACTGCTTGGTACATTCTATCATTTTTGTATTTTATTGTCAATTTCCGCCAAAGCCATATTTACTCAGGAACGGGTTCGCGATGCGCCGGGATCTGGAGGGCGGGAAAAAGAGAGACACATAAAAAAGCAACCTGGCCTTCGTGGGCGCGGTTGCTTTTTTATGCTTTCCACAAGTCCCAAAACCCTTCCAAAACCGGCCGTCCTGGGGCTTCCAGCAAAATGACTCCAAGGGGAATCGAACCCCTGATTCCAGCGTGAGAGGCTAGCGTCTTAACCGCTTGACCATGGAGCCACAATCGGTACTTGCCAAGTATATCAAAGAATATCCCGTTAAGCAAGTATTTTTTTTGTTTTTACAAAAAATGTGATTCATCACTACGATTCACGGCCGATTTGAAACAGATCCACAGACTCGTCGCGCTTGCACGTAAGAGGCTGTGTATCTATTCCAAATCAGACTGCGAAGCAGGAGCCTCCCCTTACAGCCTCAGACGTATGACGCAAGGCGGCATATAGCCTTCAAAGAAGGCGGTCTGCGGCTTGTAGGAGGAGGGGCCGTGGATTGTAACGATTCATCCGTCGTTTTCGCTTATGATCGGAACCGATATCAAGGGCAGCTTCTTCTTTTTCTTCCCTCCCGCTTCCCCTTCCATCAGGGAAGTCATATATTTCTTCGGCACCATGATCTGGAGCTGCTTTTTATAATTGCATATCGTCACGTCAGAATGGGAGCCGCCAAACTCCCCGTCCAGTGTCCACGGGATCTCATCGTCCGACTCGAAGCGGATCTCCCCGGTTTTAAACGTGTACATATATTTCGTGTCCGCCTGCTCGATCAGCAGCGCCGCCACGATCTCCTGCAGCTCCAATGGGTTTTTCGGCATCTTGATCAATGTGACTTCAAACAGGCCGTCATCAAACCGCACGTTTTTCCCGGTCATGTTCCGGAAACCGCCGACGGACTTGGAATTTGTAACCATTCCGTAAATGAATTCCTCTTCTATCTCTTCTCCGTCATGGATGACCTTCATCGTGTAAGACGGGATATTGAACAAGCGTTTTGTACCTTCCAGCAAGTATGCAAGATGGCCCAGCACATTTTTCATCGTCTGGTCCGTCTCATACGACACGTCCGTGAACAGGCCGAACGCAGCAATATAGACAAACGTATCGCCGTTAAACCCGCCGATGTCACAGGAAAACACCTCCCCGTGCACAGCGTTGTCCGCCGCTTTCAGGATCTGCCTGGGAATATGCAGGCTGGCGGCAAAATCATTTGTTGTGCCCGCAGGGATATACCCGACTGGGATCCTTGCTTTTTCCGGCCGCTCCATCATGGCGCTCACGGCTTCATCCAGCGTTCCGTCCCCTCCGCTGCATACGAGCAGGTCATATGCATGCTCATCCATAGACAGCACTTTTTTACAGGCGTCCCTGTATCCCTGGGTTGGATAGATCGTCACTTCATATCCCGCCTTCACGAAAATATCCACGATATCCGAAAGCTTTGGCTTTAACAACTCTTTTCCGGCATACGGGTTGTAAATAAAAAGCAGCCTCCCCATCCTTTGAACCTCCCTGAAAAAGCAAAGACAAAAGGGCATCCGTGTGCCCTCCCTGAGTCATCTATGTACCGTCCTGTGCAGACCTTTTTGTCCCTGACCGCCTATGATGGATCCCTAACACGCCGTGGACAAAAACATCTCGATGCCTTCTACTGCGTCGTCTTCATCCTCTCCTTCAGCTATAACGGTCAATCTTGTACCTTCTGTCAGTTTCAGGCTCATCATCCCCATAATGCTTTTTGCATTGATCTTTTTATCTTCCACCTCAATATAGACATTGCTGGCGTACTGGCTCGCCTCCTGTACCAGATGGGCGATCGGGCGCGCCTCCATATTCATACTGGTCAAGATTGTCACCTGTCTTTTTGTCATAATTTACCGTTCCTCCTTACTATTCCCTCAAACGATCCGCTATTTCGCCCAGCTTCCTGAGGCGGTGGTTGACCCCCGACTTTCCGAGCGGCGGCTCCATCAACGCGCCAAGGTCTTTCAGTGAAACGTCCTCCGAACAGGAAAGGCGCATCAGCGCCATAGCTCTCAGTCCCTCCGGCAGCTTATCCAACCCTATCTTATCCCGGATCAGTAAAATGTCCTCTTTCTGTCTCACTGCCGCAAGGACCACTTTGTTGATATTGGCCGCCTCACAGTTTACTTTACGGTTCACCGTGTTGCGCATCTCCTTCAAAATGCGTATATTCTCCAGGTCCATCAGCGCCCCGTGTGCTTCCATGACATTCAAAACATCCACAATCCGGGAGCCTTCCTTTAAATAGACCACGTAGCTATGCTTCCGCATGGCACGCTTTGCCTCTATCCCAAAGCTCCAAAGGAGCTTCTGTAAATATGCGGCCTGTCCATCCGTCCCGCATACAATCTCAAAATGATAGGATTTCTTTGGATTGCTGATGGAACCGGCGCATAAAAAAGCGCCCCGGATAAATGCCCTTTTACAGCAGGCAGACTGGACCATGGCGTGTCTCACAGCCAGCAGTTCTTCTCCCTTCCAGCAAAGGAAATAGGTCCGATTCCCTTTTGGCCGGTTCTGCCGGATTGAAATATCAGTTCTTATATTAAATGTTTTTTCCATCAATGTAAAGCATTTTCTTGCAACTGGTAAATTTTCCGTGCGGAACCTGAGCCTGCACCCTACGGTTTCCCCTTCCTGCCATTCCCCGCACATCTGCATCATTGCGGAGAGTTCCGCCAGGCGGCAATGTCTGGCTTTTGGCACGGCTTGAGCCAGTTCCTCCTTGATCTCCCCTGAAAATGACATATGTTACCTCTTCCCAATATCGCGGTGTTCCATGCGCAGCCCATATGCCTCTGCTTTCTCCAGGATGGTGTACAGCTCATTTGCCAGCGTCACAGAACGGTGCTTCCCGCCGGTGCAGCCAATAGCAATAACAAGCTGTGTTTTCCCCTCGCTGATATAATTCGGTATGAGAAATTCTATCATATCCGCCAGCTTTCCTAAGAATTTCCCGGCGTTTTCATTTTCCATGACAAAATCCCTGACCGGCCGGTCGTTCCCGCTCATCGGACGGAGTTCTTCAATATAATAAGGGTTCGGCAGGAACCTTACGTCAAAGACCAGATCCGCATCGCTTGGGATGCCGTATTTAAACCCAAAAGATAATACCGTAATGTACAGGTTCTTATATTCCTTGTTTTCCACAAAGATTTTATTCAGGGATGTTTTCAGTTCCTTTGTAAGTGTATGGCTCGTGTCCAGCAGGTAGTCCGCCTTTTTCCTAAGAAATTCCAGACGTGCGCGCTCCTTGCGGATCCCCTCGTCAATACGCCCGCTGCTTCCTGACAACGGGTGGAAGCGCCGTGTTTCTTTGAAGCGTTTCACCAGGACGGCGTCGCTGGATTCCAGATACAGGATCTCCACCAGGATGCTGGCTTGTTCCAGTTCCTCCAGTATCCGCTCCAGCTCGTGGAAATTCTGTCCGCTGCGGATGTCTACGCCGAGGGCCACCTTATTCATCTCCGCGCCGGGAACCAACGCCAGCTCGGCAAATTTGGGGATCAGCGGCACCGGGAGGTTGTCCACACAAAAATACCCCATATCTTCCAGTATCTTCAATGCTGTGCTTTTTCCAGCCCCTGACATCCCGGTCACTAACACAAACCTCATTCAAACTCCCCCAGCCTTCTGATCTCCGGTTCCAGTTCCACGCCGAACGTTCCCTTGACCGTCTCTGTTACCCGGCGTATCAGCTCCCTCACATCCTCTGCCGTCGCCTGCCCACGGTTGATGATAAAGCCGCAGTGTTTCTCTGAAACCTGCGCATCGCCGACCCGGAAGCCCTGCAGGCCACTGTCCTGGATCAGTTTCCCTGCAAAATACCCTTCCGGCCGCTTAAACGCACTTCCCGCACTCGGATATTCCAGCGGCTGCCTGGAGACCCGTCTTGCGCGCAGCTCATCCATACGGGCACGTACCTCTGCCTCCGGCCGCCTGCCCAGATTCAGCACTACATCCGTAACAATGTAGCCCTTCCTTGCGAGGATGCTAGTCCGGTATCCCAGCTCCATCCGGGCCGCCGGGATGGTAAGAAACGCCCCTGCGTGCGTCAGGACTGTAACCTCTTTTAAAACATCCTTCATCTCCCGGCCATAAGCGCCGGCATTCATGACGCACGCGCCGCCGACCGTCCCTGGGATCCCCGAAGCGAACTCCAGGCCCCCAAGCCCGGCTCCGGCCGCCCTCTCCGCGATCCCCGACAAAAGGGCGCCTGCCTGTGCACGGATCTCACATCCATCCACCTCAATCTTGCCCATCATCCTGTAGATCTGGATCACTACGCCCCTCACGCCTTTATCGCCCACTAAAAGGTTGCTCCCATTTCCGATGATACAATACGGCATCTGCTCTTTGCCACAGAGCCTGATAAGGCTCTGCACCTGCTCCCTTGTCCCCGGCGTCACAAAATAATCCGCCGGCCCCCCGATCCGGAAAGTCGTATGCGCCCGCATCGGCTCCTGCACCTTCAGACGCCCGACGCCCACAATCTTTTCCAGTTGTTCCGCAAATTGAATGTCTGACATAACCTCTTCCTCTTGAATGGCAGCCGCGCTTTTCCAATAAAACTACTGCTATCACACCGTTACTATCCACATCATACACCAATTCATGCCCAAGTTCAACGCCAGCTCTTGCAAAATCAATGTAAATACGCTATATTAATTTTTATATGGCACTGATGCATGTTTTTATTACGATTCACAGAAAAAGGAGTTGAGTTTTCGTTGGATGCAGGTGACGCCATACAAATCATAGTATTGATTATTTTGTTGATTCTTTCCGCTTTTTTTTCTTCCGCAGAGACCGCTTTGACAGCCGCCAATAAAATCCGCATCCGGAACCTTGCGGAAAACGGCAGCAAACAGGCAAAGACCGTGCTTCACATTACGGATGAATCCGGGAAAATGCTGAGCGCGATCTTAATTGGGAACAATATTGTCAATCTTTCCGCCGCGTCTCTGACAACTTCTATTGCTTACCATATCGGCGGTTCCGTTGCCGCCGCCAGCGCGATCTTAACCATTTTTATTATTTTATTCGGGGAGATCACGCCAAAGACGCTGGCCACACTGCGCGCGGAAAAAATAGCGCTGCGCTACGCAAAGGCCATCCACGCGTTCATGACTGTCTCCACCCCGTTGATTTTTTTCATCACGACCCTGTCCAACGGCGTCCTGCGGCTGCTTGGGGTTGACCCGAACGCCAGGAACGACCAGATGACGGAAACGGAGCTGCGCACGATCGTGGATGTCAGCCACGAAGACGGCGTGATTGAATCTGGCGAGAAAGAAATGATTTACAACGTCTTTGATTTGGGCGACGCAAAGGCGAAAGATGTGATGGTTCCACGCGTGCATATGACGTTCGCGGACATTGACAGCACCTACGAGGAACTGATCGAGATTTTCCGCGAGGATAAATATACCCGTCTCCCGGTCTTTGAGGAGACTACGGACCATGTGGTCGGCACCATCAATATGAAAGATCTGCTGTTTTACGACAACATCACGGAATTCCACGTCAGGGATATCCTGCGGGAGGCTTATTTCACATATGAGTATAAAAACATTTCGGAGCTTTTGGTCGAAATGCGCCAGGCTTCTTTCAATATTGCGATCGTCCTGGACGAATACGGGGAGACTTCCGGGCTGATTACGCTGGAAGACCTTTTGGAAGAAATCGTAGGGGAGATCCACGATGAATACGATGAAAATGAAGAGGAATACATCCAGCAGGTCAATGACCTGGAGTATATCGTGGAAGGATCGGTAAACCTGGATGAACTGAACGGGCGGCTGGGCCTTGGCCTTGAATCCGGGGAATATGATTCGTTGGGCGGTTTCATCATCGAGAAGCTGGATCGGTTTCCAAAGATCGGCGATTCCATCATCACAGACGACCACATCCGCCTTGTAGTGGAAACACTCGACAAAAAACGGATCGAGACGGTGCATGTATATCTGCCGGAGAAATGAGAACCGGCGTCGGGGACATGCCCTTTATCCTGGGTTGTCCCGGTTTTTCCCCAGCCGGACCTGCTCCATCTCCCGCCGCAGTTTTGGATCCATATGATCAAACAGGTAGTTTTTCCGGCTGCCCCCATGGCGTCTGCCCTCCTCCGCGATCTGCCGCTTTACGGCTTCGACCTCCTCTTTAAATTCCCTCGCGGAGATCAGCGCGCCGCCTTGCCCCAGCGTCACCACCTGTTCCACTCCGTCAGAGGTAACGACAGTCACATGGTATTTTCTCCCAATCTGATGCACCACTTTTTCAATATACTGGTCTGCGGTTTCCGCCTCCTTCGTATACACCACATGGATGTTATGGTATTTTTGGACTTCCATCTGTTCCCCTTCTACACGGTAAGCGTCAAACACCGCAATCACCACACATTTTCTGAAGCCCTGGTAATTGCTTAAGATGTCCATCAGCTTCCCCCGGGCGGCTTCTATGTTCTCCTTTGCCAGTTCCTTCAGATCCTCCCACGCAAAAATGACATTGTACCCGTCCACGAGCAGGTATTCCTCCATGGATCCCTGGTTTTCCGCAGGGGTTTTCCCTGCATCGACAGCAGCCATTCCCGCCTCTGGGATCCTGCGCCCGTATTTCCCATAGGTGCGGATAAAGATTTCTTCCAGTTCTTTTTCTTCTTTTTCCTGGGATGGGGCTTGCGGCGCCGCTTTCCCGAACGCCGCGTTCCTCGGTGCGGCTTTCCCTTGATCTGCCGTGTCCTTCCCCTCCCCTTGCAGATATTCCTGCAGCCGGCTTTCGATATGCATATGGGAAAACACCTCATCCCACGGCACATAAACCCCCGCGCCATGGGAACAGAACACGGAACCGGCTGGATCCTCCCGATCCCCTGGCGCGTCATACCCACATTCCTGTATGACCGCTTCTGCATTGTGGCAAGGGAAAAACCCCGCAAACACGCAGGAGAGCCGGCCCTGGCCTTTGGAATATGCCATCAGTTCCTGCTTGTAACCCTTCATCGTTGCTGCCGGAGCTTTCCCCTCCAAAACAGAGAAACCGCCCTGCGTCTGCGGTGGAGCCGTTTCGCCGGACATGCGTTGGATATCCGTCATGGCGCGCCCGGTATCTTCCGCAGGGACTTCCAACCGGAACTGATAGTAAGGCTCCAAAAGCACACTCTCCGCCTGCATGAGCCCCTGGCGCAGCGCCCGGTAAGCTGCCTGCCGGAAATCTCCTCCCTCCGTATGCTTCAAATGCGCCCTCCCTGCCGCCAACGTGATTTTCATATCCGTAACCGCCGCGCCCGTGAGTACGCCCCGGTGGGTGCGCTCTTTCAGATGGGTGAGGATCAGCCTTTGCCAGTGCAAATCCAGCTCATCCTCCGGACAGGCTGTATCAAACACAAGCCCGCTTCCCCGTTCACCGGGCTGTAAAATCAAATGCACTTCTGCATAATGGCGCAGCGGCTCGTAATGCCCGACCCCCTCCACGGTATTCCGAATCGTTTCCTTGTAAATGATACTTCCCGCCCCAAACGACACCGTTTCACCAAACCGCTCCTTGATCACGCTTTCCAGGACCTCGATCTGCACCTCCCCCATGAGATGCGCGTGGATTTCCGATAGCTCCCCGTTCCAGGCAATCTGGAGCATCGGGTCTTCTTCCTCCAACTGGCGCAGGTTTCTCAGCATCGAATGGACGTCGCTCCCCGGCGGCAGTTCGATCTGGTAGTTTAATACTGGCTCCAGCGCCGGTTTTCGTAAGTCCCCGGAAACCCCAAGCCCTTCCCCCGCGTAAGTCGCGGAAAGTCCGGCCACTGCGCAGACCATTCCCGCATACGCTTCCGGGACCGCCTCGAACCGCTCCCCGGAGTAGATACGGATCTGGTTGATCTTTTCCTCCCATGGCCCATCCGCGCCTTTTCCAGCCAGGCTATCTTTAACTTTCAGGCTTCCGCTGACAATTTTTAAATGGGTCAGCCGGTTCCCCTTGCTATCCCGCGTGATTTTATAAACCTGCGCCCCGAAAGCCCCGGAAGCCTTCCGCGCCCACGGACACCACGTATACCTATCTAACCCTTCCAGGAAAGTGCGTACTCCTTGCATTTTCAAAGCAGAGCCAAAGTAACACGGAAACACTTTCCGCTTCCAGACCAGATCTACAACCGCCTCTTTCGACAGGCTTCCGGTCCGCAGGTATTCTTCCATCGCGCGTTCATCGCACACTGCCAGGTTTTCCAGAAAAGCCTCCTCTGCCCGCGCCAGGTCGTTGGTGAATTCCATACAGTTTTCATCCAGGTTTTCTTTCAGATCCGCCAAAAGCTTTCCCTTATCCGCACCCTCCTGATCCATTTTATTAATAAAAAGAAACACTGGCACCCGGTAACGTTTTAATAAATCCCAGAGCGTCCGGGTATGCCCCTGCACCCCATCCGCCCCGCTGATGACCAGGACCGCGTAGTCCAAAATCTGAAGCGTCCGCTCCGTCTCCGCGCTAAAATCCACATGGCCGGGCGTATCCAGGAGAGTGACCTCCTTTTCTCCCAGCCCGATCACCGCCTGTTTGGAAAAAATGGTGATCCCGCGGCTTCGCTCCAGTCCATAAGTGTCAAAAAAGGCGTCCCCGTGGTCTACCCTCCCCATCTTGCGGATTTTCCCCGTATGGTACAAAATGCTTTCCGATAGTGTTGTCTTCCCCGCGTCTACATGGGCCAACAGACCAATACTAATATGTTTTTTCATTGGTTGATTTTCCGAAGTTTCCTCCATAGAAAATGCCCCTTTCTGTTGTCTATAACTGCTTCATCTGCATTTTCTTCTTCCAACCATTGCTCCCGTTTTTCCTGAAGCAATTTTTATCTGGAAGACATCATGGATACTCTGATTTTTCTTCCATCCCAGGAAATTCCAAAACGGCTGGCAGAATAGCCTTCAAACATTTTGCCGCTTCGCGCAGCATTCCTTTGTTAAGCACCTAACATTTTTTTAACTTAACAGAAAAGCCCGCTGTTTGTCAACTATATGGAACTTTTTGTTACTACGGCCTCTCCCTTGCCGAAAGCGGCAGCCCCTTGTTTTACAGAGAAAATTGTTCTATGCAGTTATGAGAAAAGAAGAAATGGGTAAGAATAAGAGAGTGACGGAAGGCCCCAAACAGCTACGAATACTATTTTAAATATGATATTGCATTCAGCGAGAAGGGTATGGTATGATACCATATTAATGGGAATCATTCCTGGTTTCACTATTATTTTTCAGGAGGGAAAGACATGAGCAAATATGAAGGGACACAGACCGAAAAAAATCTGATGGCTGCTTTTTCAGGAGAATCAGAGGCAAGGAACAAATATACTTTTTTTGCGTCAAAGGCAAAAAAAGAAGGATATGAGCAGATAGCGGCGCTCTTTTTGAAGACGGCGGACAATGAAAAAGAACATGCAAAGATGTGGTTTAAAGAGCTGGACGGGATCGGGGATACCGGTTACAACCTGGAATCCGCCGCGGCAGGGGAAAATTATGAGTGGACGGATATGTACGATGGTTTTGCCAAAACCGCGGAGGAAGAAGGATTCCAGGAGCTGGCGGCGAAATTCCGCCTGGTAGCGGCGGTCGAAAAGCATCATGAGGAACGGTACCGCGCGTTGATCCGGAACCTCGAAACAAATACGGTATTTGAAAAGAGCGAGGTCAAAGTGTGGGAGTGCAGAAACTGCGGGCATATTGTAGTAGGGACCAAAGCGCCGCAGGTATGCCCGACCTGCAACCACCCGCAATCCTATTTTGAGGTTTACGCGGAGAATTATTAAAAAGCAGGGAACGGCGTTTAAAAATCAGGAGCAAAAGCGGATGGAGTATTGGGATATTTACGATAAAAACAAGCAAAAAACCGGAAGAACGATGACGCGCAATGTCTGGAACCTGAAGGATGACGAGTATCACCTGACGGTTTTAGGGGTGGTCATGCGCACAGACGGGAAATTCCTGATCACGAAACGCGTCATGACAAAACGCTGGGGAGCCGGTTGGTGGGAGGTCCCCGGCGGCGCATGCATGGCGGGGGAAGAATCAGCGGATGCCGTTTTGCGGGAGGTCCGGGAGGAGACCGGCCTGGATGTATCCGGCTGGGACGGCGGATATCAGTTTACTTACCAGCGGGAAAATCCGGGCGAAGGAGACAATTATTTTGTAGACGTTTACCGCTTTTGCGGCGATTTTACCGAAGCCGATGTCCATCCGCAGCCGGAAGAGACAGACGGCTTCCGGATCGCTGGCGCGGACGAGGTCAAAGCCCTGGCAGAGCAGGGGATGTTTTTACATTACGACAGCATCAAACAGGTACTCAGCGGCAATTAGCAAGATATGGCTTGGCGGCTCCTTAGCGCCGCTGCGTCACCTGATCATCATCCACCACTAAAAACTGCAGGAAGATCTCGATCTTCAGCCTCTCGATATAATTATCCCATTCGATGTGCATGAGCGAATCAATCTTCTCAATCCGTTTGCGGACGGTATTGATATGAAGGTATAGTTTTTCTGCCGTTGCGCTGTAATTCATATTATTTTCAAGATATACTTTCAGGGTTTTGATCAATTCTCTGTTTTTTTCGTCTTTCAGGAGACGTCCGTACTGCTGCATCGATTGTTCAAATTCATCCCGGGGGATCTGGAGCCATGCCAGCGGACCCAAAACCTCGTAATCCCAGACCATCTTCTGCGGAAAGATTTTCATTCCGATTTCAATCGCCTTGCTGCACTTTTGCACGGCTTTCCGGATCTCTAACAAAGGCTTTTCCTGGAACCAGACGCCGAATTTCAGATCCATCCCGCCGCATTTCTCCGCAATTTTCTCTCCGAATTCCAACAATCCTTCCTGTAAGCGGGCTTTGTCGATCAAATGCCCTTCCTTGGCCTCTGTTAAAATAACGCCATCGTTTTCATCAATAAATGCCAGCCTTCCATTTTCAGCCAAAGAACAATGATGGAAAATATCGATAAACTGGTTTCTTTCTTTCCTCGCAGTAAGCGCTTCATTTTGCTGATGGAATTTCGTGCATATAAACGTGGCGTCTACGGCAATCCCCTGCTGAAATGCCTGGTTGAACAGATGCTTTGGATTTTCCTCATCGGAGTTCAGCGCCATCAGCACAAAATTCTCAAAGCCTGTATTTTCCAGGCTCCGGACGACCATAACCTGCTCATAGACGCCTTGCAGCATCAGAAAGGCAATACGGATGGAGTATTCATCAAAATAATCCAGAAATTCCCTGGACTCCATCACCACAAAGTAAGCCTTTACCTCAGACTCGATGATGATAGGGATCAGGACCCAGCTAATATGCGAGCCATCGGACTCATATTCATGGATCATACGGTAACGCTTCATATGGATATAATCGCACAGGATATACTCCTTGCACTCAGACGGGGGATTGTAATAGTCTTCATCCCGCAGCCCGAAAGATTCCGTAATCCTGACAAAGTTGGAAGAACTGTAATAGGATTTTTTCTCATCAAGGTCATAGACAAAACCAGGAAAGTTCATCTCGATTTCAACCGCCTGTAAGATTTTTTTGATCTTCCTCTCCTTATAGGTAAGCGTTGGGAATTGAAAGACATTGTTGCTTTCAATACGGAACCGGCGGATGGTGCGGTTCAGCACCGCGATATTCACTTGGTTCATGACGTCCATGTAGGGAACCTCGTAGGGCATCCGGATCAAAGGGAACCCGTGGGCTTCACATTCATCAACCACATTCTGCGGTATTTTGTCGAAATAGCGCCCCTCCTTTACCATAAGGGCGCAGCAGCACTGCAGGCTCCCCTCCGCAAAGGCTTGCCGGATACTGTCGGGTTCCATGGAAATCGAATAGCCAGAGGTCAGGATCAGCTCCCGCCCCCTGGACCAGCGAAAGGAATCCGGCGCGTCCTGCACGGTCACTCCCTGTATTTCTTTGTTCAGCCCTTTCCTGCCGGCTACCACCTGAAAATCTTTGAAGAAATCCAACGCCAGCAGTTCCTTCAGCACAATCCCCATCTTGCCTCCATTCCGCTGGTTTGCCGGCGCAGGCAGGGGCGCCTTTATCAAACAGCGCCCGGACCGCCGCGCCCGCATCCCTGTTTCTACTCTTCAAACATGGGCTTGTAGGAAGCTGGCGAAGCGTCAAACTCTTCCCGGATCTCCTTTACCACATCCGGCCTGGTGTAAAGGTCATAGGCGGTCCCGGCAATGACTTTCGCCGCTAAAAGCGCCGCCTTTTCCCCAAGGGATGTCCCGGCAGCAGCCGACGCCTGCCATGTATGCGGCGCCACGCCTACCGGCCAGCAGGCCATCGTAAACAAGCTCATCGGCATCAGGTAACTGACGTCCCCGCCATCCGTGGAGGCGTTCAGCGGGGATTTCTCCCATTGATCCCTGGGCGCGGTTCCCGTATACATAGGTTCCCGCATTTGATACAGCTCTTTTTCTTTTTCACACATGGACGGATCCAGGGTGTCCTGGAGTTCCTTGGCAAAGGCCCGCTCACTGTCCGTATAAGCAACGGATCCGACCTGCTTTAAATTTTCATAGGTTAGGTCCGCAAACCGGCTGTTTTTCTTCATTTCACAGCAACCGCTCTCCAGCCGGATCTCCACGTCCGTCTCCGTCATCATAGCCGCGCCCCGCGCGATTTTTTGGATGCGCTCCAACGTATCCTGCACGTCTGTGATACGCGGCGCGCGCACAAAGTACCACGAACTTGCATGGGGCGGCACGATATTCGGCGCGTATCCACCGCTGTCCGTTGTATAATGGATGCGCGTCTGGTCGATCACGTGTTCCCTCAGATAATTCACGCCGACATTCATCAGTTCTACCGCATCCAACGCACTCCTGCCCCGTTCCGGCGCAAAGCCCGCATGGGCGGAGATGCCGTTAAAATAAAACCTTGCCGAAGCATTCGCCAGATACGCCCTGTCAAAGACCATATTCGCGCTCATCGGGTGCCAGCTCAGCGCCAGGTCACACCCATCGAACATATGGTAATAAGCCATCTTCACTTTACCGCAGAGGAGCTCCTCCTCCGGGCATCCGTACAGCCTCACTGTCCCCGGCAAATGCCCCTTCTCCAGGAACCGCCGTATGGCTATCGCCCCGGTAGCTGCGGCAGCCCCCAGAAGGTTATGCCCGCAGCCGTGTCCAGGGGCGCCCTCCGTAACGGCCTCTTTCTTCGCCTTTGTCTTCTGGGAAAGGCCAGGGAGCGCGTCATACTCGCACAAAACCGCGATCACAGGCCTCCCTTCCCCGTACTCTGCGTAAAACGCATAGGGCATATGAGGGTCTGTCACGATCCGGAAGCCTTCTTTCGCCAAAAGCTCCTGATAATAACCGGCAGACTTCTCTTCCTCTCCGCCTACTTCCGGATGCGCCCATATAAACCGGCTGGCATCCTGACAGGCAGCTTCCAGTTTATCAACCATTTCATAGATTTCTTTTTTTTCCATATCATTCTCCATCCCGCTGCTTCTTATGCCGATACCTGCCTGATAGTTTAATCCGCTTTTGCGTTTTTCAGGGTTGCGAGGCCCACCGCGATACTGATGAACACACAGCCCAGCGTCCCCAGCCAGTTGGACGCTCCTGGAAGCCAGTTAAAGAACCCCATGCCGATCGCGAAATACAGTACCAGCGCGATAATCAGTATAATGAGGCTGTGTTTTTTCATCTTAATGCCGAACTGGATCAGCAAGGCGCCAAATAATGCCGGGAGCAGATAATTCAAAGCCGCTTTGATGCCGTCCGGCAGCATCGCAAGCACGGAGGAGCCAAGGATGGCGCCGATGGTCAGCACCGCCACATTGATCACAATGGAAACCGCCATGCCGAGCGTTGCTACAATAGAGCCCTTTTCCGTGCCGGGTTCCACATCGGCGGAAACCTGCGCCATACTTGCGCATGGGACACGCATGTTGGAAATATTTCCGGACAGGAACGCCATATAGGTGCCGGCAGTCCCGACGACCGGGAAATAAGAAATCGGCTCCACGAACCACAGGACACCGAAAGCGCTAGCCCCACTGATAAACGCGGTCAACAGGGCGGCCGGTTTTGGCAAAAGCCCATATCCTACCGCCAGAAACACCGCCGGGCAGAAACACAGGATGACACCGAGGACCCCTGTCAGCTTCCCGATCCTATTTACTTTTGGCATGTATTCATCATTATAATAATTGCTGTTATTGCTCATATCCGTTGCCCTCCTTTAAATAAGCGCGGTAATTACCATTGCCGCCAGAATCGTAATAGTCAGGGACCATTCCTTCAGCCATCCCAGATCCTTTTTCGATGCGATGGTTGTTAAAACAAACATGATCACGGCTCCCAGGACACAGGCAAACGCATTGTGCCACGCAGACGACATCGTAGCCTCGTCCAGGTTCTGCAGCATGGAATAGAATGGTTTGGATAAGTGGCTGGAACACATAGCGGCAAACACGCCGATGATCGCACAGGAAGCGATCGTAGTCAATGTCCCGGCATTGCCCTTGGAAAGCTTATGTTCGATTTTATCCATCTTGTTCGCGGAAAAGGTAGAAAAGATCACCCATCCGATCGAACACAGGACCATCGTCCAGATCGCCATCGTAAGCGCTTCCTCTGTCATCGGGTCCGTCCCCAGGGTCACGCCGACTGCGGCTGTGCCAAGGCCCGCGGCGATGGATTCAAACATGACCGAGCCGATCATGGAAAGGCGCATCCAGCCCATTGGCCCGCCAACGGTGACAAGAAGCGAAAGCATCCCGCTCAGTACAACGATGGAGGGGCCGATGGAAGTGATCGCGCTGCTTTTCATTGCCTTTTTCATCTGTGCATCCGTCAGCCCTACGTGCTTTCCCGCACTGTACGCGCCCTTCGCGAAAAGCACAGCCTGGACGACCACAAGCACGACAGGGATCCCGCAAGCAATCCACATAGGAATGCTGTTAGCAAGTTTCATGACATCCATTTTTTTATCCTCCTATAGGTATATGATATAGACTATATTACAATTTCCGATAAAAAAAGAATATGAAAATTTTTTCACTTTTTTCGTGTTTTTGTGAACAAAATATCCCCAATTGGTGCAAAAAATAGATATATACTTCCTATATCTCTTCCGGTACCGTCCAGTCTGCCAGGGCTTTTTTATATTTGCCTGATTCGGCCCCATACTCAGAAGCAAGCAAAGCATCGCCCATCTTTTCCGCCTTTTCCCGGAGCCTCTCACAGCACTTTACCAAGCCGGCCAACGGCAGATCCCCACACGCATGGACGTCAAGGATGCTTTCCGTCTCGTCAACAGCTTTCCGGTACCATACCGCCGCCTCGCCGTAATCGTCCATCGAAAAAAAATAATCGCCCAGCTCACAGGCCATTTCCGAGCAGAAATACTCCTCCTGTCCTTTCAATACGATTTTAAAAAATTCCTTCCAGTTTCCGTCCATGCGGTAGAAGCGGGCAAGCACACAGCCCGCTTCCGTCCGGGCTTTTACGCTCCCATCGTCCTCATAGATCTGCCGGAAAACCGGTTCCGCCTGCTTGAAATCGCTAAAATCACCCGTCTTTAAAAGTTCCCGCGCATACATGTTCCTTAGCTTGCTGGAAAGCCTCCCATCCTCCCGGAATTTGTCTGCGATGATCCGGAAATCCCGTTTGCTGTGGAAGGACTGCGGCAAGTGCGTGACCTCGATATCGCTGTCATAGACAACCGGCTCCAGGCGTACAGTCTCATGCACAGGATCCACCCACGTAAAGGTACGGAGGCGCTTAAACAGCTTTGGGCGGTATTCCTTCGTTGAGTTCAGCACGGTATTGAATTCATTTTTCGTCACATATTTCATTTGGACGATCTCGATCTCCGTCAGCAATGCCTGCTTCATCAGTAGGAAAAGAGCGCGGTTTTGCCCTTCTAAAAACTCATCGGCATCGGCCGAATAGATGTAATCCATGCCTGCCTTGGAGAAAGCAAAGTTCCTGGCCGCCGAAAAATCACATCCCCACTCAAAATCGTATACCTTGCCGGTGTAGCGCCTGGCGATTTCCTTTGTCCCATCCTGCGACCCTGTATCCACAATAATCATCTCATCCACCAGGTCCTTGAAGGAATCCAGGCAGCGCGCAAGGACGCGTTCTTCATTTTTTACGATCATACATAAGCTTACTGTTACCATCATCCGTCCTTCCTTCCCCCTGTATATATACAATCACAGGGGCTGCTCCGTGCTGCCGCACGCCCGCGGCCTCAGTATATCACAACAATATTTGCTCCACATAGGCTGTCTGGATAGACTTCCACTCATCCGCCGTTAAATCCCTCGGAAAATCCAGCAGCCGCAGCAGCGTCTTTTCTATCGCGTTACATTTCATCAATCCTGGATTTGAGCGGTAATCCGGGAATTGCTCTACCACGATCCTCTTCATGCTATTGAGTATGCCAGCCGGGATATCATCCAAACGGGTAAAAAACGTATGCAGGGAATTCAGAAAAAACAACTGGATAAAATCCATCTCGATTTTCTGCGGGAACCATTCAAAAATCCCTCTTTCCCGGTAAACATCCAGTTTCATAAGTTCAATACGCAGCCGGTCATAATGACAATTGGTATGTTTTGTCAGAATAGTCGAGTTCCTGTTTACAAAATAATGATACAAAACCACATCAACGATATACTCACTGCTGATATAATAAGACAGCAATGGACCCCAATAATTATCCTCGTAAGTAAGTTTTTCAGGAAACCACACATCATGGTCCACAATCAAAGATTTCCTGTAAAGCGCATTCCACACCCCACCTGTCCTTCCATTATTCCCTTCCCGGGGTATGTCATGGTCATAAAATCCTCCTTTTTTAGCAAAATGATACGCCTGATCGTCCCTCGGCCGGCACGGAAGCGCCTGCCCGTCCCCCTGGTCGCGGACATTTTTCCCCCTCACAACGTCAAAGCCGCGGACAGCAATGTCATACAGCATCTGGCACATCTCCGGCTCCACCCAGTCGTCCGCGTCCACGAACCCGATATAATCCGCAGAGGCATACCGGATACCCAGATTGCGCCCGTAGCCCTGCCGCATATTTTCATCCAGGGAAATCAATACAATTTGTTCCGGATATCGCTGTTCCCACCGTTCCAGCTTTTCCAACGTATGGTCTGTAGACGCATCATTGACCAGTATGATCTCCAGATTTTCAAAGCCGATCGTCTGGCGAACCAAGGAATCTATGCAGCGGTCAATATAATCTTCCACATTATAACAAGGAACCGCAATACTAATTAATGGCATCGTGTACCTCCGTTCTTGTCACCATTCACGGTTCCTCCCCTACAGGCCACAGACCGACTTCTTTGAAGGCTATATGCCGCTTCGCGTCATATGTCTGAGGCTGCAAGGGGGAGGTCCCTGCTTCTGCAAAAAATGGTTACTTTTCGGTGTTTTACGGGATCCCATAGACACAAAAACGTATGCAAGCATCCGTTTTGTGTCCATTCGTCCCTTGTCTCACTCAATCAATAAACAACTGCGTATAATAAATCTCGTTCCCGCTTCCGTCCGTGTACACCGCAATCCCAACCCCGATCTTCCGGATTTTTTTGTTTAACATATTTTCCCTGTGGGGGCGGGAGGCGTACCAGCTATCAACGATGCCCGCAGATTCACAGACATCGACCTTCCCCCATCTGCGGCCGATATTTTCCCCGGCCAGCCGATAAGAAACGCCATATTTTCCCAACAGCGCAGATACCTTTGAGCCATCCGGCCTCGTGTGGGATATCTGATGCGCCTGTGCCATTTCAGTAGAGCGGTAACAGGCAATCCATGTCAGCTTCTCATCTATCTTCAATGCAGGCAGCCCCTTTTCCGTGCGGTATTGGTTGGTTGCATCGACAATTTCCTTTATCTGCGCCGCGTAAATCTGCGCGTTTTTCTGGGTCTCCACACGAAGGCGGCTTCCTGTCCGTGCAGCCGATCCCGCTTTTTTTACGGTAATCCTGCACGTTGCTTTTTCTCCTTTGATCTTTGCCGTAATGATTGCTTTCCCGGCTTTTTTTGCTTTTACCTTCCCGTTCTTATTGACTTTTGCCACCAAAGGATCCGAAGATTTCCATTGTACCTTGCCTTTGCGCTTGGCCGTGGCTTTCACTTTCAGCTTCACCGTCCCATGGACACGCATCGTCAGGGCTTTGTGGTTCAGCTTCAGCCCCTCCGCCCGTACTGTGGCCGGACGCGCCATGCCGGAAAAAGCCAACCCAAACAACAAGCCGAAAAACAATCCTTTAAAACGTACTTTCCTGAACCTCCTCATCTGCTTTCCCTCCATCCAAAAATGATGGGAAGATTTTCGCATATCAGAAGTCCAATAAAAGCCTCACATGCATTTTTGATGTTTTTTCATGGAGGCTCTAAAATCATACAGTCTGCCTTTCATACTCCTGTGGCAAACGTATCCAATACATGGGGAAGCAGCTTATCACTATATTCATACAAAGAATACCGTCCCTCAAACAGCGCCCAGTCATAAAGCATCGCTCTTTCGTACATCGCGTAAATATCCATCAGTTCCCCGGCGGTGCTGGTATCCTTAAATTCCCCTTTATCAATCCCTTCCTGCAGGATCTCCGTGATCCACTGGAAGTAAAACCGCTTTGTGTCGGAAAGGGATTTCTCATCCTTGGTGATCAACTGGGAAGAATACAGAAAAGCAAGCAGATCGATATCAACGCTGGTTTCAATCATGTAAAACAACTCATGGTTTAAAAACAACAGCTTTTCATATGCGGAAAGGCCGGTGTCTATCGTTTCAGACAGCTCCCTGTATTTACTGTCAAACAGGTCGGACAAACTGTTCAGGAGCGCTTCTTTCCCTTTGAAATAATGGTAAAAGGTTCCCTTGGATGTCTTAGAAGCAGAAATAATATCTTCCACGGTGGTTGCTTCATAGCCTTTTTTATAAAATAGGTTCCACGCGGCTTTTACAATACGGCTTTTCGTGGATTGTCGTTTCCGCGGCATAGGTATCATTCCCTTCTTAAACCAAAAAGGGGGCGTCCCGCCCCCTTTTCTTTGTCAGTATCAACCAACCAAAAAACCGTATTTTAACGGATCCTGGCTGTCAATCAGGTAAGTTGCAACGCCGGTCAGGTACGCGGAACCGGTAATCATCGGAATAACCGCATCATAATCGCCAATCTTCGTCTCCTCTTTAATCACACCCTTGAACGTCGTGCCGATAAAGCTCTCATAAATGAACTCTTCGCCAACGCCCAGCTCGTTCCATGCATGGAGGGTTGCGAGCTTCGCGCTTGTACCCGTCCCGCATGGGGAGCGGTCCGCCTGCGCGTCGCCAAAGACCACCACGTTTCTCATGGTCGCTTTATCCGGGTTCGGGGTCGGCCCGTAGAATTCAACCAGATCGACTTCCGTGATGTCCAAAGTCGGATGCTGGATCTGGACCTCCGCATTGATTTTTTCGCGCAGCTTCATGCCAAGGGCTGTGTAAGCCGGGACTGTTTTGGCGTTGATCTCGCCGATATCCAGTTTTGTCGTGTCGACCAAGGCAAAAAAGCTTCCGCCGAAAGAGATCGTGTATGGGATCTCAACGCCGTCGATGGTCGCGGTCATGTTGTCCTTGTAAACAAATGCCGGGACATTGGTCAAAGTCACTTCTGTCACTTTTCCGTCTTTTACGGTCGATTTTGTACGGATGATGCCCGCAGGCGCTTCCAGCACAACTTCATTCTCACCCTCATGGGACTCTACAAGCCCGGCTTCTATCGCCACGGTGACCGCGCCGATGGTGCAGTGCCCACACATGTTCAGGTATCCGCCGGTATCCATGAACATCACGCCAAGATCCGCTTCTTTGCTGACCGGTTCGCACAGGAAAGCGCCGAACATATCATGATGCCCTCTCGGCTCCAGCATCAGGGCTGTACGGACATGGTCGTAGTTCGTCTCCATCCATTTTTTCTTTTCAATCATGGTGTTTCCTTCCGGCTCCGGGAAACCGCCGATGACCATACGGCAGAATTCGCCGCTCGTGTGCGCGTCAACCACCTGAAGCTGCGCTTCAAACCGGCTGAAGTCTACATTTGCCTTCAACTCCATAATTCATCTACCTCCTTTTAAAATTTATAGAAAAATCCTATAAGTATTTATAAAAACACTTGCATAGATTCCGCAAGCGCTTTTCCCGCCTGTTAGAAAAATAACGATTAGACTGCATTCTAGTCCTCCGTTCAGTCTTTTCTATTTATTATGGACGAAAAAGCCGAAAAAGTCAACCTGTTTTTGTGTCTATAAAAAATGCGAAAAAGAGGCGAAAAGAGTTGAATTGAAAAGAGAATTGTGCTATTGTAAATTTGTATGGATCGATTGTGATTATTTATAACAATGATATATGGGGGTAGTTCGGTGACTGGTGTGCCGCCTGGTCTTCAAAACCTGTGTGGGGCGTTAGGAGCGTCCTGGGTGGGTTCGATTCCCACATGCCCTCGCCAAAAAAATAATAAAAACAGATGGGATCTGTAAGGTTCGTTTGTTTTTACTTATTATAATTACAAAATAAGGAAAAGGAGATGTGTGTCATGGAAAATGTACAGTTGCTGCTGCGCCAGCATGTGGGCGCCCCCTGCGCCCCCTGCGTTGAGGTCGGGGAAGAAGTAAAAAAGGGTACGCTGGTTGCAAAACCTACCGGGCTCGGAGCGAATATTTTCTCCAGCGTTTACGGAAAGGTGGCGGAGATCACAGAGGACCGGATCGTCATTGAGCCGTCCCAGGAGCAGCCGGAGGCGTTTGTCCCGATTGATGTGCCGGAAGGCGCGAGCAAGCTGGATATGGTAAAAGCGGCGGGCATTGTCGGGCTTGGAGGGGCCGGTTTCCCGACCGGGGTGAAACTGAATATCAACCTTTCCGAGACCCCTCTGGCGGAGCTGAACGCGGAGATCAACCCGGAGCTCCCGGCGGATTTCAAGCTGGACCACAGCTATATCCTCATCAACGCGTCGGAGTGCGAGCCAGGCCTGGAACACAATATCCGCCAATTAGAAGAGCAATGTGATAAAATCATCCGCGGCACAAAATACTGTATGGAGATGACAAAGGCGGACAAAGCCATTTTTGCCATCAAAAAGAAAAACCAGAAAGCGGTCAAGACCTTGCAGAAAGCATTGGAAAGCGAAGCTGATATTTCCATGCACCTCCTTCCGGACATCTACCCGATGGGTGAGGAACGCGCGGTCGTGCGGGAGTGCCTGGGGGTAAACCTTGACACAACGCAGCTTCCTTCCGCTGCGAGATCCGTCGTAGTGAACCTGGAGACTGCCGCCAAGATCGCAGAAGCCATCGATGAGAAAAAACCGCTGATCAGCAAGAACCTGACCGTGCGCGGGAAGATCAACGGCGGGAACGCAGCCCATGTATTCATGGACGTTCCCATCGGCGTGAGTGTCGGCGGGCTGATTGAAAAGGCCGGCGGCATTGACGGCAAATACGGCGAGATCATCATGGGCGGGGCATTCACTGGAAAGGCAACCGAACTGGACGCGCCCATCACCAAGACGACCGGCGGGATCCTCGTTACTGTCGAATTCCCGGATCTTCACGGGGCAGATGTCGGGCTTCTGGTCTGCGCATGCAGCGGCAATGAAGAGCGTATGCGTGACATTGCGGCAAAGATGAACGGAAAAGTAGTGTCTGTATGCAAGTGTAAACAGGCCATCGAGAATAAGCCAGGCGCACCGTTGAAGTGTTTACGTCCGGGCAACTGTCCGGGACAGGTAAAAAACAACCTGCAGTTTAAGAAGGACAAATGCGAGTATATCATCATTGGCAACTGTTCAGACTGCTCCAACACGGTTATGGCCTCCGCCCCGAAGATGGGCCTGAAAGTATTCCATCAGACCGACCATGCGATGAGGTCTGTGGGCCATGCGTTATACAGGACACTGAAAGTTTCCAAACAGGTGAGCCAGGAGATTGATTTTTAGGCTACGGTCCACGGCTGATTTTCCCTGACAGGCAAAATCACATCTCAGCTTGCCCGTATAAGAAAGGTATTACTCCGTAAGGCAACAGCGGAAACCCCCGATTTTCCGCTGTGCCGGACGGTGTATATATAACAGGCGGAAAACGCTTACATTTTACAAGGAGGGAAACACTATGTCTATTACGGCTGAAACAGCGAAAGAACATGCGAAGGATCCCGCAGTATTATGCTGCAGGGCGGAAGCTGGCATCACAATCGAACCGGCAAACCTGGAAGATCCCGCAATTTTCGATGATCTGGTGGATTCCGGGCTGCTGTGCCTGGATGGCTGCCTCACCATCGAGGAAGTTTTGGGGGCAAAGCTTACAAAAACCTGTGATTCTCTTGCGCCACTGACTGCGGATGTACTGGATGGCGTGAAAGCGCCGTCCACTCCTGCTCCGGCAGAGGAAGAAGCGCCGGCGGCGCCAGTGCCTCCAGCGCCTCCAGCGCCTCTGGCAACACCAGGCGGCACGCTAAGGATCCACATCGGAGAAGGAAAGGATATCGACCTTGAGATCCCGGTCGGGGCGCTCGGCGGCGGATCGGCGATAGCGGAAGTCCCGGAGGCAGCGGCGGCAGGCGGCGCACCGGCAGCGGAAGCAGAGCAGGAAGAACAGGTTGTACGGACACTGACAAGAAAGCACTATAAGATCACTGAAGTCAAGAGAGGGCCGGAGACCAAGATCGAGGGAAGCACCCTTTACATCCGCGAAGGCATTGAGGCGGACGTCATTGCGAACCAGGAGCTGGTGAAGGATTTTGCGATCGAGATCATCACCCCGGATAAATACCATACCTATTCCGAGACGGTCATGGATGTCCAGCCCATCGCAACCAAAGAAGGCGAAAGCGAAATCGGGAGCGGCGTGACGAGGGTCCTTGACGGCGTTGTCATGATGCTGACTGGTACGGACGAGGGCGGCGTGCAGATTGGCGAATTCGGCTCCTCCGAAGGATACCTGGATGAAAACATTATGTGGGGCCGTCCGGGATGCCCGGACAAAGGCGAGATTTTCATCAAGGGCAATATCATTATCCAGGAAAAGACCAACATGGAGCGCCGTGGTCCTATGGCTGCCCATACCGCGTTTGACGTCATCACCCAGGAGATCCGTGAGTTCATGAAAAAGATGGAAGCGGAGCCGGATGAGGTACAGGAGCTTCGCCAGGTCCGCCGTCCGGGCAAAAAGAAAGTCGTGATCGTCAAAGAAATCATGGGACAGGGTGCGATGCATGACAATTTCATCCTCCCGGTAGAACCTGTAGGCATCCTTGGCGCAAGGGCAAACGTTGACCTTGGAAACGTCCCGGTATGCATGTCCCCATTGGAAGTGCTGGATGGGTGTATCCATGCGCTGACCTGTATCGGGCCTGCATCGAAAGAGATGTCCAGGCATTACTGGAGGGAGCCGTTGGTGATCGAAGCGATCCATGATCCGGAAATCGACCTTTGCGGTGTTGTATTCGTCGGCTCTCCGCAGATCAATGCTGAAAAATTCTATGTATCCAAACGTGTCGGCCAAACCGTGGAAATGATGGGCGTTGACGGAGCATTTGTCACGACAGAAGGCTTTGGGAACAACCACATCGACTTTGCAAGCCATATCGACCAGATCGGTATGAGAGGGATCCCGGTCGTAGGCATGTCCTACTGTGCTGTGCAGGGAGCGCTCGTTGTCGGGAACAAGCATATGACATGCATGGTAGACAACAACAAATCCGAGGCCGGTATCGAAAATGAGATCCTTGGCAACAATACGCTTTGCCCAGAGGACGCTGTCCGTGCCATCGCAATGCTGAAAAACGCAATGGCCGGCGAAGAGGTAAAGGCTGCGGAGAAAAAGTGGAACCCAAATGTGAAAGCGACCAACGTTGAACTGATCGAAGAAACTTACGGAACAAAGATGGAGCTTGTGGAAAATGAGCAAGCGCTTCCGATGAGTGAGAAACGCAGGTTAAAATACAGCTAAAAGGGTATTCACGGATGAATGACGAACGCTTAAAATATGGCGAACACATCATTTATATGGAGGGCGTTGTGGTGGACGTCGATGATTGCAGCATCAGTATTGACTTAAAAGGACGCCTGGGATTCTTCAAGGCTCCAAAACGCATGTTTATCTGCGACACGCAGCCGCAGGTTGGCCAGGAATTTGGCTGGAAGATGAGTTTCCCGGAGCAGCTAAGCCCACAGGTAAATGAGAAGTACGTCAGTAACATTGAGAAAGAACGGCGCAAGCAAAAAGAAATGTCTGCGCGTTTGGATCATAAGGAGGTCTAAAAATGAGTTTAACGGTTGTTAAAGGTTTACAATCTGAAATATTCGTACCGATTACTCCACCGTCAGTATGGACTCCTGTAACAAAAGAGCTGAAAGATATGTCTATCGCTCTTGCGACGGCGGCAGGTGTTCATAAAAAGAGCCAGGAGAGGTTCAACCTTGCGGGCGACTCCACCTGGAGGAAGATTGAAAATACGACGCCATCTGAAGATTTGATGGTATCCCACGGTGGATATGATAACAGTGATGTCAATAAAGATATCAACTGCATGTTCCCTATCGACAGGCTCCACGAGCTGGCAGCGGAGGGCTTTATCCGTCAGTGCGCCCCTGTACATGCTGGATTCATGGGCGGCGGCGGAAACCAGGAGAAGTTCAAAGGCGAGACTGGCCCCGCGATTGCGCAGATGTTCAAGGAAGAGGATGTGGACGGCGTGATCCTCACAGCCGGGTGAGGGACCTGCCACCGCTCTGCAGTATTGGTGCAGAGAGCGATTGAAGCAGCAGGGATCCCGACTATCATTATCGCAGCCCTTCCGCCGGTTGTACGTCAGACCGGCACGCCCCGTGCAGTTGCCCCGTTGGTTCCGATGGGCGCAAATGCAGGTGGCCCCCACAACGTTGAACAGCAAACGCAGATCGTAAAAGCTACCCTTGAGCAGTTGGTTGAAATCCAGACGCCTGGAAAGATTGTTCCACTGCCATTTGAGTATGTAGCTAAGATTTAGTTTCCTGGACGCTATCCAGGCTGGCGGCTGTGTCCGGCCAGCAAAGAGGATGAAGCAGGCAGGATGATGGGAAAGGGGCAGATGAAGCATCTGCCCCTTTTCTAAACATTGTATGCCACGCTGTGGCAGCGCCACGTCCTGAATCTCCTTCTTACGTGAACGCCTGGAATGGGCATTCCTGAGTTCGAATAATCACTGGAGGTTTACGGGTTGAGTCACTCATAGTCATACGCAGTTGGCATTTAAGGCATTTTGGTGTATAATAAGGAAAAAGTTATCACGATAACATTTTAATGCTCATGGAGGTGTGGATATGGCAGATGATGTAAAGAAGCTGCGGCGTCTGGTGATCAAATCGTTCCATATGACGGATGTTGAATGGGGCGATGAGAACAAGATTGGCATTGATGGACGCATGACAGTCAGCAAAGAGAAGGTAGAATCTCTTGCGGCGGGTGCGGAATATATCAAGAAAATCGACGTTCAGATCATCAAGCCGGGGGAGCATGACAGGTGGACGAACACGATCATGGATATTATTCCGATCTCGACAAAGGTCCTTGGAAAAATCGGCGAGGGCATCACCCATACAGTTACCGGTGTATATGTGATGCTCACCGGCGTGGACGTCAATGGAAAGCAGTGCCATGAATTTGGGTCGTCGGAAGGCAATCTGAAAGACCAGCTTTACCTGAACCGCGCGGGGACGCCGGGAGACGACGATATCATTATCTCTTTTGACGTGACGCTCGCGGCAGGCATGGGGCAGGAACGTCCAGGCCCAACGGAAGCTCATATGCTCTGCGATAAATTCATCCAGGAATACCGCATGCAAATGAAGAAGTTTAAAGGGGACAAATGTACGGAACGCCACGAATACTATGATGTGGTAAGGCCGGGGAGGAAGCGTGTGCTGATCATCAAGCAGATCGCCGGGCAAGGGGCGATGTACGACATGCACCTTTTCGCGGACGAGCCGTCTGGTGTAGAGGGCGGACGTTCGATTATAGATATGGGCAATATGCCCATCATTGTTACGCCAAATGAATATCGGGACGGTATCTTGCATTCCATGCAGTAACCCGGCGGCAGCACAACGGTGGGAAGCTTTAGGGTTTACTGGTAGGTCGTAACGAAGCCTTCTCACGCCCTATCGGGCCTGACAAGGCAAATTTCGCAAGTTTCATAGTAGGAGGAAGAGGAATTATGGGAATTGGACCATCGACAAAGGAGACGACGCTCCATCATTTCCGCGACCCGCTTTTGGATGTGGTAGCGGAGGATACGGATCTGGATTTGATGGGCGTGATGTTTGTGGGAACCCCGGACGGAAATAAAGAAAAAATGCTGGTAGGCACGAGGGCAGCGATCGCTGCGGAGTGCATGAGGGCGGATGGGGTCATCCTTTCCTCGGACGGCTGGGGCAACAGCGACGTGGACTATACAAATACCTGTGAGCAGCTAGGCATCCGGGGCATCCCGGTGACTGGCCTGAATTTTTCCGGCACGGTCGCCAAATTCGTCGTTGTCAACGATTACCTGGACGGGATCGTTGACATCAATAAAAGTGACGACGGCACAGAAACGGATGTAGTCGGGGAAAATAACATGGTGAAGCTTGACTGCCTGAAAGCGAAAGCGCTTCTGAAGCTGAAGATGCGCCAGAAAGACCAACAGGGAAAATAACAGAAAAAGGAAATGCCGCTGTCGTCCCAACCACACAGCGGCATTTCCTTTTTTACCATATCCCCATGTACATCATCCTAAATCCTGTTATTTGACGATACCAGCTTTTGCTACACAGCTACATGCTGCGCACTTCCCGCAAGCCTCATCATTATTTAATGACCCCAAATACATTCAGAAGGACAATGACCATGCATAATGGGACAATGACAACCGCGCTGACCTTATCCCATGCCGTCAGCTTGCCATCCCTGCCATCAGCGGTAAGCTCTTTCTCGTAAGGCCCCCATTTCCAGACCTTCACCACGAAGATGCAGACTAAAAGGCAGCCAAGGGGAAGAAGCACATACCCGGAAAAGCAGTCGAACCAGTCATACAGCCCGTAATGGTCAATCTGCCCTACGTATGGCCACGGAAGCTTGAAATCGCTCATCGGCCCAAAACCAAGGGAGACAAGGATATTCAACACGCCAATAATAACGGCGGTAGTGACTGTAGCTTTCTTCCTGCCGAGGTTCATCTTGATCTCCAGCGTCCGCACCGTAATCTCAATGAAAGTGAACAGCGAGGAAATGACCGCGAAAATCAAAGCAACGAAAAACAGAGAACCAATCAGTCGCCCGCCTGGCAGGTTGCCGAAAATATTCGCCATGACATCAAAGATAAGGGACGGTCCCTTCTGGACGTCGATCCCCGCGCCGAAAGCGGAAGGGATAATGACAAACCCGGCAAGGATCGCAACAAAAGTATCCGCGCAGCTAATGAAGATTGCGTCGCTTTTCAGATTCTGGCTCTTCGATACATTTGCACCCAGCGTCGTGAAGATCCCCCAGCCAATGCCGACGGAGAACAGCACCTGCGTGACGGCGTCCGCAAACACTTTGACTGTGAAATTACTGAAATCCGGTACCAGATAATATTTCAGCCCTTCTACAGCGCCTTCTGTGGAAAAGCAGGCGTAGATGCCGCAGATGACCAGCAGTACCGCCAATCCGGGGAGAATGACCTTGGACAGCTTCTCCACATAATTGGTCAAACCGGCCATCAGCATCGCCGTGCAGAAGACGAGGAGAATCATATCCCAGATGATTGGCTGCACCGGGTCAGAGATGAAATTCTGGTAGAATACATTTGCGTCCTCGCCGAAATCGCCGCTCGTAATAAACTGCCATGCATAACGCAGCACCCATCCGCCTACGACTACGTAATAAGCATTGATCATCAGGGTGCAGATATTGGCAATCCAGCCGACAAACCCCCATTTCTTGTTGATTTTCTCAAACACGGTAACGGTATCCGATTTGCCGTGGCGCCCAATCGCGGTCTCCATCTCAACCATCGGGCGTGCCAGCAGGAAAACAACAATCAGATAAACGACGATGAAAATGCCGCCGCCGCCCCTGTAGGCAAGATATGGGAACTTCCAGATATTGCCCAGTCCCACAGACGCGCCGGCCGCTACCATCAGGTACCCAAAGCGTGATCCCCATTCCGCGGTTGAATTTGCATTTGTTTTGTTTGACATAAACACTCAGCTCCTTTCCCATTAGGTATCCACAATGCCATCCGATGTGGCGGCGCATGGCGGCTATGCTCTGCCATGTCCTGCCGGAAAACCAACGGCACATCCGGATAGCAGGTTATGATATAGAAAAATGTGTTGGCGCACTGAAAATGGAAATCTCCCCATTAAAGGATTTTCTATCAAGAATGTGGATAACCGCTAAGTGGATCACTGCTACTCTTTTATTATAAACGAATGGGGAGAAATAAGCAATAAAAACATTAAGAAATGTAATGGAAGCCATAAGCAACGTTACTATTCTTATCCCGCAGAAACCGCGCTGTGCAAAGTCATACGCATCCTCCACGGATAGGGCAGGCTTCCGGCATTTTTGCCCAAATACGTTTTTCAGCACGAAACATTAAAACTTTTAATGTATACCATTAGATATTTTAATTTCTGTATTGACTTTTAGATCCGATTGCTCTATTATGAATCTTGTAAGCGGATCGTTGGAGGAGGCATAGACGTCCCTGGCATCGGGTATCATCTGTTTTCTGCGTTACATAAATGTCTCCGGCGCCGCTTAATATGATATAAAGGAAAAGGAGGAACTTTATGAACTGGGAAATTATTACTTTTGTAGCGTATTTCGTAATCCTGCTTGGCGTAGCCCTGGTATTCTACTTCAACGGGTCGAACAAGGATTCGGAAGACTTTTTCCTTGGCGGACGGACCATGGGGCCATGGGTGACCGCTCTCTCCGCCCAGGCTTCCGATATGTCAGCATGGCTGCTTATGGGTCTTCCGGGTTCGATCCTTGCATTTGGCTTTGGCCAGATGTGGATCGGCATCGGGCTGGCGCTTGGCACGGCGGCAAACTGGATTTTATGCGCAAAGAGGCTTCGCACATTCTCCAAAGCAGCCGATGATTCTATTACCTTGCCGCAGTACCTGACGAACCGGTTTGCGGCAGACTCCCGGACACTTCAGCTTGTATGTGCGCTGATTTTTTTATTTGCCTATACCATTTATGTAGCATCTGCCCTTGTGGCCGGGACTTCTGTATTTGAACTTTTATTCCCGTCTATCTCACCGACCGTTGCCATGATTGTCTTTTTGCTCATCATTGTTGCATATACCTTTTTCGGTGGATTCGCGGCTGTATGCTGGACCGACTTTTTCCAGGGGATGCTGATGATGTTCGCCTTGATGCTCGTTCCACTGGTGGTCTTTTTCGGGCACCACGACCTGATCAATCCGAATTTGCTTGAAACGGTCTATGAATACACAGATGCGGCAACCGGCTCCGTTGTGCAATGCTCTTTCGGCGGCGGGCTTTTCAGCGCAAGCTGGCAGGAGATTATCACCGGGCTTGGCTGGGGGCTTGGTTATTTTGGTATGCCTCATATTCTGGTAAGATTTATGTCGATTGAGAAGCCCTCCATGATCAAGAAATCTTCTGTTGTGGCCATTGTATGGGTTGTTATCTCACTTCTTTCAGCGGTACTGGTTGCGTATTTCGGCAGGATGATCGTTGGTGAAGAGCTGCTTACCGCTGGAAACCAGAAGCTGGTATTTATCGTGATGGCACGTAAATTTTTCCCGCCGCTCATCTGCGGGCTGTTACTTGCGGCCATTATCGCGGCGTCCATTTCAACCGCCGATTCGCAATTGCTTGTAGCGTCAAGCTCCTTCACCGCTGATTTATACAAGCCGTTTTTCCGCAAGGAAGCTTCCGAAAAAGAGACATTGATGGTCGGACGTATTTTAGTCCTTATACTTTCCATCATTGCATTCTTTATCGCAAATTCCAAGGGTTCCGGCGCCCAGGCGATTATGGATATGGTGGAAAATGCGTGGGGTGCGTTTGGCGCGTCCTTTGGGCCAACCATTCTTTTATCACTTTTCTGGAGAAGATTCAACTACAAAGGGGCAATCGCGGGCGTTGTTACAGGATTTGTTGTGGACCTGGGATGGCTTTTGACCGGGCTTACCGCCTCTACCGGTGTGTACGAAATCGTACCGGGATTCATTGCAAGCATGATCGTCGCGTTTCTCGTAGCAAGATTTACGGATGAGCCGAATAAAAAGGCGCTTGAAATCTTCGACAAAGCTACCTCAGCGGATGCGGATTGATGCTTCCGCGCTGAAGCTGGATCAAACAATAACAAACAATAACATAGCCCACATGCCACGCATGGCATGTGGGCTTTCTTTACTATCTGTAAACCAGGAAATGATCACGAAACAACGATGCCGCTTGCGCAGGACATGTATCCGTTATTTCGCGGCAATTCCCTGATGATCAAACACCGTCCTAATTATCAAACATCGGGGCGACAGGCCCATACTCGATATCAGGGCGGTTATCCCGCATCCATTGCCGGAAGCTGTCCGTATCGCCCTCTGTGAAAGAGGCTTTATCAAGCATGACGCCTTCCCGGTATTCATCGGTCGCCAGCCGGAAATACGTCTTTCCCTCCTCAAATCGTATCACCTGCCCCCATTCGACTTTATTATTCAGCTTCCCATTGATATACAGGGAAATATTGTGTTCCCCCACAATCACCCGGCATGTCCAGTTTTTCCCGCCAAAGTACTGCGCGCGTGTGACCCGGAAGGTCTTGTCCGTATGCATCCATTTAAAAAAGATACCACGATATACAGCGACAAATGTGAGACAGGCCCCTAAAGACTGCCATCTTAAGGCAGCGCCCACAGCCCTGAAATAAATCCATCCGAACGCCCCGGCGAGAAAGACGAAGCAATATACATAAAAAATAGGAACCCTCCAGAATTTAGGGGTTGCCCATCTGTCGTAACGCTTCCGATCCATCACGTATTCATTGATAAACATATTGCATCTCCGTTGTCATAACCGTAAATTCCCTGAAAGCACAGGGATCCCGTATTATCATCAGGGGCAAAAGCTTCCCGGCCCCTGCTATATGGATGGCATCCTGAGCCCCCCGCTCCGCACCGCCGGGAATCCTACACCTACACCATAATATATGGATGGCATCCTTGCGGACGCCACCCATGAACGCATCATAACGAAATCGCAAGTATATGGTTTCCCACTTAAGCAACTCCGGCTTTTTTATCTTTATTAGCCGCGCTGATCAAAGTATAGGAAGTCCAAAGAAGAACGACGCAGATCAGGTTGATGAGCCAGAACATTGGCAGGCTGGTAACAACCTTCCAGGCGATGAACACACCGATCAATCCGCCAATCGCATTGCCGATCGTGTGAGGCGCATCGTATCTGCCCGTCTTGATAAACTCAATGGAGCAGGCCGGCATCAAGCAGGCGCAGGAACCCATGAATACCGGGAAGCAGACAACGGCGTCAACCCCAAGCAGCAGGCACGTAGCCATACACGGTGCGTACAGGCCAAATCCAATATCCATCAGCGCGCCCCATACGATATTAAGCACTGCCGCCACAATCAGCTTCCAGCCGGTCAGGCCGCTAAGCGTACCGATCTCTCCAAAAGGACCAACTCCTAAATTCTTACAAAGCATAATCAACGCGAGCGGGATCATGACTGCGCCGAGCGCGTAACGGATCTTATTCCTCGGCCACTTTGTGACGATGGTCGCAAACCCGAATGAACCGATAGCCGCGCATATGTACATCACCCACAGAAATACAGGGTCGCAGTCCACGGAAGCCGTGAAGATGAAAGCCTCAAAAATAACCGGGAACGTATCGCCGACATTCAATGTGCCTGGGATATTGATATCATCAATCTGCCCGAAAAGCTTATACATGAAAGTCGACGGGGCATAAGAACCGCACCCCAGCGTGTCAAGCAGGTTCGCGATGATACCTACCGCAAAAGCGGACCCCCACTGCTTGCCGGTCGCTTTCTTCACTTCGTCCATGCGGTTCTTCGCAAGATCCACGACAAGGCCAATGCCGGTGCCGGCAAAAAGGACGCCAAGTAAAATTTGAATCGCTAATAACATAATCCATCCCTCCAGATTGTAAAAATATTTGTTTGTTGCAGAATATGCATCGGCTACCCCCGATTGTAACTCCTGCATATCACTTTTTTTGATTATAACATTCGTGTTTCTGATTGTCAATGAAATGAAAGAATTAAACTATTCATGAAATGAAAAAAAGAATTAAACTATTCACCATTATTCACAGGAAAATACCGCCAAAATATCCTTTTTTCATTGACATTTCCCATTGGATGCGTTAAATTAAGGTTTGTGCAGCCGGGGTGTTAGCGGTACCTTGTACCTGCAATCCGCTATAGCAGGGGTGATGTTACGCCAAGGGCTGCAATCTGCAGGGCTGCCCTTGAAAAGCGGCGTTGATGTCCGGGTCTTACGCGACGGGAATCCGTGAACCGTGTCAGGTCGGGAACGAAGCAGCACTAAGCGGAACCTTCCGGGTGCCGTGAGGGCGCCTGGGCTGAGCTGGCTGTCAAGGTAACGCCTGTGGATTGCGGTTCGACGCGTAACGCACATAAAAAAGCACATATGACAGGCCGATAAAGCGGCCCAATGAAATGTCCGGCCTCAAACATACAGATACCCCAACAGCCCATCCCAGGCTATTGGGGTATCGGATGATCCGCTTTCGTTATTTCTCACTATAATGATGCGCTTCTTCCAGCATCATATCTTTCACCTTCATCAAACGGATCTGCGAACTTCTCTCGTTCTCGTCCAGCTTCATCGTGATATATTTAATCTTTTCCTGGGAATCCGGGATAATCACATGCTCCAGCGCGTTTACCCGGCGTCGGGTCTTTTCAATCTCAGCCGCCATAAGCTGGCATGCTTTTTCTGTCTCCGCCAGCTCAAGCATATCCGGCAGGATATCCGCCAGGGATTTCACGGCCCCGTCCAGGTCGCTGGATGTGAAAGCAAATCCATAGGAATAAATATCATTCGCGTCCGCGGTGCGGGTCTTCGCCTCATACGCCGGGATATTGACGCTCATGACATTCTTCGTCCCCATCTCAAGGTTCACTTCCTGTTTCGGAGCCATCAATGCAGTATTCAGCGTTGCTTCGTCCATACCGGCTTTTGCGATGACAAAATTCTTATTGGCGGAGCGGATCCCGGCTTCTACCTTTTTTCTCAGCTCCATATTGACCCTCACCAAATCCAGGAACTGGCGCATCAGCTCGTCACGCTTATCCTTCAGAAGCTTATGCCCCTTCACCGCCGTGACCAGCTTCTTCTTCGTCTTCGTCAACTCCATACGGGTTGGAGTCACCTGCGTAGATGCCATAGGCTACCTCCTTACTGTTTATCGTAGAACTCGTCCAGGAACTTGTCATCAATACGTTTCAGCTCCGACCTCGGCAGGATGCGCAGAAGCTCCCACCCGATATCCAGCGTTTCCTCGATGGAGCGATCCGTCTCATATCCCTGGGAGACATATCTCTTTTCAAATTCGTCCGCGAATTTCGCATAAAGAAGATCGATCTCCGTCAGGGCCGCCTCTCCCAGGATCGTCATGAGTTCTTTCGCGTCTTTGCCACGGGAATAAGCCGCAAATAACTGGTTCATCGTATTGGCATGGTCCGCCCTTGTCTTTCCTTCCCCAATCCCTTTATCTTTCAAACGGGAAAGCGATGGCAGCACGTCGATCGGCGGCTGGATGCCCTTCCGGTACAGGTCGCGGCTTAAAATGACCTGTCCTTCCGTGATATACCCGGTAAGGTCGGGGATTGGATGGGTCTTGTCATCCTCCGGCATGGTCAGGATGGGGATCATCGTGATGCTTCCGGTCTTCCCAATCTGGCGGCCCGCCCGCTCATACAGGGAGGCAAGGTCGGTATACATATAACCCGGATATCCGCGGCGTCCCGGCACTTCCTTCCGCGCGGCGGATACCTCGCGGAGCGCGTCCGCGTAATTGGTAATATCCGTCAGGATGACCAGCACGTGCATCCCCTTTTCAAATGCCAGGTATTCCGCGGCTGTCAATGCCATACGCGGGGTTGAGATACGCTCGATCGCCGGGTCGTTCGCCAGGTTCACAAACATGACCGTCCGGTCGATGGCCCCTGTCTCCTTGAAAGACTCTACAAAAAAGTTGGATTCCTCAAAGGTAATGCCCATTGCGGCAAATACAACGGCAAAATTTTCGTCCGTGCCGCGTACCCTTGCCTGTCTTGCGATCTGCGCCGCCAAGTCCGCATGGGGCAGGCCGGACGCTGAGAAAATCGGCAGCTTCTGCCCTCGGACCAGCGTATTCAACCCGTCAATCGCAGAAATGCCTGTCTGGATAAACTCCTCCGGGAACGCCCTTGCCGCCGGGTTCATCGGCAGCCCATTGATGTCCCTTCTTTCCTCCGGCAGGATCTCCGGCCCGTCGTCAATCGGACGCCCCAGGCCGTCAAAGACACGTCCCAGCATATCGCCGGACACGCCCAGCTCCATGCTGCGTCCAAGGAACCTTACTTTACTGTTGCTCAGGTTGATACCGGTCGCACTCTCAAACAACTGTACCAGCGCGTCGCTGCCGTTGATCTCCAGTACCTTACAGCGGCGTCTTTCGCCGTTTGCAAGCTCTATCTCGCCGAGCTCATCGTAAGATACGTTTTCCACGCCGCGCACCAGCATCAGAGGTCCGGCAACTTCCTGTATGGTTCTGTACTCTTTTGGCATAATTTAGAAGTCCTCCTTCCCGAATGTACCTGCGATTTCGCTGGCCAGTTCATTCATGATCTTTTCATATTCTTCCTCGATATTTTCCTGAAGCGTATATTTGTAACGCCCAATCCGCTCGCGGACCGCCATGCTAATCAAGCTGTTCATGGACGCGCCCTTGTTCAAGGCTTCCACAGATTGGTTGTAGAACGCGAGGACAAGCTTCATCAAGAGATACTGTTTTCTCAGGGATGTGTACGTATCGACCTCATGGAAGGAATTCTGGTGCAGGAAATCCTCACGGATCGATCTGGCCGCTTCCATTTTCAGGCGGTCAGCCGGGGAAAGCGCGTCCATACCTACCATTTGGACGATTTCATTCAACTCTGCCTCTTCCTGCAGGATCGTCATCATCTCCTGGCGGCCATCCATCCAGTCTGGCGCAACCTCTTTATTAAACCAGCCCTTCATATTATCCACATACAGGGAATAACTGGTAAGCCAGTTGATGGCCGGGAAATGGCGCTGGTAAGCCAACGCAGAATCCAACCCCCAGAAAACCTTGACAATACGCAGGGTTGCCTGGGACACTGGCTCGGAAATATCACCGCCCGGAGGGGAAACCGCGCCGATCACTGAAAGCGCGCCGCTTCTTCCATCTTTCCCAAGTGCGACGACATGTCCTGCCCTCTCGTAGAACTGCGCCAGACGGGAACCAAGGTAGGCGGGATAACCTTCCTCGCCCGGCATCTCTTCCAGACGCCCGGACATCTCTCGCAGGGCTTCCGCCCAGCGGGAAGTGGAATCCGCCATCAACGCCACCGAGTAACCCATATCGCGGAAATACTCCGCAATCGTGATGCCGGTATAGATCGACGCCTCACGGGCCGCAACCGGCATATCCGAAGTGTTCGCGATCAAAACAGTCCGCTCCATCAAGGACTGGCCGGTCTTCGGATCCTTCAGTTCCGGAAACTCATTCAAAACATCCGTCATCTCATTGCCGCGTTCACCGCATCCAATATAGACAACGATGTCGGCCTCCGCCCATTTTGCAAGCTGGTGCTGGATGACCGTCTTGCCGCTCCCGAACGGCCCTGGTACGGCTGCTACGCCGCCCTTGGCAATAGGGAAGAACGTGTCAATCACCCGCTGGCCGGTGATCAGCGGCATCTCCGGCGGCAGCTTCTTCACATACGGACGCCCGCGCCGGACCGGCCACCTCTGCATCATGGTAAGTTCCTTGTCACCGTCGTCCGTCGCAATCACCGCTACCACATCCTCAACGGTAAACTCGCCTGCCCGGATTTCTTTCACCGTTCCCTCCACGCCGTAGGGGACCATGATCTTCTGCTGGACAACAATGGTTTCCTGTACCGTACCCAGGATATCCCCTGGCCCAACTTCATCACCGGCCTTCGCTACAGGGACAAACGCCCATTTTTTATCCCTTTTCAGGGAAGGGACCTCAACACCTCGTTTTAAGTTGTTCCCGGAAACCTTCATAATATCGTCAAGCGGGCGCTGGATGCCGTCATAAATACTGGTAATCAGCCCTGGCCCAAGCTCTACGGACATCGGAACCTCCATGGATTCCACGGGCTCTCCGGGGGCTAACCCGGATGTCTCCTCATACACCTGGATGGACGCCTCGTCTCCGTGCATCTCGATGATTTCCCCAATCAGGCGTCGGCTGCTGACACGTACAACGTCAGACATATTGGCGTCGCGCATCCCAGATGCGATAACCAGCGGCCCTGCTACTTTTTTTATCGTACCTTTACTCATTTGGACGAATCAACCTCCTTTAACTCCCAAAGATGATATCGGACCCAACCGCCTGCTCGACGGATTTTTTCACTCCTTCGATGCCCATGCCGGTATTCCCGGATATACCGGGGATCTGGATGATGGCGGGCGATACCTGGCCCTGATATTTTCCGATTTCTGTTTTCAATTCCGCTGCCAGGGCTTCCGTGATATAGATGACCCCATAGCCGCCGGACGCAAGCTTATGCAGCTTTTCTGTAGCTTCCTCCCGGGCATTCACAGGATATGTGTCAAGACCCAGCGTGGCAAAGCCGTAGATGCTGTCGTAATCGCCCATTACCGCAATCTTATACATACATTTCCCTTACCCTTTCCCGGATTGAATCATCCGGCAATTCATTTAACTTTCCGGAAAGGATGATTCGTACCGTCTTTATTTCATTCTGTCTCGCAATTACATAGGCAATCACAGGGCCTATCGTAAATGCATGGTATTTCTCCGGGCTGATCGTCTGTATGATCCGGTTATCGCACCACCGCTCAAACGCGGAAGGAGATTCCCGGAGCGCTTCCGCCCCTCCGGAATAGGCAGTTCCTTGCAGGTACTCGCAGATCGCGTCCAACCCGGAAAGCGCCGCCCTGGAAAGCTGGTTGATGTTCACGCTTTCACATTGCGCCATTGCCCGTTGCATAAAATCAATATTTTTTGCAGTTTTCTGCGAACGGACGGCGATCTTGATATCCGCTACCGCTACCGTGGACTCTGCGTAATCGCGGATGATTTTTGCATCCGCCGCTTTTCCCGCCCGGTAAATGGCCTGCAGCGCCGCCTGGTCAATGATCACATCGCAAAGCTGCCCGTCCCTGGTATGGAGAAGCGTCTCAAAGGCTTCCTGCGCCGCTGCCTGCATGTGCTGCGGCAGCTTCCCGAAATCCTTCTCCCGGACAATCTCCAGCATCGCGCTTCCCGGAACGGACACATCCTCATAAAAAATATGCCTGTTTTCCTCCTCCGTGCATACTTCCTTGATGGCCGCCTTGAGATTGTGGTACAGCTTTGGGTAAGAAAGCACGTCAAAGTTTTCCATCCCGATATGCAGCTCCTTGACAACCTCCCAGATTTTTTCCTCCTCCCTGGTCAGGATCGCCTCCGCGTCCCCTGAAGTTTCCGTATCCCCCCAGCCTCTTTCCTCCAGGAACTGGAGCGCCTGCCCATAGTCCTGGCACGCAATCAACTGGTCAATGGCGCTGTTGGAAAACAGAGCGACCTCCAAAGCCCGTATACGCGCAACCGCATAAGTATATTGTTCGCTCATTTCAACCCTCCTGTGTTTCACATTTCTGGCCTGCTGTTACTATTTCACAGTAACGGTCTGCTAAAACAAAATACGATGGACTTTGTCAGATAAATCGTCTTTCTTCGCATCAAACATTGCCTTCAAGGTGCAGTTTTCCTCGATACCGTCATAGGCAAGGACAAATCCATTTTCAATATTCCTGCCTTCTCCCAGAACCGAAAGGCTTCCGCCTTTTTCCTTTGCCACGGCTTTTGCTTTGCCTTCAAAATCCCCCGGCATCTTCGCGAAATCGCCCGCTGACAGATACATCTGGCCCTCCTGCGGCCGGGCGTATTTCCCAAGCATTTTCAAAAGCATGGCAAAATATTCTCCCTCGCCCATCGTCTCTACAGAAGCATACGCCTTGTCCAAAACCTCTGTGATCATCTGCTGCTTTGCTTCCAGAAGCTTGGTCCTCCTTAACAGGTCGTTGGAAGATTCCACGCGTTCTTTCAAACGGGCCGCGTCCGCCTCGGATTTGCGGGAAATGTTTTCCACGTCTCTGGCCGCCTGCTCTTTCGCCTGGGAAAGCATCGCTTCCGCTTCCCCATTTGCTTTGGCAAGCTTGTCGCTGGCTGTCTTTCCGGCTTCATCCAGGATTTGGCTTTTCATTTTCTCTAATCCAGTCATATTCCACGCACTCCTTAAATCTGAACCGCATTTACAGCAAGAATGGAAATCAAAAGCGCCAGGATCGCGTAAGTCTCAACCATTGCCGGGAACAGCATCGCTTTACCGAACTGCTCTTCCTTCTTCGCAACAATGCCAATCGCCGCTGCGGAAGTCATGCCCTGGTATTTACCGGAAACCAGCCCTACAATGCCGACCGGCAGGCAAGCCGCAAGGATCAGAAGGCCCGTCTGCGGCTCAAGGGACGCCGCGCCGCCGCCGAGGAGCCCAACCTTGGATAAAGTGATGAACCCGACCAGAAGCCCGTAGATCCCTTGCGTGCCGGGCAGAAGCTGCATGATCAATACCTTCGCAAATTTATTCGGGTCTTCAGTTACAACACCGGCCGCTGCCTGCCCCGCAATACCTACGCCGATCGCGGAGCCGGCCCCCGCTAAAAATACCGCAACTGCTGCGCCAAGCAACGCATACACAAGCCCTAAATTACTCCAAATACTCATAATGAAATTTCCTCCTTATTATTCATGTCTGCGTAACTGTCCAATACTTTCACAGTTACGATGCAAAATCCACGAAAAATCTGCTCCGCAGATAGGATGTTGCATTCTTGAATCATGTTTTTGCGGTCTTAAGCGGCATGCGCTTTGACCTGCGTCAAATAGTTCCATGTTTCCTATATTTTATTTTCCACATCCACATACCGGGTATGTTCCTGGAACGGTGCAAACGCCCGGCCGCCGCCCTCATAGAATTTCCCGAAAAACTCTACGAACTGCAGACGGTTGGTGTGTACGTAAGCGCCCAGCAGGTTGATGGCCAGGTTCAGCGCATGCCCTACCAAAAAGACTAAAACAAAACCAATCGCGCCGATGATCCCCTTGCCGAACATGCTGCCCATCTGGTTGACAACGGAAGCGATGACCCCGGTCGCAAGCCCCAAAGCAAGCAGACGGGAGTAGGACAGGACATCGCTCAGCCAGCCGGTGATATTGTAAATATCATATGCCCCAAGGGCAATCCGAAGGACCGGGTTTTTATTCGCGCGCCCGGACATCAGAAGAAGCCCGATGGCTCCGCCCGCCGCCAATACCTTTGCCAGAAGGTCAAGCGCCGGCGGGAACACAATCTGCGACTGTGCGATGGAAGCAAAAATATCGGTCGGCAGCAGCATCAGGATCAGCCCGATCAGGAACGCATACCACAATACGACATCACAGAAAAAGTCCAGCGGCTTCCCGTCTTTCAGGAGCATATAGCCTTTGATGCCGAGCCCCACAAACAAATGCACCACGCCAAACGCCAGCGAATACACCAGAAGCCTCATTGGGTCATTCAGCGGCACAAACCAAAGCGCCGGGATGGTGATGGTCTTCCCAAAAAACGTCCCGGATATGATGTCCACCACATTCCCGAAATAGCCGCCGAACAATACGCCCCATACAATCGTTGAGATGCCGCAGAACATAAACATCTTTAATGATTTGTGCATACTCCCGCTCATGCGCGGGAATTTCTTCAGCACAACAAAACAGGCAATGGCAATCACCGCGCCATAGGCGGCGTCCGACAGCATCATGCCGAAGAAGAATACGTAAAAAAAAGACATGATCGTCGTCGGGTCAAACTCGCCCTTATGCGGCAGCCCGTAGGAAGCAAGCACGCCCTCCACGCTGGATGAAAAAGCATTGTTCTCCAGGACAACCGGCGGCTCTTCGTCCTCTTTTAAGTCTTCCACGTCAACCACACAGTCATAAACATCCCCAACCGCTTTCTGCACAGTTCCCACCGCCTGCGCCGGGATATAGCCGCTGATGACAAAGGTGCGCTGCGACTGCAAAAGCGTCCCAAGGACTTCGTATTTTTCCGCGCGGACGCGGAAATAATCCGCCAGGATCTTCAAATCTTCCCGGCTTGCCGCGAGAGACTGGATCTCTTCCTCTTTTTCTTTGATCCCATTATTCAGTTTTTCCGTTTCCGCTTCCATCTGTGCTTTCTGCGCAGATGGCGCCAGGTCAGACGTCTGGCTGGGCCTTGCAAAACCTCCGGCCCTCAAAGCCTCTTCGACCTTCAAAGCCTCGTCCTTCATGCAGAAAACCGCCAGATATACAGCGTCCTTCCCACTCTGGATGATCTGGACGTCAACGGCCTCGATGTCCGGACAATATCCGGCAATCTGCGCATAGACGCTGTCCATCGTTGTCTCCGGCGGCATCGTGCCCAAAAGCAGCGCCGCGTCTTTTGTGCCTGTACAGTTCATCGGCACATCCAAAGACATCCAGGGAGCCAACGCTTCCATCTGGTTTGACAACTTCAAAATACCGGCCTTGTCCTCGGCAATCTCCTTGCTGCATGCATTGATCCGCTCTGCTTTTGCCAAAATCGCTTCTTTATCTTTGCCAGCCTGGTCAAAACGCTCCTGTTGGATCAATGTTTTCCCTTCCAGGCTGGAAAACAGGGAATGCTTCTCCGGCACATAAGCATCCAGGACCGCCAATGCACTTTCAATCATATGCGCCTGCTTTTCAAAGCCTTGCCGGGCGGCGGCGGTATCCATCATAGAAAACCCTTCTTCTCCGGCAGCCTGGTCCATCTCAATGACGCCCAGTGACTGGATCTTTTCCAGAATCGCTTTGCGATTTTTTTTCAGCCCGCAGATACTGATTCGCTGCATCTGCAATACTGCCATAACCTCATCCCTCCTTTACAATGAAACTTGCTTTATCAGGCCCGGCAGGGCATGAGAAAGCTTAGTTGAATGTACTCAGCGGCACTTAGCGAGGTCCTTTCGAGCTTAGTGACGATGAGTTACCCGATGGTAAACCCTGTTTCATGCTGAAATGCCGCCACAATTGCCATGCGGGTTTACCATGAAACTTGCTTTATCAGGCCCGGCAGGGCATGAGAAAGCTTCGTTGAATATACTCGCCGTGCCTATACGAGGTCTGCAATGACCGCTGCGATTGCCTCATCCTCTTTTGCTTTCGCCGCCTCCTTCAATGCGGCGATCTCCGACTGCGTTGCGGCCAGAGCCTCCGACGCCGACTGGTCCGCAGCTTTTTCCGCCTCCTCCAGCCTTGCATCTGCTTTTGCTTTCGCATCTGCCTTTGCCCGCCGCAAAATCTCCTTTGTATCTGCAGCAGCCTTTTCAAGGATATCTGCACAATCCGCTTCCGCTTTCAAAATGACTGCTTCCGCCTCTTTTTCAGTTTCCTTGATGGCTTTGATGGTATCTTCTACCATATATCCACCACCTCTCTTTTTTGTGATTGCAAAAATTTTCGTTACTATATCACAGTAACGAATTTCCTACATTTCAAAATTTTACTATGATTTTGGACAAAAGTCTAGCAAAAATCGCATTTCCGCCCAAGGAAAGAATAAATTTTTTCTAAAATGGTCCATTTTGTTAGGATTGTAACTCCATTTTCAGGACATGTTTCCGTCCTGCTTCCACTTCAGCCTGTGCAGATCCCCCGACCGGTTCATCCCCGGAAACTGGTTCTGCCTCAACGCTTCATATAAAACAACCGCCACGGCATTCGCGAGGTTTAGCGAGCGTGTCTGGCCTATCATCGGGATCCGGATGCAGGTTTCCTCGTTTTCCACAAGGATTTCCTCCGGGATACCGCCGCTTTCTTTCCCGAACATGAGATAAGAGTCCGGCTCATAGCGGACTTGCGTATAGAGCTTCCGCGCCTTAGTGGTAGCCATATAGATTTTTGCATGGGGGTTTTTTTGCAGAAAATCCCGATAATCGATATAGGTATGGACATCAAGCCGCCCCCAGTAATCCAAGCCTGCGCGTTTTAAATTTTTTTCATCCAGGCAGAACCCCAGCGGCTCGATCAAATGCAGCCCCGCGCCTGCCGCTACGCAGGTACGGCCAATATTCCCGGTATTTGCCGGTATCTCTGGTTCAAGAAGCACAACATTCAACCTCAAATCCCCTTTCAAAATATCCTGTAAATTTCATCTGCGGCCGGACGGTTCATATAACGGATCGCTTCTCCGTATTTTAGGATCTTGGCGGCTTTTCCCGTCATCCGGCCTATGACAGCGGCATACATCCCCTGTCCGCGAAGTTCCCTGGAAAGCGCCCCGCCCTGCCCGGAGAGAGCCAAAAAGCTTCCCGCAGAGGCCAATTGGTACGGATTCAGCCGGAAACACTCACATACTTCTATGGTTTCCTGTAAAATGGGAATTTTCTTTAAGTCAATTTCCAGGCCCGATCCCATTTCCTCCGTCAGGCGGTACAAGGCCGCAAGTACGCCGCCCTCCCGGATCTGGCGCACCAGCACGGCTTCTTTTCCCCAATCCAGCCCAGGCTTTGCGAATAAATACCGCCGGTATCCCTTGATCTGCTCCAGGAAAGAAAGGCTGAAACGTTCTTTCAGCCTGGCTTCCTTTTCTTCCACAATCCGAAGCATCCCTTCCATGCCCGCCCATCCGGCCATAAGAATATCGCAGCGCGCGATACGGCCGTCGATTGCTTTTGCGCGGGCATCTGCCCTTTCCTCTGCCTGCCTGGCCGGCGCCTTTTCTTTTTTTATTTCCGGCTCTTCCCGTGTCCCGGCCGCCGTCACGGTCACTTCCGCCAGGTCCAGCAGCGGACATTCCGCGAGATGGATCCCCTTTACCAGGAACCCTTGCCTTTCGGATTCCTTTTGGAGATTTTTTTGGATGCCATACGCCAGTTGTATGCCTGCCCGTGCGTCCAAACGCGGGTAAAAAATCCTGGCATCGACAGAGATCTGCCGGACATCCTCCGCAAGCAACCCATTCGCTGCTGCCGCCAACGCGTAAACCCCTGTCCCGGCGGAAAGGCCGCATGAAGATGCCGTCTCTGTGATCACTGTTCCCCTCTGTATCCCTAACTGCATACCATACCCTCAGCCATCCGCCCCATCTTGTACCTGTATACCGGCACGATAGCGTCAATCCGTTTTTGTCCCCACCCGGATAATCAGATCCGATTTTTGATACTCGCTTTCATTGATGACATCCCGGCTGACCTCTTTGCCATCCTGCTTGACAATCTTCCAAAGCCGTGCGGATTTCCCCACATGCGGGCTGTTCTCATACTCCTCCTCCCCTTCGGGAAGCTCCGGGTCATCCTGGTAAATGGTCTCGTATTCTTCCGTGGCCGTCGTCTCGCTCTCAAACTCTACCGTCCGGCCCTCATCGCGGGTATCTTTCCCGTAAATGCTGAAAGAAAGCCGGTTGTCATCCGTGATTTCCCCTTCAATATAAATCGGGTTGTCGTAACTGTTCCGGAACACCAGATCTTTCGTATCCCCGGCGATTGCCGCATCCCTGGACGGGTCTACATACGATACAAGCATAGAATGCGGATAGCGTTTCACCACTTCCAGTTCCGCGTACAGCACTGCATTATACAAGGTCGTGGAAACCTGGCAGATGCCGCCCCCATAGGTGTCCACCACCTGTCCGTTTTCGTAGGAACCAGCAGCCACATATCCGTGCTCCGCGTCATAAGGAGCGGTCGCGTCATGGACGGAAAATTCCTCTCCGGGGGCAAGCACCGTCCCATTGATTTTCCCCGCCCCGGTCATCAGGTTGCGCCATCGGTCGCCGCCGCCCGCGTCCGTGGAAAAGGAACCCAATTCATCCTTTACATCCTCCAGATCTGCCGCCATCACCGTCGGCTGCTCCTTTTTCAGCGTCATCTCGACCGTAAACGCCTCCCCGTCCCAGCCCTGGTTCAGCGCATCTGTGATCGCGGCCAGTGTCTTTTCCACGTCTACCGTTTCCCCGGCTTTTCCCTCCGTGATCTCAAAACTGCCGTCATTTTTTCGTTTCATCGTCGCGTTTTCCGCATGGTCGGCCAGGGGGACCGCCTGCTCTTCCAAAATGGCCGTCGCGCTTTTTTCGTTTAATTCATATCCGGCTGCAAAATCCTTTTTTTCTTTTTCAAGCTGCCGAAGCTGCCGGTACCGGGAGCGGATGCTTCCTGTTTTCCCGTAATCGAACGCCTCGTCCAGGATCTTTTCCAGCCCACCGCTGTAAGAAATCCCCAGATCCCCTAAGGTGACGTCCAGTTCATTCCCGCCTGTTTTCAGCGATACCGAAACCTGCTTCCGCTCTTTGAGGTATTCCTCCAGTTCTTTTTTTGCCTCCTTTTTTGTCATCCCTGCCACATCCAGGGAGGCGACTGTGATATTTTTCCCGATGACGTCGTCCGGGAACTGCTTTACATAGCAATAACGGCGGAGCGTCACAACACCATAAGCCAGAAACAGGCAGCAAAACAAAAGTCCCAAAAGGACCAGCCTTCTCTTCCGTCTCAATGCCGCCCGCCGCCGGCGCTTTCTGTCCGCACTGCTTTGTCCCGCGCCGTTTTCACGGGCAGTCGATACACGGCTGGCATTTCCTTTTTTCATGGGCTGGACCTCTCTGGTTCTCGTCCGTCGTGCGCCCATCGTTCTGTCATTTCTTTTTTGTGCCATTTGATTTTGCTTCATTCCTTCGTATACATCTGCCTTAGCTGTTGCGCATCCGAAACGTCCATGGATGGTCCCTTTCAGCCGGGCTGCATGGAAGACGCGCTCCTGGACCATGTCCTTACGGTCTCAGCGGCAAGCGCTTCGGTCTGCGCTGAACAATTACAGCATTTCTTTCACACGGCAAACGCCGGTATGATCGTAGCCGCTATCATGGCAACTACGATCACTGCCACGACTACCGCCACGGCCACGCGTGTTTTTTTGTCATGGAACCGCATATTCCCACCTTCTTTTCATCTACCTGAGGGGGCCTCCCAAAACCCCCATCCTTATTGTATATTGTCCAGACGCAATTTGCAACGCTTATCATGGCTACTATGCACGGCCCACCAACGGCTGCTCCTGGCAACGGCCATCCTTTCCTTGACTTCTATCGGGAACCATGCTATACTGCCCATCGTTGAAAGTGCCGTAAACAGAGCCATTTTCACAACCTATCCCGTGAGTTCGAGACCTTCCTCACGTAAAACAAAACTAAAGGAGAATAAAGCTATGCAGTTCAAAAACATCACTTTTCTGACCCAGGCGGCCATGATCGCCGCCATCTATGTCGTATTGACGCTTGTATTCCAGCCGATTTCCTATGGAGAAATCCAGGTGCGGGTTTCCGAAGCCCTCACGGTCCTCCCGCTGCTGACGCCAGCCGCGGTCCCAGGGGTTTTTGCGGGCTGCCTCATCGCCAATATCATGGGTGGCGGGATCCTTCCAGATATTATCTTTGGAAGCCTTGCCACGTTAATCGGGGCTGTCTTTACGTATCTTTTGCGGAATGCACGCCCGATCCTCGGCACCATCCCCCCCGTCGCAGCCAATGCCGCCATCATCCCTTTCGTACTCTACTACGGTTACGGCGTCCGGCTTCCCATCCCATTCATGATGCTGACCATCGGCGCAGGGGAATTCCTTTCCTGCTCCGTGCTGGGGATGATCCTATACTCCGCATTAAAAAGATACAGCCATCTTTTCCAGGGCCAAAGGGGCGCCGCGCCCTGACCCGCATCCTGCAAGGACAGAAGGCGGACCTGCGCCTTTCCTCTTGTGCCGCAAAGCGGCTAGCCGATATACATATGCCCTGTCCCTTCGGTCATTTTGTCCATTTTTTCCAGAGAGACGCTCTTCGTTGCCCCGCTCTCGGTATCCATGTAAGTCAAGGTTGTTTCCGAATAGCCGATGATGATCACCGATTTTTGCGCATTCAGCATGGCGATGACCGGCCGGTCCTGGTTCACAATGTACATCAGTTCTTCCGGGGTACAGCCGGTCAGGTCAAGCCCTTCCCGGTCCTCCGCCTGCCCGGCTGCTTCCATCGGGGACGCCCCCGATGTGAGCGCCGTGCGCATCTGAGCCAGCAAAGCATCCTGCCCTGTGATTGTATACTTCAGGTCCCGGTTCCCCCGCTCCCAGACATAACCCTGTGCAGAATCTACGACGATCCCATTATAACGATCCGCCAAAATAACCGCCTCCCCCGCACGGGTACAGACGGCTTGCAGTTCCCCGCAGCCGTACACGTAAAACTGTTTTTTCCCTTCCTCTGGTTCCAGGGTAAATGTTTTTGGATCCTCATCCAATTCCTGTTCCGGCTCCAATACCTTTGTATCTGGATCCTCTATCCCATCACCGATGGTGATGCGTACCTGTTTCCCCTTTAAATCTGTGGAATAGGTTTCTATATAGACCTTGCTTTCCGAAACCGCGTCATTGTTCGTAATATAATCCTCTTCTGCGGCGCTGTAACGCGTCCCTTCTTTTACAGCACGGTTTAAAGTAATCATATTTTTTTCAAAGGATGCGCCTAAAATGTATATATGGTCCTGCTCGTAAGTCTTCAGGATCTCCCCTTTGCTGTTTTGGATCTCCAGTTTGTACATCGGCTTCACGTTTTCGCCGGAAATCATCTGCCCGGAATCGCTCTGGCGGGAAACCCCGTACACAAAATCGCTTTCCATAAACCCAAGCGGCCAGATTTCCTCGCCCTCCTCGCAGAGAAGGGTACGGGAATCCCCGGATGACAGATCGAGTACCTGTATCTCGCTGGCTTTCTGTTCCCCGCTGCCATTCTGGTAAGCGATATATTTGCCGTCCCCGGACACCGCGTACGCCCCGTCCTGTAGATCTGTCTGAAGCTCCCGGACCCGGTTTTTCCCTGCCGTGATCTGATACAATGTCCCGTCCGACAGCGTATACAGCACATCCCTCCCGGCGCTGTAACACATCAGGTCCCCAAGTTGGATAATGGCGCGCCCATAAGACTGATCCGTGGAAAGGAACAGCCGTTCTTCCAAAAGGTTCTCCGCATGGTCGTAATAGTAAATTGCCGCCCCGACTTCTCCTTCATGTTCCCCTCGGTTCATGTAGCCAAAAACAGCAAAAGCGGTATTTCCCTTGTTGTCTATATTCAACAGGGAAATTTTGTGCTGCGAAACCCAATTCCTCGAATCCGTATTTTCTTCCGGTGCAAAACTGAAAACCTGTGAGAGTTCGCCGGATCCCCCGTCATAATTCCAAAGCTCATCCGCCTGCACAAAAGAAACCTTCGTCCCATCCTTGCTTGCCAGGTATGGGACGTCCTCATCCCCGATCCCCAAAAGGATCCCTTTTTCATCCAGGACCGCCTGGCCCGCGTTAAAAATCTGATCCGCCGTCCGGTCGTAATCCAAAAGCAACGTCTGTTTTTTGTCCGATTGGTAACGTACCCGGAAAAATTCTTTTACCTTGTAGGTCTCTTCCTCGTTTTCATCCCCCGCGCACCGCACCCGGTACTGCAACTGTACCGAAGACGTGACGCTGTTCATTTCCTTGATCATCCACATTTCACTGCCGATGACCGTCGGTGACATCTCTCCCCAGGTGACATGCGCGTAATCGGAATGGATGGTGACATGCCCGAATGTTGTATTATCCCCGGTCTCATCCGGCTCGATCGACGCGCTGATGCTGGAGCTGTCCGTTTTCGCCAGGGCATTGTCATGGAACTCTTTTATGAAGTCGAGGCATTCCACAATATTTTTATCCGAAGAATCCACAACCCTTGTGTAATAATAACGTTTTTCATCCTCCCCCACGGAAAGGATGATCGCCAGGATCCGCTCTTCGTCCAGCACCGTCCCGTCCCCGAACGCAAGATTGACATCCGCCCCAGGGTTGTCCACGGTTTCCCTCGCAAGCTCCTCTGTCCCATCCAAAGTATAAATGACCGCTTCCATGCTCTGGATGGTTTCCTCTTCCGAAAGCTTCATCTCCAGCCGCGCGTTCGAGACTGGCGTGATCGTGTCGCGCATATCGGTAAGGCTCATTTCTTTTGCGTATCCCGGAAGGAGATTCAGTTCATAGCCCGCATAGCTAAACGATACTTGCGGATAAGATGCCGCCTCCATATCCGTGGCCGCGCCGTCTTTCCGGTTCGTGAAAAAGCTAAAAATCACCACGGCCGCCAGAAAGAGCGCGGCTAAAATACCGGCTTCTATTAAAATGATCCTTTTCCTGCTGCGCTTTTTTCCACGTTTCATTTACAATGATTCTCTACCCTTCCATCACCAACGCGGACTTCGCCCCCATCTCTACAACCACTTCTCCGCCCTGGACCGCGTATGTTTCTGTTTCCTTGGTATACCCGCTCTGATGCGTATACATCAACCGGCGCATTTCCCCGCGCATCGGCGTCCCTGTCCTCCATACGGGTACGGACACTTCCTTCGGGATGCTGCCGTTATTCACAATGACAATCACCTGCTCATCCTCGGTGAACCTGCCGTAAGCAAGGATATCCCTTTCCCAGTAAAGCATCAAAACCGATCCATCCTTCAGCGCCCTGCTGTTTTTATGGATCCGGATCATCTCTTTATGGAACGCAAGGAGCCTCTGGTCTTCCTTCCCCCAGGGGTAAGCGCGGCGGTTGTCCGGATCCGTAAACCCGCACAGGCCTGCCTCGTCCCCGTAGTAAACCGTAGGGGCGCCGACCCACGTCATCTGCATGACGACCGCTTCCCGCATGACCGCTGTGTCCACATCCTTTTCCGCCGCCTCCGGGCCAAGGGCAGCCGCCCTTCCCGCTTTATGGTTGGTCCTTGTCAGGAAGCGGGAATGGTCGTGGTTGGAAAGCTCATTCATGGCCGCCTGCAAGGATGGCGTCATCATCCTTGCCATCCTTTCTTGCATGGCGGACACAAAAGCATCCGCGTTTCCCAGCAAATCTTCCCTGTATTCGTCACTGTGTTTTTCCATGCCTGTAAGGAACCATGTCACCGGCTCCATGAACGCATCGTAGTTCATCACACTGTCCCACTCATCGCCCTGCAGCCATGGGCAGGCGTCCCCGTAATGCTCCGCCAGGATCAATGCATCCGGATTTGCTTTCTTCACGATGCGCCGGAATTTTTTCCAGAACCTGTGGTTATACTCCGGGCTGTGGCCCAGGTCCGCCGCGACATCCAGCCGCCAGCCATCGATATTATAAGGCGGCGACACCCATTTTTCCGCTACGCGTAAAATATAGTCCTCCAATGTCCGGGAACCTTCATAATTCAGCTTTGGCAGGGTATCATGCCCCCACCAGCCATCGTAATTCCCAAAATAAGGCGAATCTTTTCCGTCATCCTTCTGGAAACGGAAAAAACTGCGGTGCGGGCTTCTGTAGTCCACATAAGCCCCCGGCGCGTACCCTGGCCGCCCCTCATAGATCCGCTCGCGGTCCATCCATTTATTGAAAGAACCGCAATGGTTGAATACGCCGTCCAGGATGATTTTCATGCCCCGGCGGTGCAGCTCCTCCACCAACCGGATAAACAGGGCGTTGCTTGCTTCCAGGTTCGCTTTTTCCGTGACACGCTTCTGATATTTTGTCGCATGCATGTTGTCATGGTCGCCAGGCGCAAGCAGCTCGCCCCCATCCTCCGCGATCACCCCAAAATGGGGATCGATATAGTCATAATCCTGCGTGTCATATTTATGGCTGGACGGCGAGACAAACAAAGGGTTGAAATACAAAACCTCCACACCCAGCCCTTGCAGGTAATCCAGCTTCTTCATGACGCCCTTTAGATCGCCGCCGTAAAACTCCCGTACATCCATCGCCGCCGGGTATTGGCCCCAGTGTTCCACCTGCGTGCTGTAGCCGCCGATGTAAAAATATTCATTGGTTTTTACATTGTTCGAAGCATCGCCGTCATAAAACCGGTCCGTGAAAATCTGGTACATCACAGCCCCTTTCGCCCATTCCGGCGTGGAAAACCCCGGCGCGATGCAAAAACAGCATTCCTCCCTTGTCTCCCCGACGACCCCGCGCCGGTCGTAATAACAGACGCGCTCCTTATCCATGATCTCAAAACAATACCGGAAGGGCTTTTTCCCTACCCGCCATTCAATAAAATAATAATCGAATTCCCCTTCGGTGGATTCTTTTTTCAACTCATAGCTTCCTGAATCTGTCAATAAACGGATACGGACAGTATCTTCTTTTGCTGTCCGGAAACGCAGTATGACCTCCTGGTTGAAATCCGGCTCCTGCGGCGATACATACCAGCCTGAGCCATCGCAAAATAAGGCCTGCTCGTTCATAAAGCGCCCCCTCTATCTATGATTTTATACCGCCCCGTCCGGGAGCGGTCCTGGGCAGGACGCCGCTTTTTTGCCTGCCGGAAGAAACAACTCTTCAAATTCCTCCCTTGAAATCTTTTCTTTTTCCAGCAAAAGGGCCGCGCAAGCCTGCAGTACCGCCTCATACTCTTTCAAAATGCTTTTCGCTTTTGTATAGCATTCATCAATGATCCGCTTCACTTCTTTATCGATAACGGTTGCCACGCTTTCCCCATATCCTCTGGATGTATGCGCAAGGTCGCGGCCGATAAAGATCTCATCGCTGTCATCATCGTAATTGACCAGCCCTACAGCCTCTGACATCCCGAATTTCATCACCATGGATTTCGCGATGCTGGTTGCCTGCTTGATATCCTGCGACGCACCGGTAGTGATATCGTCAAAGACCTGCTCTTCCGCCACGCGGCCTCCCAGGGACACCACGATTTCCTGGAGCATCCGCCCTCTTGTATTGAACATCTCATCCTTTTCCGGCAGCGGCATCGTATAACCGCCAGCCGATCCTGTCGGGATGATCGACACACTGTAAACCGGGCCTACATCCGGCAGGACATGGAATAAAATCGCGTGCCCGGCTTCATGGTACGCTGTGATTTTCTTTTCCTTTTCAGATATCACCCGGCTTCTCTTCTCGGCGCCAATCCCGACTTTCACGAATGCTTTGCTGATATCCTCCTGCTTCAGGAATACCCGGTTATCCTTCGCCGCCAGGATGGCCGCCTCATTGAGAAGGTTCTCCAGGTCGGCCCCGGTAAAGCCGGCCGTCGTCTGCGCGATTTGCTTCAGGTCGATCTCTTCGCTCAGCGGCTTCCCTTTCGCGTGTACCTGCAAAATCTCTTCCCGCCCCTTTACGTCCGGGCACCCGACCACGACTTTTCGGTCGAAGCGCCCCGGACGCAGGATGGCCGGGTCAAGGATATCCACACGGTTCGTCGCCGCCATGACGATAATACCTTCGTTGACCCCGAAACCATCCATCTCCACAAGCATCTGGTTCAAGGTCTGCTCGCGCTCATCATGGCCGCCGCCCATGCCGGTACCCCGCCTCCGCGCGACCGCGTCAATCTCATCGATGAAAATAATGCACGGCGCATTCCTCTTTGCATCCTCAAATAAATCCCGGACGCGGGACGCCCCCACGCCGACAAACATTTCCACGAAATCCGACCCGGAAATTGTAAAAAACGGCACGCCCGCTTCCCCGGCCACCGCTTTTGCAAGCAAGGTCTTCCCTGTCCCCGGAGGCCCGACCAGCAAAAGCCCTTTCGGGATCCTTGCCCCGACCTGGATGTACTTTTTCGGGGATTTCAGGAAATCCACGATCTCCGCCAGCTCTTCCTTTTCCTCTTTCAGGCCCGCCACCTCGGAGAATGTCACGGCATTTTCCCCTTCCTTGCTCATCTTCGCGCGGCTCTTCCCGAAATTCATCGCTTTCGCGCTCATTCCGCCGCCTTGCCGGTTCATCAGCATGAAAATGGCGGCGACCCCGGCCAGGGTCAAAAGCAGCGGGATCACGGTGTTGGCAAACCAGCTTTCCTGCGGCACGTCCGCCAGATGGTAATCATCAATCCCTTTTTCGTCCAGCAGTTCCTCCACTTTATTGACGTCGGAAACATACAGGTATTTTTGCACGGTCTCATCCCCGTCTTTTACCTCAACCGTGACGCTTCCGGTTGGAATGTTTTTGTTCTGGGCAATGTTGACGGAGACGACTTCATCCTTCTTGTCCAGAAGCGCTTCAAACTCTTTCCACGTCATATTCGTCTCCTGCTGCTCCATCTGGTTTGTGAACCAGAGCATTCCAAATAAGAATATTATGAATACCAGCGCACTGAAACCGCTGATCCCTCTATTCCTTCTCTCGTTCAATTTAATTTGCTCCTCCTTTTATTCCATACCTTCCACAACGCCGATGTATGGCAGATTCCGGTACTTCTGCGCGTAATCCAGCCCATAACCGACCACAAACCCATCCGGGATATTGTACCCCACATAATCCACCCTGACGTCCTTCACCCGGCGTTCGGGTTTGTCCAAAAGCGCGCACAGGCGGATGCTGTTTGGGTTCCTTTTTTTCAGGATATCGATCAAATAGTACAATGTCCTGCCGGAATCAATGATATCTTCTACAATCATCACGTTCTTCCCTTCCAGCGGCTCATCCAGATCCTTGGCGATCCTGACGATCCCGCTGGAGACCGTGCTGTCCCCATAGCTGGATACACTCATGAAATCTATCGACACCGGGACCGTGATCCGCTTCGCCAGTTCGCACATGAAAAACGCGCCGCCCTTTAAAACACAGATCAAATGGACGCTTTTCCCTGCATAATCCGCGCTGATCTGTTTGCCCAATTCACGGATCCGTTTGTCAATTTCCTCCTCAGATATCAACACCCTTACTTTCTCTGCCATGTCCCTTCCCTTTCCCGTCTGTTGTAAATTCAATTTCCAAGATCGTCTTTGTCCGTTCCGTAACCTGGTATGCCTGGCTCTGCCTGTACCCGACCACCCACATGATCTGGCCGCCGTCCGCCGCGAGCCAGATGCGGTTCCTTTCGCTTCGCGGGATCTTCTGGTTGATAAAATACTGTTTTAATTTCTGCCGTCTTCCCTCACGGTCGATCACAATAAAATCCCCCGGCTGCCTGTGCCGGATTTCAACAGTATTTTTGATTATATCATAATCAAACCATTTCGTGTAATAATTTTCCGGAAATGCCTGTATTTTTCCCATTTTTTCAAATATGCGCATCCGGCAGCCCTTATCCGGGCCTGCCATGCCGGGCGGCCTTGCGCCGGCCTTTTTTCCCAGGAAGAGCCCCTCGTATTCCTTAACAGCGGCCATCCCGTAGGGCAGCGTGCATGTGCGCCCCGTTTGTTTTTCCAATAAATCCAGCAGCATTTTCACATGGACCTGCGACAGGTCTTTTCGTTTCCCAGCCGCACGGGCCAGCCATTCAAACATCACATAAGGCCTTAACGCTTCCGGGACCTGGTAGAAAGCGTCTTTTTCCAGGAAAAAACCCGTTTCCCCCCATCCGCTTTCCCTCTGAGCTGTACACCGTCCCAGATATCCCTGGATCTCCCCTTCCAGATACCCCCAGAGCGCCCTCGCCTGCCCGGCAAACGCATGGAGATGGGCGGCCGCCTGCGGGTTGACGTACTCCTCCAGGCATGGCAGTACATCGTTGCGCAGGCGGTTACGTGTATAAGCGTTCTCCAGGTTTGTCCGGTCTATACACCACTTCACGTTCTGCTGCGCCAGGTATGTTTCGATGTCTTTCCTTCCCACGCATAAAAGCGGGTGGATCCACACGCCGCTTACCGGTGCGATCCCGGACGCTCCCCGGAGGCCAGTCCCCCGGCACAAATGGAACAGCACCGTTTCCGCATTGTCATTGAGATGGTGCGCCAGCGCGATCCTTGTCCCCTTCTGTTCCTTTAAAACCTGGAGGAAGCGCCGACGCCGGATCTCCCGCCCGGCTTCCTCAACGGAAAGCCCCCTCTCCCTCGCGTAAATGTCCGCTTGTTCATGGAAGCAGGCCAACTCCACCCCCAGGCGTTTGCAAAGCGCCCGGACGTAATTTTCATCTTTATCCGCTTCCTCCCCGCGCAGCCCGTGGTGGATATGCACCGCCGTCAGTTCAAAGCCCAACTCTTCCTTTAGTTTCCCCAGCACGAAAAGAAGGCATACCGAGTCGGCCCCGCCCGATATGCCGACAATGGCCTTGTCCCCTTTTTCAAGCATCCGGTGTTCTTTTATATACGCTTTGATCTTTTTTTCCATAGCCCGCAGCAATCTCCCAGGACCTGCACAGCGTTTCCCACTATCCTCTATCTCCAACATGGCCAAAGTGCCGCTTCACCGTTGTCTTTGGCTCTTCGTTCAGTATACCCAATTCCTGGCGCTTTGTACAGTGAAAAATCCCCGAAGCCCCAAGCCGATTGTTCCCATTCACGGCCCCTCCCCCCTGCCAGCCGCAGAGCGCTTTCTTTGAAAGCTATAAGCCGATTCAAAAAAGAACCCCACATGAATAAAGAACCGCCGCGAAATAACAGGTGCGAATTTCGCGGCAGTTCTTCCATAGCAGGACAAGGACAAAAGATACGTTGTAGGATCTGGGCGTCAAAAAATCTATGCTTTATGAACGGTAAATTTGCTTCCAAACATCGGCCGGATCCGCATTCCAAGGCATTTTCCGTGAGCGTGCGGGGATTCGAAC
>CAZYVA010000001.1:0-85785 GCA_964650695.1 uncultured Dorea sp. | reverse complement strand
CGGATTATTATTATGATGCAACCACAAAAAAGTTTTATACGAAAGAAAATGGTGTATATGAAAAAGTAGATGATACGTCCAACTTGATTATAGGCACTCTGGAGAAAAAAACTGTGGGCTATTATACAGATGCAGAGGGAAATGTATATGACCTGTATAAAAGTATAAATGGTGATACGGAATATTATGTGAACCAGAGTGATACCACGCAGATTTACACATGGGACGGAACGAGTTATAATTACACTTCTAAAGAGTTTGAAGTCTTTGATTCAAGCAATCTGACGGAAGTAGTGGATACCTCTTCCTTTGCAACGGACGCGGTTACCGGTTTCCAGATTTTTACGGATGCGAGTGGCAACACCGTTTATTATGATCCGGAGAACAGCATATATTATGCGGCGACAACGTTGAATGCCAACAGCACCGTAAACCCGATCCTCAGCGACAGCCGTTACGATATCTCTACATACACGATCGGGACAGATGGGAGCATCCTGGGCGTGGACGTCAACGGCAAGGTCGTTTCCATCGGTATGCTGGCGGTAGCGTCGGTGGAGAACGTGAACGGCCTGGAGCAGAACAGCGGTTATCTTTACACGATCGGGCGTAACGCCGGCACCGTCACCGTGATGCAGACAACGGCGCAGACCGGGGCCATCAAGAGCAATTACCTGGAGATGTCCAACACGGATCTTGCTTCGGATATCGCGACGATGATCACGACCCAGCGCGGGTATCAGGCGAATACGAAGATCATCACGGTCACGGACGAGATGCTGGAGGAGCTTGTCAGCATGAAGCGGTAGGGGGATTTATAGCCTTACCGGTATAAAGCAGAGGAACATGTATGATTCCCGGCGGCGGCCCGGCAGTGCGGGACGCCGCCAGTGGAAGGATACGGAACCATCATTTTTCAGGAACGTCATTTTACGAAAACGGGTCCGCCGGCGGCGGATGCCATGGATGAGGGGGTGAAAGCCTTGGTGATATTGACCAAGCTGAATGGGGAACCGGTTGTGATCAATTCCAGCCAGATAGAATTTATCGACGTGATTCCCGAATCCAAGATTACGATGATGAACGGAAAGTACCATCTCGTGCGGGAGAGCGAGGAAGAAATCGTGGATAAGGTCATAGAATACAACCGAAAAATTTTCGGCGGGTTGAAGGTGGAATTGTAATATGGATCCGACAACAATTATAGGGATGGTTTTGGGTTTTGGCCTGATTGTCTGGGGGTGCATGAGCAGTGGAAACCTTGGGAATTTTATCGATGTCTCCAGTATCGTGATTACGGTTGGGGGCACGATCGCGGCGGTGATTGCCAGTTTCCCCCTAAATATGCTGAAAAAAATCCCGAAGCATTTTGCAAAGTTGATCGGCGGGAAAAAGTTCCAGACAGAGCCGGTCATTAACGAGATTATCGATTACGCGCAGACGGCGAGGAAGGATGGGCTCTTAGCGCTGGAAGAGAAAGCGAACACGCTGGACGACCCATTTTTCAAGAAAGGGATCCTGATGGTGGTCGATGCGATGGAGGCGGAGACGGTCCGGGAGGTCCTGGAGGGCGAAGTGGACAATATGATCGAGCGCCACGACGCGGAGGTAGCCATCTATGAAAAAGCATCTACTTACGCACCAGCATTTGGCATGATCGGGACGCTGGTCGGCCTGATCAATATGCTGAAATCCATGGATCTGTCTTCCGGTTCTTCTTCCAGCCTGGGCGAAAACATGTCAGTTGCCCTTGTCACGACTTTCTACGGATGTATCCTCGCCAACCTTCTGTTCGCTCCGATTGCGAAAAAGCTCCGTATCCGCAATGAAGAAGAAGTGCTGTACAAGCAGGTCATCATTGAAGGGGTGGTCGGCATCCAGGCGGGTGATAACCCGAAGATGCTGAAAGAAAAGCTCGTTTCCCTTCTCCATCAGACAAACCAGCAGAGGATACTCGACAGCGAAGGAGGAGAAGGCGGCGGGAAGCCGAAAAAGGAAAAGAAAGCCAAAAAAGAAAAAAAATCAGCATAAATGATAGAAGTGTGTTATACTTCTGATACCAGGGGCAAAGATTCTTTTGGCTCTGGCCGCGTCCGGTTTACGGTAAGGAGGTGGCGGACAGTGAAAAAAAAGGCAAGCTCACCGGAAGAGCTTGGTTCGTGGATGGATACATACGGCGATATGGTGACATTGCTTTTATGTTTCTTTGTGCTGCTGTATTCGATATCGTCCGTGGATCAGGTCAAGTGGGAGAACCTGGTAAAGAGCCTGAACCCGGAGGCCGCCAAGGAGGTATCGCAGGTCGTCCTTGACCCGGAGCTGAACAACGGCGAGGAGGACGTGCCGGGCAGCACGCAGCTTGAAGAAAGCGCGGATGTGGAGATGGTCGATGAAAATGCCATGTCGGAGGAGATGACCGAGGCGCAGGCGGAGCAGATCAACGAGCAGTTCAACACCATGTTTGAAGACCTGCAGGCTTTGAAGGACGAGGCTTCCGGCGGCTCGACGGATGTGGAGATCGCCCAGGGGGACGGCTATACGTTCATCACGTTCCGCGACCGCGTGTTTTTTGACGGCGATAGCTGGGTGATGCGCAAGGAAGGGAAAAAGATGATGGACAAATTCGCGGAGATCGTGAAGCCCTGTGCTTCCGCCATCAAGGAGATCCAGATTTTCGGGCATACATCCCAGGCGGATCCGAACAAGCAGAACAATGTGGACACAGACCGGACGCTTTCCGCTATGAGAAGCGCCGTCGTGACCGCATATCTCCAGAAGAAAAATGTGGTGGATCCTTCCAAGCTCATCAGTTCTTCTTTCGGCCAGTTCCATCCGATTGCCAGCTTTGATACGGCTGAGGACCGGGCGAAAAACCGCCGCGTGGAGATCCTGATCACAAAGACCGGCAACGTGGAGCGTACCCTGGATGAGTATTATGACCAGATTTACGACAAGATCACAGAATAGACAAAACTGTGGCAGTACCAAACAGTTACGGATAGAATTTCAAAAAAAGGAAGCGTAAAACTTTATGTCGGACGTTCTTTCACAGAGCCAGATCGATATGCTGCTAAGCTCGATGAGGCAGGGCGATGCAGGCGAAGACAAAGGCAAGGAAGAAAAAAAAGAAGAAAAACAATATAAGAATTATGATTTCTACAGTCCGAAGAAGTTCACGAAGGATAAGCTCAAAATCCTGAAAGGTATCTATGACAATTACTGCAGGATCATCGCGTCCCAGTTAAACGGCGTCCTGCGGATGAACTGTGAGATCGAGGTTGTGTCCGTGGAAGAACAGCGTTACCACGAGTTCAGCAATGCGCTGAATGAAAATGACGTCATGGAGCTGATGTTCCTGAAACTCCCGGACGACTCGAAAAACCCTCCGATCCTATTCCATATCGGGCAGGAACTGGTCGTCAATATGATAGACCGGATGCTTGGCGGCGTGGGGGAGGAGATGGAGATCGACTCTACATATACTTATACGGAGATTGAGCTGGCCCTCTATGGACAGTTGGTGCAGTATTTTTCCGGGGCGATCCGGGATTCCTGGAAAAATTATATTAACCTGGATGTAAAAGAGATGCGCCTGGAGCAGTCGCCCAGCATGTTCCAGGATATCGGGCTGGATGAACCGGTTGCCATCATTATGCTGAACATGGCATTGCCGACGACAAGCGGATATGTAAATATCTGCATTCCAGGGGCGCTCTTGACGAATATTTTTTCCATCATTGAGAAGCACCGCCATGTGGAGGGCGCGTATGACAATGGGATCGAAAACAGTGAAGAGCTTATGATGGAGAAGCTCCGGGAATCCGCGCTGGATCTGAAAGTCGAGCTTGGCAAGGCGAGGCTTACATTCCGGGATATTTATTCGCTTCGGGTGGATGACGTGATTGACCTCAGTAAAAGCCGGGGTTCCGACGTCATGGTTTATGTGGCGGGGATGCCATGGTTTGAAGGAAAGCTTGGCGTGCATAAGAACAATGTCGCGGTCAAGCTGAATAAAAAGGTGTTGGAGGATTCCCCGGAGGAGTTCCTGGAACAGCTAGAACATGAAGTACCAGTGGGGTAAGATGCACTGCTACGATAGATCCGGGAGCCGTATGCGCGGTTCCTGAGTAAGTAAAGAAGGAGAGAGGTACTCAGATGGCTAAGATAATGATAGTAGATGATGCAGCATTCATGCGGATGATGGTGAAGAACGCGCTGGCACAGGGAGGATACACCGACGTGTTTGAGGCGGTGGACGGCGCGGATGCGGTGGCAAAATACAATGAGATGCACCCGGATCTGGTCTTGATGGATATCACCATGCCGAATAAGGACGGCCTGGAGGCCTTAAAGGAAATCCGCGGAGGGGACGCAGGGGCGCAGGTCGTGATGTGTTCCGCTATGGGACAGGAGAGCATGGTTATCGAGGCGATCAAATCCGGCGCGAAGGATTTTATCGTGAAGCCGTTCAAGCCGGAAAGGATTTTGAAGACCGTGACCGGGCTGATTGGATAAACAGGAGGAAAAATCTATGGCTTTTTTAAGTTCCTTAGATATCAGCGCGTCGGGCATGACTGCGGAGCGGCTGCGTCTTGACGTCGTGTCAGAGAATATTACCAATATGGAGACAACCAGGACGGAGTCCGGCGAACCCTATCGAAGGAAAATGGTGGTTTTCCAGGCGCAGGATGATTCGTTTAGTTCTGTGCTGCGCCGCACGATGAATAACGGCCGTTCGGGTGAGACGAACGCGGGTGTGATCGTGACGCAGATCGTGGAAGACCCGACAGAGCTGGAACAAGTATACAACCCGGAACATCCCGATGCGGATGAAAACGGGTATGTGACGATGCCGAACGTGGATTTGATTAAGGAGACTACGGACGCGATGGCGGCAACCCGTTCCTATGAGGCTGACATTACCGCGTTTAACGCCATTAAACTGATGGCTCAGAAAGCTCTTGAGATTGGAAGTTAAGCATTAACAATACTGGCGGAAAGAGAGTTAGATACGTATGTCTTACACAAAATTGAGCCCTATGGAAATCGACGCCATAGGTGAGATCCTGAATATCAGCCTGGGCTCGTCAGCAACTGCCGTGTCTACGATGCTGGATACGAGGGTGGATATCACGACCCCGGTCGTGACCGTGCGGGCGCGGGATGAGTTTGAGTTTACCAGTATAGAACCTGCGGTAGGCGTGGAGATCGGCTATGTGGAGGGGCTTGACGGTAACAATATCATGCTGTTAAAACGGCGTGACGTCAAGGTCATCGTCGAGATGCTGATGGGCATGGAGATCCCGGATGAAGAGTTTGAGCTAAACGAGATGAATATCAGCGCTGTCTGCGAAGTGATGAACCAGATGATGGGTGCTTCCGCGACCGCTCTTTCCGAGCTTTTGTCCAAGACAGTCAACATATCCACACCGGTTTCCTTTGAAGTGGAAAGCCCGGAGCAGTTTAAGACGAAATATTTTGCCGACCACAATGAGATGGTCGTGATTGGGTTCAACCTGACAATCGAGGATAAACTGGAAAGTGAGTTTTTGAACCTGATGCCGATAGAGTTAGCCAAAGAGTTGGTGGCGGGATTTTTCCCGGACGGTGCGCCGGATGTGGAGGAAGAAGCTTCCGCACCTGAGACGCAGGCTGCGTCCGCCCCGGCTCCGGCTGCGTCCGCGCCTGCGACGTCGGCGGTATCCGGAGCGTCTTCCGAGGGCGGTACGATGTCACAGGAGGAGATCGAGCGCCTGATGCAGGGGATGTCAGGGGGTTCTGCCCCGGCTGCGCAACCCGCTCCGGCTGTGTCCGCACCTACGACGTCGGCGGCATCCGGAGCGTCTTCCGAGGGCGGTACGATGTCACAGGAGGAGATCGAGCGCCTGATGCAGGGGATGTCAGAGGGATCTGCCCCGGCCGCGCAGCCGGCCCCGGCGCCCGCGCCAAAGGCAGCGCCTGCCCCGGCCATGCAGCAGGGTGCGGCCTCCGCGCCGGCTATGCAGGCATCAGTTGCTCCAGTGGCTCCGCAGGTGGTCTACGCACAGCCATCCGTAGATCCAGACCTGATGAAGGATATGCTGGAAATGATGGATATGATGCGGAAATCCCTGGACATCCAGCAGCAGCAGATCAAGGAATCGGGGCCGAGGAAGCTGAAAGTGCAGCCCGCGCCGAGGCCAAACCTGCAGATGGGCGATACAAAAGGCTCGCAGGAGGAAGACAACCTGGATATGATGATGGACGTCCCGATGGAAGTCTCTGTGGAGATTGGGCGTACCAGGAAGCTGGTCAAGGATATACTGGAGCTGAACAAAGGTTCGCTCGTCGTCTTGGACAAGCTGGCGGGCGAGCAGGTGGATTTGTTTGTGAACGGGCAGTGCATTGCCAAAGGCGATGTTGTTGTTGTGGATGATAATTTTGGGATCCGTATTACGGAGATTTTTTAGGTTAAAAAAGGAGAAGGTGGATGCTGCAGGGGTTTCTGACGGCGTTTGGCACGTTGTTCGCCATAATCGCTATCCTGTTTTTGGCTTTTATAAGCACAAAATACATAGGGAAGTATACAGGGCTGAAAAAATTTGCGGGGAAGTCCCGGTATATGGCGGTCATAGATCAGATCCTCCTCGGACAGGATGCGTCCGCGGCGATTGTGAAGGTTTCCGGGCGGGTATTCCTTCTTGGGATTACCCAGCATGAGGTGACCTTGCTGGCGGATCTTTCCGAGGACAGGCTTTCTGCCCTCCCCCAGGGGGATGAGCCATCTGGAAGCGGGATTGATTTCAAAGAAATTATCGGCAAGATAAGAGACAGAAAGAAGTAGTCAGAATGGAAAACAACAATTTAGTAAGTATAAATGGCGAGCAGATCCCTACTTTACAGATTCTGCTGATGCTCACGATTGTGATGCTTCTGCCATCGCTTCTGATGATGATGACTTCTTTTACAAGGATTGTCATTATTCTTTCTTTTACTAGGAATGCCATGGGCATCCAGCAGACGCCGCCCAACATAGCGCTGATAGGGATTGCCTTGTTTTTGACCCTGTTCATCATGGATCCGGTGCTGAAAGAGGTGAATACGCAAGCCTACAAGCCTTATACCGAGGGGACGATCGATCAGGACGAAGCGTTGGAAAGGGCGCAGGTACCTATCAAGGAGTTTATGCTGAAACAGACAGAGAAAAGCTCGCTGAACCTGTTTATGGAATTTTCAGACACGCAGGAGCAGGAGGATCCGAGGGATCTGTCATTGGTTGTCATCATCCCTGCGTTTATCACAAGTGAATTAAAACGCGGGTTCATGGCCGGCCTTTTTCTTTATATTCCGTTCCTTTTGATTGATGTTGTTGTGTCGAGTACCTTGATGTCGATGGGCATGATCATGCTTCCGCCGGCCACGATTGCGCTTCCTTTCAAGCTGCTTTTGTTTGTGACGGTGGATGGCTGGCAGCTTTTGTTTTCTTCAATTGTCAAGAGTTTTAATTAGGAGGGGGTTTTATGTCGTCAGGAGAGATTGGCGATGTCCTGTACCAATTTTTTGTGCTTACGGTTCAGCTTGCCGGGCCGGTACTGATCATCAGTATGGCGGTGGGGATTTTGATTTCGCTTCTTCAGGCGGCGACGCAGATCCATGAGCAGACATTGACGTTTGTACCCAAATTAGTCGTGATAGGGATTGTCCTGTTGCTCAATGGAAGCAATATGCTCAAGGCATTGCAGGACTTTACAAAGCAGATTTTTGAGATCATCGCCGGGTAGGAGGAAGGAAGATGCTGTTTTTCCTGATCGCCATGCGGATGGCAGGTTTTGTGTTTTTGAACCCTGTCTTTGGCAGGAGGAACATTCCCAATATGGTAAAGTCGGGCATGGCGATGGCGCTGACGCTGGTCGTGTATATGGCGGAAACCTCACGCGGGACGCCGGAAGACCTGGAAATAGACCAGACGCTGATGTATGGCGTACTTCTCTTGAAAGAGTTTGCGGTCGGTTATCTTTTAGGCTTTACGATGCAGTTGTTCGACATGGTGATGACCTTTGCCGGGACCGTGACGGATTTCCAGCTTGGGCTTTCCATGGCGATGGTTTACGACCCCCAGAACGGGGGGCAGGTGGCGCTGACCGGAAATATCTTCCAGACATTTTTCCTGCTTTTGTTTTTTGCGGTGGACGGCCATCTGGCGTTGATGAAGATTTTACTGACTTCTGCGGAAGTCGTTCCCTATAGTGAAGTGGCGTTTACAAAGGAAGCGGCATGGATGATGATGGACATTTTCTCCCAGTGCATTGTGCTTGCGGTCAAGATGTCGTTTCCGTTGATTGCTTTTGAATTCCTGATCCAGGTCGGGGTCGGGGTGATGACAAAGGTAAACCCGCAGATCAATTTATTTGTGATGAGCATCCAGCTCCGGCTGGCCATCGGGCTTGTCCTGCTTGTTTTCCTTGTGTCGCCGATCATGGATTTCATGGGGAATGTCGTCGCGGAAATGATGGATACGCTGCAACAGGTACTAAAGGCTGTGGCGGGATAAAGGATGTGATGGAAAATGGCTGAGGAGTCCGGCTCCAAGACTGAAAAAGCCACGCCGAAAAAGCGGAAGGATCAGCGCAAGGAAGGGAACGTCCTCCAGAGCAGGGACGTGGTGATGGTGGTTTCCCTGGCAGGTTCATTTTATATCTTGAGGCTGCTTTTCCCGTCCATCTATGAAAACGTACGGGATTTCATGATCCAGTTTATCGGCCTGGCCGGGAGGGAGACGGACACAAGCCTTGGCACGGTGGGGAAGTATTCCCTGTTGTTTTTGAATGAAGTGGTAAAGACAATCCTGCCGCTTCTTCTGGTGTGCATGGCGCTTGGGATACTGGCCACCGGCGTGCAGACCCGGTTCCTTTTCAGTTCGAAAAGCGTCCGCCCGAAGTTTAGCCGCCTGAATCCCCTGCAAGGGATCAAAAGGCTGTTTTCCTTGAAAAATATTGTGGAACTGATCAAGGGGATCTTAAAGGTCATCGTACTTGGGGCCGTTGTCTATCTGATGATTAAGGCGGATATGGTCCAGGTGGTGAGGACGATGGATATGGATATCCTGAATTCCGCCGTATATATGCTGGACCTGATTTCAAAACTCATTATCCGCATCTGCATCATTTTTGTATTTATCGCCGCGCTGGATTACCTGTATCAATGGTGGGATTATGAGCGGCAGCTTAAGATGACGAAGCAGGAAGTGAAGGAAGAGTACAAGCAGACCGAGGGGAACCCGGAGATCAAAGGACGTATCCGACGGATACAGAATGAACGCGCGAGATCCCGTATGATGCAGGCAGTGCCGGAGGCGGACGTGGTCATCCGCAACCCTACGCATTACGCTGTCGCGTTGAAATATGATATTGACCATGACAACGCCCCCATCGTCCTTGCGAAAGGGCAGGATGAACTGGCGCTTCGGATCATCGAGACGGCCATGGAACACCATGTCGCGGTCGTGGAAGACCGGCCGCTGGCGCGGGGGCTGTACGCCGCAGCACAGATCAACCGGGAGATCCCGCAGGATTTTTACAGCGCGGTAGCGGAAGTGCTGGTTTATGTCTACAAAATGAACAAAAAGATGGGGTAAGGCATGAGGAATTTATTGAGTAACGCAGTGACAGTTTTTGTTGTTGCCATTGTCCTGCTTTTGATTATTCCATTAAGTCCATTTATCCTGGACGTAATGATCATTATCAATATATCGATATCCTTGATTATTCTGATGATCAGCATGAACATCAAAGAGCCGCTGGAATTTTCCATTTTCCCGTCGCTGCTTCTGATTACGACGCTCCTGCGCCTTGGCATCAATGTCTCTTCCACGAGGAACATCCTGGCGAATTCCGGGACGGCCGGGGAAGTGATCCAGGCATTTGGTACGTTCGTGCTGCAAGGGAATGTTGTTGTTGGTTTTGTCATCTTTATCATTATCGTATTGGTGCAGTTTATCGTGATCAGCAAAGGCGCGGAACGTGTCGCGGAGGTTGCGGCCAGGTTCACCCTGGACGCGATGCCAGGTAAGCAGATGGCGATCGACGCGGATTTGAGTACCGGCCTGATCACGGAAGCGGACGCGAAAGTCCGCCGTGCGAAGATCCAGCGGGAAGCCGATTTTTACGGCGCGATGGACGGGGCCACGAAAATTGTCAAAGGCGACGCGATCATGTCGATCATCATCACGTTTGTCAACCTGATTGGCGGGTTTGTCATCGGGATCGTGATGGGCGACATGGATGTGACGGAAGCGCTGAACGTTTACTCCATCGCGACAGTGGGCGACGGGCTGGTCTCCCAGATACCGGCGCTCCTGATTTCGACAGCGACGGGCATGATCGTCACCCGTTCCGTGTCGGAAGGAAGCCTGAACGAGGACGTGTCCAAGCAGTTTTTGGCACAGCCAAGGGCGATCATGTTTGCGGGCTTCGTACTGATTGTCCTGATGTTTGTGCCGGGTATGCCGAAGCTCCAGCTTAGCATACTGGCCATCTTTTTTATCTTGGGCGGCCGTTACTTGGCGAACAGGATGAGGGAAGCGGCACAGGCAGCCCAAGAAGCTGCCCAGGCCGCCGCGCCGGAAACGGCTTCCGGCGCTCCGAGCGAGGAGGAGTATTTCCGGGACATCAACAACGTATATTCACTGATCGGGGTGGAACCGATAGAGATGGAATTTGGGTACAGCCTGATCCCGCTTGTGGATGAAGGAAGCGGGGGGAAGATGCTCAACCGCATCGTCATTTTCCGCAGGCAGTACGCGCAGGAGATGGGTTTTGTCATACCGTCTGTCCGGCTGCGCGACAGTTCCAGCCTGAATACCAACCAGTATGTGATCAAGGTGAAAGGCGAGGAAGTAGAGCGGGGTGAGATCCTGATCGACCATTATCTGGCGCTTGAGCCGGAGAATCCGGGAGGGGAGATCGATGGGATCGAGACGATCGAGCCTGCCTACGGGATACCGAGCAGATGGATCCTGCCGGAAAACAAAGAGATGGCGGAAATCTACGGCTATACCGTGATCGATCCGTTGTCCGTTATGGTGACGCACCTGTCGGAAACCATACGGAGGCATGCTTATGAGCTTTTGAGCAGGGAAGAAGTCGTGAAGCTTGTGGGCAGCTTAAAACAGCGGGCGGATAAACTGGTGGACGAGATGATACCAAACGTGGTCTCCTACGGGATGCTGCAGAAGATCCTGGTGAGCCTTTTGAAAGAAGGGATCCCGATCAAGGATATGGAGACGATACTGGAAAGTATCTCCGATTCTTTGTCTATGAACGCGGATATAACGACGGTGATTGAAAATATACGAACCGCCCTCAAGAGGACGATCACAAGCAAGTTCTGCCAGGGCGGGCAGATGCGGGTGCTGACGCTGGACGCGGATCTGGAGAAGCAAATGGTGTCCAGCCTGACAAAAGGGGAGCAGGGCTTCTATATGGCGCTGCCGCCGGACGTGCTTCAGAATGTCGTGATGCAGATCGGCACGATGTCGAAGAAGTTCCACGAGCTGTCGCAGGATCCGATCATCCTGACCAGCCAGGTCATCCGTGTGTATGTCTATCGGATGCTGGAGCAGTTTTACCCTGCGGTTTATGTTTTGTCATTCCATGAGATTACAAACAATGTCCAGATCCAGGCAATCGGGACGATCACGGGCGCAAAACAGTAACCGCCAGCTCCGTGTTGCCGGGTACATCCAACGAGGCTTCCCGCACCCCTGGCGGGGTACGGTTCAGTTTCATAATGAGAGGAAAGGAGGGGCGGCTCTATGGAGAAGGAAAAGATGGACCAGATGTCAAACGAAGAACTTCTCCGGTTGTATCAGGAAACCGGCAGTGATATAATGAAACGGGAGCTTACCCTTCGTTATTTATACATAGTGAGAAGCATTGCGGTGCAGATGAGGGACGTATACCTGGGATTTACCCAGATCGAAGATATTGTCAACGAAGGCGTGATTGTCCTGATGAAAGCATTGGACAAATACGACGCCAGTAAAAACGCACGGTTTGAGACTTACGCCTCCCGGCGGATCCGGGGCATGATCATCGACATCGCGAGGAAGCAGGACTGGATTCCAAGGAACGTGCGCAAAACGTGCAAGGAAATCCAGGATAAGACGATGGAACTGTACATGGAAAATGGCGAGGCTCCGACCGACCGGGAGATTGCAGAGGAACTGGGGATCTCGGAGTCAAGGCTTACGAACGTCATGGGGAAGATGAACCTGTTTTCCGTCCTGTCCCTGGATATGGTGATGGAGGAAAGCCAGGAAAAGCAGAAAGTATCGGGCGTGCTTGCTTCCGATTTCAATACGCAGCCGGAGGAGCAGTACCTGGAAAATGAATTCCGGCAGACCTTGAAGGAGGGCATCCAGTCCCTCAAGGAGAAAGAGCAGATCGTGATTTCCCTCTATTATGTGGAGGAGCTGAATATGAAAGAAATCGCAAAAGTCATGGATGTGAGCGAGCCAAGGATTTCGCAGATCCATGCTACCGCAATCCGGAAGCTCCAACAGTATATGCAGCAGAAGGAAAGGGGTTAAGGGCAGGGACTGCCGCGGAAAGGAGGATCAGCGTTTTGTTTCAGGGGTTTTACAATCTGGCGTCCGGCGTGCTGACGCAGACGCGGAAATTAAATGTTATCAGCAACAATATGGTCAATGTGACAACCCCCGGCTTTAAGAGCGATACGTACATCCAGACAACTTTCAAGGATGTGATGATGTATCGTACCGGGAATGCGGACAAGAGCCAGACCGCCATCGGCGATATGAACATGATCGCCGCAGGCGCGGGCAATGTGACGAATTACACACAGGGAGGGATCACCTCCACGGCAAGTTCTCTGGATTTCATGTTGTCGGGCAACGGCTTTTTTGCGGTGCGCTCCGGCGGGCAGACGTACTATACGAGAAATGGATCGTTCTGCCTGGATAACCAGGGCTACCTGTACCTCGATGGGGTCGGGCGCGTCCTGGGGAGAAATGGCCGGGGGATTTACCTTGGGACCGACCGGATCACAAGCGATTCCTATGGAAACCTTTACAATTCAGACACGCAGCAGTACCTTGGACGGATCCGCGTGGTGGATTTCAATGATTACGATACGGATCTGGAAAAGACGACGGGGGATCTGTTTATCGCGACCGGGAACCCCCGGAATGTCAATACAACCGTGATACAGTACGCGGTGGAGGATTCCAATGTGGACGCGATCCAGGAAATGACGGATATGATCACAACTGAGCGCGCCCTGCAGAGCGTGGCACAGGTGCAGAAGATGTATGACACGCTGGCGGGCGAGATCGTCAAGATAGGGCCGGCATAAAAGAACAAGACTGTTCCTGCGGATGGCGGCAAGGGGCCCGTCTGCTGTGGACAGTAAGGAAAACAATCAAAGACGGAGGTTAAAGGATGAACGCTTCATTTTATACAGCGGCCGTAGGGGCCATGACAGAGCAGGACAAAATGAATGTCATATCAAACAACATTGCAAATATCAATACCGTCGGCTATAAGACAAAAAGCGCGGTATTCATGGACCTGCTGTATTACAACATGCACAGCTACGACCGCATTACCACAGGCACAGGGGTAAAGGTGCAGCATACCAATACGGATTATACGACCAATGGCATGGATAAGGCGCAGGATGACAGCGGATGGAACTTTGCCATCAACGGGGACGGTTTTTTCATGCTGCGCGACCAGGTCAGCGGTGATATCACCTATACGAGGGCGGGCAATTTTTACCTGTCCCTCCACAGCGACGGGAAATTCTATCTCCAGACGGACAACAACAAGCTGGTGCTGGACGCGAACCGGCGCCCCATCACTTATGAAAACGGGTATCTGACGGCGGATCCGGGCATCTACACCTTTGCCAACACAAACGGCATGGAATCCGTCGGTTCCACAGAGTTCAGCCCGGTGGCGAAAAACGGCGCGCCATACCTTTCAACAGACGCGACGCTTGTGGAAGGGTACCTGGAACTGTCAAATGTCAACCTGGCACAGGAAATGTCGGACACGATCATTGCGTCGAGGGCATATTCCTATGCATTAAAAATGGTGCAGACGTCGGATGAGATTGAGGAGACGATTAACGGGCTGCGCAGGTAGCGCGTAAGGGAAGGGGAAGAAAGTAATGATTGCACGTTACGAAGATATGGATGATATGTCGAAGGATCTGATGAAGGAGATCGGGAGTATCGGGACGGGGAATGCCGCGACGGCTTTATCAAGCATGCTGGGGATTGAGGTCCGGATGACGATCCCCTCTGTGGAAATCCTGGGGTATGATGAATCGGTAGACGCGCTGGGGGACCCGGAAGAACTGGTAAGCGGCGTGTTAGTCGAGATGAGCGGCGAAATGAGCGGAGTGATGCTTTTTGTGATGAAGATGGAATTCATCAATGAAGTCCTGACGCACGTCCTGCAAAAGACGGTGTCGGATTATATGGAGCTTGGGGAGATGGATATGTCGGCGTTGACGGAGGTCGGCAATATCATTATTTCCAATTACGTCCTTTCCCTGTCCAAACTGGCGGATATGGATATATCCCTGTCCGTGCCGGGGTTCGCGGTCAATATGCTGGGCGGGATCATGACGGTCCCGATGGCGGAGCTTGGGTATGAGTCCAATAAGATCATGATGATCCGGGGAAAATGCGTGATTGGCGGGAAACATGTAGAGAGCAACCTTCTGATGCTCCCGGATATCAAATCCTTGAATTATCTGATGGATAGGCTGGTGAAGCCGTATGAGTAAAGATATCAAGGTGGGTATTGCGGATATGAAGATCGCAAGGCGCGAGGGGGTCTTGATCACATACGCGTTGGGTTCCTGCATCGGCATCTCATTGTACGACCCGATGATCAAGCTGGGGGCGTTGGTCCATATCATGCTGCCGGAAGCCGGGAAATTTGACGCCTCCAACGTATTTAAATTCGCGGACTCCGGCATCCGTGAGACGCTGCGCAAGCTGGCGGTGTTTGGAGGGATGAAAGCCCGTTACCAGTGCAAGATCGCAGGCGGCGCGAAAATGTTCGAGATGGGTGGCGCCGGGGGGATCGGCAATATCGGCGACCGGAATATCCAGAGCGTGGAACGGGTACTCCGGGAAGAGCAGATCAAGATCATCCGCAAGGACGTTGGCCTGAATTACGCGCGGACCATGCTTTTGAATGTAGAGGATGGAGTGGTGAGGGTCCGTACCGCAGGGCGGCAGGAATTGATTATATGATTGCGGGAGTGTGGGGACACGGAGCCCCCGCGCCATCACAGGGAACAAGGGTTTCCGGCCCCGGATCGGTATTACGGGCGGTCTCTGGGCCGCGGATCGTAACAGATTTCTATTGGCGGAAGGTTTAGAAAACCGGCATTCCTGCCGATATTTTATATGAACCATGCACAGGCGGATGCATTGCGGCGTGTGGGGAAAAGGGATATATCAGGAACTAAAATGGAAAGAAGGAAGGGACAGCAGTTATGGCGAATACAGAGATACTTTTGGAATCGGGAACGAATGAGATCGAGATTATGGAGTTTACGATTTATGACGAGCTATATGGGATCAATGTAGCGAAAGTGAAAGAGATTATGATGACGGATAAGGTGAAGCCGATCCCCCACTCGCACCTGGCGGTGGAGGGGATCTTCAAGCCCCGGGATATCGTGCTGACCGTGATCGACCTTCCTTATTACCTTACATCCAACCCATCGGATAAAAAGGATAAAGATTTGTTTATCATCACGAATTTCAATAAGATGAATATCGCGTTCCGCGTCCATTCCGTTGTAGGGATACAGAGGATTTCGTGGAAAGACATCCAGAAGCCGGACAAGACGCTGCATAGCGGTGAGGAAGGGATCGCGACCGGGATCGCGCAGTGCGCGGGCCAGCTTGTCACGATTCTGGATTTTGAGAAAATCGTGGCGGAGATCGCGCCTGAGACGAGCATCCAGCTTGAAGAGATCGAGGCGCTTGGCGAGAGGGATAAAAATATGAGCAGGATCCTCTGCGTGGAGGATTCGGTGCTTCTGACGAAGATGGTGGAGCAGGCGCTCAAGCAGGCGGGCTACGTCAACCTTGTGCAGTTCAACAACGGGCAGGAAGCATGGGATTACCTTGAGTCGGTCAGGGACGATGAGGACCTGTATGAAAAGGCGAGCCTGATCATCACCGATATCGAGATGCCCCGGATGGATGGGCACAGGCTGACAAAGCTGGTGAAGACGGACGATAGGTTAAAGAAGATCCCGCTGATCATTTTCTCGTCCCTGATCAGCCCGGAGATGGAGATCAAGGGGAAGGAGATCGGCGCGGACGAGCAGCTTTCCAAACCGGAAATCGGCCATCTTGTACAAGTCATGGATGGATTATTAGCAAAGGGGAAATAATTACAATGGACAGATGCGTAGTAAGACAGGCGATCAAGGATACAAAGACAGGTCAGATATACGGGTATGAGTTACTGTTCCAGGGAGGGAGAGACAGTCTTTACAATAACAATGAGACGTCGGCGGCGGACACGATCTCCAACTTCCTCCTTGCCAACAGCACGAAGATCATTAACGATAAACCGATGTTTGTGACATTCACGCCATCGCTGCTCCTTCGGAACACGCCGAAGATGTTCGGGCAGGAAAAAGTCGTGATCCAGATTGAAGATACTGTTATCATCCATCCGCTGGCAATGACGATCATCAAGCGGTACTGCGACGCGGGGTATCAACTTGCGATCAACGATTTCCAGTTTGCGCCAAAGTATTTCAGTATGCTGGAATATGCTTCTTATGTACGGATCAATATAGAGGAATATCTTTCCAACCCAAACAAAGTACAGACCGCCAGGAACATCGTGCAGATGACGCAAGGGTTCGGGAAAAAGTGCATCGCGACGGCAGTCAACAACGAGGAAGGCTACCACTTGGCGCTGGATTTGAATGTGGAGTACCTGGAGGGAAATTACGTAGCGAACACATTGATATCCAAGGTGGATAAGATCGAGTATATGCAGGGGAGTTTTTTCCAGCTTATGATTGCGGTGTCGAAGGACGAGCCGGATTTCACAGAGGTGGAGGATATCATAAGCCGGGACGCCGGGCTTACTTACTTACTTTTGAAGCTGGTAAATTCCGCGTATTTCGCGCTGCGCCGGAGGACGGCCTCCATCCGGCAGGCGCTTGTCACGCTTGGCATCGGGCAGCTCAGGCATTGGGTCTATATGCTGAGCTTTGAGCAGGAGGAAGAGCCGGGTTCGGAAGAAATCCTGAAGATCTCGTTCCTCCGGGCAAAGCTTGCGTCGGAGATCGCAGGGCGGGTGCCCAATTCCGGCTTTGCGCCTTCGGACGCATATATGATGGGCATGTTCTCTACATTGGGATATATGGTGAACGCGCCGCTGGAAGAACTTCTTGTGGAGATCCCGGTTTCGGATGAAGTCAAAGACGGCCTCCTAAGGGGCGCTGGAATCCCAGGGAAAGTGCAGGGGCTTGTTGTCGCTTATGAGCATGCGGACTGGAAGAGCAGCAAGCGTCTGGCGGAAGAGCTTGGCATCCCAAGCGACCACCTGGCGCAGATTTACGTGGACTGCGTTGAAGAAGTCAATTCCATCTGGCGCAGCCTGACGACGGATATGGAACGCCCTGGCGAGGCGCCGACGCCGGAAGAGATCGCGGCAAAGGTGGAAGCCGCGGACATGGAGGAGGGCGACGCGCCGGATGAAGCGGCAGAAACGCAGGAAAAGGAGTAATCAATGGCACATACGATCGTATTGACGAACCAAAAAGGCGGGGTAGGGAAGACAACGACATCCGCGTCTCTTGCGGCGGGGCTTGCAAGAGCGAAAAAAAAGGTGCTGGCTGTCGATATGGACCCGCAAGGGAATCTGGGGTTCAGCCTTGGGGCGGATCCGGAGGGAAACCGGACCATCTATGAAGCCCTGTGCGGGAAAGTTCCCGTCTATGACACGATCCAGAGGATCAAGGAACTGGATCTGATTACGTCCAATATCCTGTTGAGCAGCGCGGAGGCGTCGTTCCGCGGCGAGAAAAGGGAGATGCTGCTCAAGAACCTTCTGGATGAGGTGGAAAAGATGTATGACTATATCATCATCGACACACCCCCGGCGTTCAATATACTGACCCTGAACGGATACAGCGCGGCGGATTCGCTCATCATCCCGATGTCAACGGAGATTTTGAGCCTGGTAGGGCTGGTACAGCTCAAAGACACTTATGAGACGATTAAGCAGACGGTAAACCCCAGCCTTGAGATCATGGGGATTGTCCTTACAAAATACGAGACGCGGCGGAACCTTTCCGCCGATGTGAAGGAAATGGCCGGGACGGTAGCAAAGCAGCTTGGCACAAAGGTATTCCATTCGGTCATCCGGAACGGGGTGACAGCGGCGGAGGCGCCCGCGCATGGGAAAAATATCTTTGAATATTCGCCAAGATCAAATCCGGCCAAGGATTATGCCGCATTTGTAGAAGAAGTCCTGCAGCTTGTTGAGGGAGGAAAGTAGCGTGGCAAGAAAAACGAGTAAAACCAATCATGTCTTAAACCTTCTTGCGGGAAACGGGGAAAACGAGGAAGACAGCGTTGAGAAAAAATTGAAGCCGCCTGCTTCGGAAGCAAAGGAATCATCCAATGTCAATGTGCAGGTGATCGGTTCCCAAAATGAAGACGAAACGATTGTCAATACGGTCAACCGGATGCTGGAGAAGGAACTGGAAGAGTCTGAGGAGCCGGAAGCCCAGGGTAGCCCGAAAGAGCCGGAAGAGCAAAAAGCGCCCGAAGAGCCAAAAGGACCGGAAGAGCAAAAAGCGCCCGAAGAGCCAAAAGAGCCGGAAGAGCAAAAAGCGCCCGAAGAGCCAAAAGAGCCGGAAGAGCAAAAAGCGCCCGAAGAGCCAAAAGAGCCGGAAAACCAGGACGCAGGAAAGTCATCCGGACGGACGGATGCACCACAACCAGGCGCCGGGCCGTTGGAGGAACATATGGGCAAGGAAGAAAAGGGGACAAACGAAACAGAACAGCCGATTGATGTAAACGATGCCATTACGGCCGGCCTGGAGCCGGATTATGTATTTATTAATGTCTTGGAAAGGCTGGTCCAGGACAAAGTTGTGTTTTACATGAAGCAGTTCGGCAACTGTATGTGTTCCAGGTGCATCGCGGATGTTATCGCGCTGACTTTGACAAACCTCCCGCCACGGTACGAGGTTGTCGAAAAAAGAGCCATAGCGCCGTTGATGAATTTTTATGCCCAGCATTATATGGGGCAGATCACGGTGGAAATCACAAAAGCTTGCACGACAGTCCGGGAGCGGCCGCACCACGGCAGGGACTGACGGGGAGGAAGCCGGTTCCCTTTATGGGAACGCAGCCTGGCAGAAACAATTTGAATTTTCTGTGAATCGCTTAATTTCCAAAAGGAATATGCCGAAAGTATAGTATAGGAAAAAAGCAGCGGCATAAAATGAAGTTTACTCTCAGGTAACTCATCGACATGAAGTCCGGAAAGATCTCGCTAAGTGCCGCCTGAGTACATTCAACTAGGCTTTCCCGCCCCCTTGCGGCCGCGAGAAAGCAAGTTTCATGGTAAAAAAGGAGTGATACTATGGCATCATTATCAACAACGTCATCTACATCAACCACATCTTCGATCTCTTCGTATATCCATGGTTATACAGGATTGGCAAGCGGCCTGGATACAGAGGCCCTGATCGAGTCGATGACTACGGGTACAAGGTCGAAGATCGCCACCCAGAAGCAGAAACAGACGAAGCTCACCTGGACGCAGACGGCGATCCGCAACATTACGGATCTGATGTATAATTTCACAAATACCTATACATCTTACTCATCTGCCTCAAACCTGACTTCCTCAACACTGTTTTCGAGGAGCAAGGTTGCCGCGCTGGGGGCGAATAGCAGCAAAGTGTCGGTATCGGGGGCGGCGACCACGACGAACCTGATGTCTATCGCAAGGGTGAAGCAGCTTGCGAAGAACGCGACGATGACGGCGTCTGTCGGCATTGACCCGACGCTTAAGACAGGGGATCTGCTCCTCGGTGCGGCCGCGGGGACGGCGCTGACGGATATCGATACCGGGATCAGCACAGTGGCGGGGCAGACGCTGTCTGTGAAGTACGGCGATGAGACTTATGAAGTGAAGATCGGGGATATCGACCTGTCCGGATGCACGACTGACGCGGAAGTAGCGGCAGCGACCGCGCAGGCGGTCAATGACGCCCTTGCCGAAACGACGGTCAAGGATGCGGATGGCAACGAAAAGAAACTGTCAGACGTTATGAGCGTCACTGCGGATGAAAATGGCAATTTCAAATTTGAGGCTGAAGAAAGTGTCAGCTTTTCCGGGACCGGCAGCGCGGATATTTTGAAAAACCTGGGGTTCGAAGTCGAGGAAGATCCGGAAAATGAAGGCGTCTTTACTGTCACAAGAGCGGACGGGGACGCGGCGGATACGCACCTGACCAAGAGCCTGGCGGAGAAGATCAGCGGGCAGCGGATGCAGTTTGCCTATAACGGGACTGCGACCTGGATCACACTGGACGACTATACGGACGGGAGCGCTACGTTGGCGGATGTCGCGAAAGATTTGCAGACGCAGCTTGATAAGACTTACGGTTCCGGCAGGATCGCGGTAGGCATTGAGGATGGAGGGCTTACGTTTACGACCATCAAGGCCGGGACTGGTACGAAAGATGCGGATACAGGGCTTTACACAGGTTATACGGTGGATTCGTCTTCCACTTTCGCGATTACATCGGACAGCGCTTTTGGCGTGAAGTCGGGGACGGCGAACAGGGTGAACCTGTCCGGCACCCTGGAGGACATGGACGCGGCCAACGCCAGCCTGGCGGACGCGGACGGCAATTATACCCTTTCCATCAATGGTGTGAGCATCACGGTTGGGAAGGATGAGTCGATCTCATCCATCATAAGCAAGATTAACAGCAACGAGGATATGGGCGTCAAAGTGGAGTACCAGTCGCTGACGAACCAGTTTGTCCTAACTTCCACCGAAGACGGGGCGAGCGGTGGGATCACATTCGATACGGTGACAGGAGAGGATGGTACGGACCGGAACATTGCTTCCGCTTTATTTGGCGCAATCACGGATGACAATTATACCGCCGGCCAGGATGCCGTACTCAGCGTGCAATACGCAGGTTCCAGCCAGGAGGTCGAGATCACCCGCGGGACGAACACGCTGACGATGGACGGGCTGAGCATTACGTTGAAGGAAGCGTTTGGCTATGATGCGGATGGCAATGCGATCGACACCGAAGCCGTCTCCTTTGAGGCCAGCGTGGATGCGGACGCGGCTGTATCCGCTGTGAAGGGGATGATCGACGCCTACAATGAGCTTGTGGATCTTGTTAACACCGAACTCACCACGAAGCCGGACAGGGATTACCAGCCGCTGACCGACGAGCAGAAAGCGGAAATGACGGAAAGCGAAATTACGGCATGGGAAGAAAAAGCGAACTCCGGCCTGCTGTTTGGCGACAGTGACCTGCGTATGCTGTCGGACGCTCTGCGGTCGGTTGTCAGTGGAAAGGACCGTATCACTTTGATGGATATGGGGATATCGACGTCCACCAGCTATTCGGACAATGGAAAGCTTGTCTTTGATGAAGATGCGTTCCGTGCGGCACTGGAGGAAGACCCGGACGCAGTGTATGAAGTCCTCAACCGGGAATCGGACGGGACCACGCAGGACGGCCTGCTCACAAAGATCAATTCGGTGATGGAGCAGTACGGATCTACGACAGGGGCTACCAAAGGCATCCTGGTGACGCGCGCGGGTTCCACCCATGCGCCGACCACGATCCTGAGCAATTCCATCCAGACAGAGATCGATGACCTGGATGACTATATTGACCAGCTCAATGACAAGCTGCAGACGGAGATCGACCGTTATTCATCGCAGTTTACGTTATTGGAGACGTTGATCGCCCAGATGAATTCCCAGGCAAGCTACCTCAGTTCCTTGTATGCATAGAAACCTCTGGCTGTGTACCCGCCTGCAAGACATTGGCGGAGACGTCCGGGCAGGCGGGTACGCAACTTTGCGCCGTTATACATGATCGGGAGGCAGGAATACGCTCTTGCAGCGTTAGGAAAAAGCAATCAGGGGAAAAGAGGGAAAGAATAAAAGATGGCAAATGGATATCAGACATATAAAGAACAGACGATTTTGACAATGACGCCGGGTGAGATGTTGATCCTTCTGTATGATGAATTGCTGAAAAGGATGAAACGGGCGGAGATCGCGCTTGAGCGGGCGGACTATTCCCTCTTTGACGCATCTGTACAGAGAAGCAGGGAGATCATCGATTATCTGAGAAAGACATTGAATTTTGAATATGATATCAGCAGGCAACTGGATCGGTTGTATGAGTTTTTCCTTTATGAGTTGGTCCGCTTGTCGGCAGGCAGGAAGAAAGAGGTTATCGATGAGTTGACGCCGCTTATGAAAGAACTGCGGGATGCGTTTGCGGAAGCAGAAAAGAAAGTGTGACGGGCTTATGGAAAACCAGTATCAGGATTTACTGACGGAGATCGCCAAGCTTCTCCAGAAAAAGTACAATACGATGTCGGAGGTCAGCAGGCTGACGGAAGAGATGGCGCAGACGCTTTCGCGCAATGACAGGGTCAGCGTGCAGATGCTGTTGGAGATGCGCGAAGAGGAACTGAACAAAATACGTGAATATGATAAACATATTTTCCTATTGCGTGACAGTGCGCCGGCCGAGGTTTCCCAGTGGATTGCCGAAGCCGTCAAGGGGAAGGAACCGGTTTCCGAAACCCCATATGGGAAAGAGGGGGCGGCGCTCCTACGGGTTGCCGGGAATGTGAGGAGCCTATGGGAAAGGGTGATGGTTGTAGACCGCAACATGAACCGTAAGCTGGCTGGACAGGATTCGCATTATGCAAAAAAAGGCGCTGTGTAAGCATGACGTTGCGGTACGGGAATGGTTGTTGAAAGTCGGACAAAAGATGTCGATCAGGAAGTGAAGGGGAATTCGCTTGCGAAGTCGGCATTTTTGTGTTTGTGAGGGAACGGATGAAGGAGATCGAGCTAAAGGGCCTGACAAAGATTTATAGGGTGGATACGGTAGCGTTGGAGGATGTCTCCCTGACGATTGAGGAGGGCGAATTTGTGTTTGTCACCGGGCGCAGCGGTTCGGGAAAAAGCACTCTCCTGCGGCTTTTAAGCGGGCAGGAGCTTCCAACAAAAGGCGAGGTGTGGGTCGGTGCAAGCTGCACCTCAAAACTGACAGAAAAGCAGCTTCCACTGTACCGAAGGAATTTTGGGATCATGCAGGCGGATATGGGGCTTTTGGCGGAGCAGACCATCCGGCAGAATATCGAGCTTGCTATGTACGCGACGGATCAGCCGCCTTCGCTGGCCAGGAAAAGGACGGCGCAGACGTTAAAGACGGTCGGGATCCCGGACAAGGGGGCAAGCTTCCCCCAGGAGCTTTCCGGCGGGGAGCAGGCGCGGGCTTTGCTTGCCAGGGCGCTGGTGACGGATCCGGATATCCTGGTCCTCGATGAGCCGACGGCCAACCTGGATCCATCTTCTTCCTGGGATCTCATGTGCCTGGTGGATGAAATCAACCGGATGGGGATCACGGTCGTTGTGGCATGCCATGACCGGGAACTGGTAAGCATTATGAAAAAAAGGGTGGTCACGCTTGCGGCGGGCGTGAAAGTAGCGGATGTAAGGAACGGCGTCTATGACGTCAAAGCAGGGGATATTTTTGTAGAGCGGGAGATTATGGAGGAGCGCAGGCTCAGGCGAAGAAAAAGAAAATGTGAAATGTAGGAAAAGAAACTTAATATTTGCATTGATTTGACGATATTTAAAATATGAAGAATACTAGTAATTGTTAAGCACAGGTTGAAGCGCGTGCCGCCAAGACTGTAAGGACAGGATCCAAGCGTGTAAAATCCCATCTGCGAAGCAGATTTCCATGGATTTTGCATCGTAGCTGTGAAGGTACTGGACAGTTACGGGTATGGATAGAGATAGGAAGTATGTTCGCAAGGCAGGTAAGGAGATGAGGAAATGAAGATAGCTGTTGACAGCGCGATCAGGCGTTATGACAATATGGCCTTCAAGCCTAAGACAAGGGATACCGCTTCCAGCGATGCGGCTGCCGGGAAGAATATCGATCGGGTCATTGTCGGCTCCGATTGGTTCTCGGCGGCGGAAAAGAGGATCGCAGGGGAAGCTACGCAAAGCGTAGTCACCGATGTGCGGGCTGTGACCGCCCCGGAGAAGCTGGAAAGCCTGAAGCAGCAGGTACAAGACGGGACTTACCGCCCGGACGCAGACCAGATTGCCGCAAGGATGCTTTTATGGAAAGGGTATATAGCTGAATGAAGGAATTTCAAAAGGTAATTACGGAGATGACAAGCCTGTTTAAGCAATTTACCGCCGTGGAGCAGATGAAGCTCAAAGCCCTTCGGGACAACCACGTTGCGGCGGTGGAGGACTGCATGAACAAGGAGCAGGCGATGATCATGAACCTCCGGGGGCTGGAAAAAAAGCTGGCGGCATGCCAGGAGAAAGCCGGGTACGGCGGGCTGCGGTTCCGGGAGATCCTGGATCAGGCGCCTGCAAAGGAGAGGGAAAAGTTATTGCCTTTGTTTGAGGCGTTTGACCAGGAACTCCAGAAGTTCCGGAACGTCAATGAAGATGCGAATGAGATGTTGAAGAACAATCTCCACATGATCAATAAAGCCATGCAGCAAAGCGGCGCCTATAACGGAGATGGGACAAGAGAAACGCAGGCCCGGCATATAACGGACCGGAAAGCATGACGCAGGAGAGAGGAATACAGGAGGAATGCAGAAATGATACGTTCGACATTTGCAGGTTTTAATACAGCGCAGCGTGCCATGAGCGCCAGCCAGACGGCTTTGGATGTGACGGGGCAGAACCTTTCTAATATCAATACGGAGGGCTATACCAGGCAGCGGCTGGACGTGGTGAGCCTGGAGCCGGTCGGGACGGGCTTCGCCAGCTCCGAGTACGACATCCGGGTCGGGCAGGGCGTGGAGATGACAAGCGTTTCCCAGATCCGGGACGCGTTCCTGGATGTGCAGTACCGCGCCCAGCTTGCCAAGGTAGGGACGGTTGACGCGATGGATACCATCCTCGCGGATATCGGGAATGTATTCGATGAGACGGATAAGGATGCGGTATGCACCAAGCTGCAAAATATCATATCCCAGCTCCAGACCTTGTCCGAGACGGAGAATACAGATACAAGCACCGCCGACGCGCTGGTCCGGTCCGCGTGCGAGATTTTCCTTGATACGGTCCATCAGAATGCGACGGATATCCAGAACGTCCAGGACGAACTGATCCAGAAAGTGGAAGAATCCGTCGTGCCGGACATCAATACGCTGCTGGAGCAGATCAAGAACCTGAACATTTCGATCAAAAACAGCCAGGTACTGGGGAACCCGGCGCTGGAGCTCCAGGATCAGAGGAATTCCCTGATCGATGAGCTTGCGACGTATTTCCCGATTGACGTGACTTATACAGATTACAACTTGGGCGGCGGCATCACGGTGGACGAACTGGACATCAGCGTCAAGCTCTCGGACGGGACAAAGATGAGCCTGGTGTCCGATAACCACTGCGGTTCTGTTTCCGTGAAGACCGCAACCGATGAGGACGGGAACGCGACGGTGCCGATGAGGCTTTATTTTACGGACGCTGAGGGGACAGTGTCCGGGAACGCTGCGGATATGCTGGAGAACGGCGTACTCAAAGGCGATTTGGATATGCTCAATAAATCGGAGGCATATGACACTCCGGCGACGGATGTGAAGGGGATAGGGTATTATATCCAGTCTTTCGACTCATTCATCAACCAGTTCGCGACGGTTTTGAACGACCTGAACGCAACGCAGAAGCTGGATGAGGATGGGAATCCTGTCTATAAGACGGATGAAAATGGGAATTACGTCTATCAGACGGATTCGGACGGGAACGTCCTTTACGATTCGGATGGCAATCCCCTTTTTGAATATGAGATGGTGAGGCAGGATTTATTTGTGACGACAGACGGGTCTGACACATTTACCGCATCAAATATCCGGCTGAACGAGGATTGGGTGACGGGCCTGATTTCCGTCAAGACGGCGGCGGACGGCGAGACCGGAAGCACGGCCAATACCAATGTACTCAAGATGATCAACGCCCTGAGTACGGATTCTTATGAATTCACCACAGGCGATGGATCAAAGGTGGTGTTCAGGGGGACATTGGCGGAAGGCTATACCAATATCTGGAATACACAGGCGATTGAACGCCAGGCATCCTCGACCATGCTGGAAAACCACCTGTCCGTGGCGAACCAGGTCGAGGATTCCAGGGAGTCGATTTCGGGCGTATCCCTGGACGAGGAAGCGACCAACCTGATGCGCTACCAGCAGTCTTATAACGCGGCGGCGCGTCTGATGACGACCCTGGATGAGATTTTGGAGAGGCTGATCACAGGCACTGGAGTTGTAGGCAGATAACAGAAAGCGGGTGGGAATTTATGCGCATCACGACAAATATGATTATGCGGAATTATCAAAACAATTTGACAAACTCCCTTGGGGGCCTGGAAGCGTCCAGGAAGCAGGTGGAGACGGGAAGGAGATTTGACTTGTCTTATGAAGATCCCTCCGCGGCGGCAAAAGGCGCGGTCCTTGACCGCAGGTACGCGAGGAATGAGGATTATATCAGTACGGTCAGCAGCAGCCAGAAATGGATCGAGAGCCAGGAGGACGTGGTACTTGAGATCAATTCGATCGTGCAGACCATTGACAAGGATTATTCTGTAGCCGCAATGAACGACCCGACCGGAGAGGGCGGCAGAAGCGCTTATGCAACGTCTATCCGGGAGATGCAGAAGAGCATGGTCAATATTTTGAATACAACCTACGGGGACGCTTTCCTGCTTGCGGGCGCGGACGGGTCAAACGTCCCGTTTTCGCTGTCGGACGACGGGCTGACGCTGCTTTACCAGGGGCAGGATGTCAATGACACAGAGGTCATGACAAAACTGGCGAATGAGCATTCCTATGTCGATATTGGATTTGGGCTGGAGTTTGATGATGAGGGGAACGTCGTTTCCTCCAGCGCTTTCGACACGGCGCTTCCGGGGATCGCGGTTGTGGGCTATGGCGTGGATGATGATGGCGAAAGCAACAACCTGGTCGTGCTTGCGGGAAAGATGGCGGAACTTCTGGAGGCGGATGAATTCGACAGCGAAGCATATGGGAAACTCTGGGAAAAATTTGATAACGGCTTAAAAGACCTGGAAAACGTTTTCGCGAAAATAGGCAGCAAGGAGCAGCTTTTAGAGACGACAAGCGACAAGCTGGAGAACGAACAGATCAATATCCAGGAGCAGTACGATGATACGGTCGGCATTGAAACGTCTGAGGCCATTACAGGATATATGTGGCAGCAGTACGTTTACAACGCGTCCCTCAAGATTGGAACAAGCATCCTGGGCCAGTCGCTTTTAGACTACATGGATTAAGGGTTAAATGTATATACATAGTCTATATGCATTTGGATAGACGGTATTGTTGTTTTGAAGAGGAAAAGGAGAGGATGACATGGAACAGCTATTACAGATTACAACCGTACCAATCAAATATGAGTTAAAGATTCAAAATGCCTCTTTGGAGTATCAAAGCGGGACTGCTGAGCTGGAAATCAGCAGGGACAAAGGCGGCATGACGATCCGAAGCCATCCGATCAAGCTTCATATGGACACGTATGAGGCGCGGAATTCTGTGTCGCCGACGCCGGCGAGGCAGATCGAGACCAATGCGCAGAAGGGGAGGAGCGCTGCATACCAGGCAACGGCGAATTACGCCAGTGAAGGGCAGATACTGCTGAAAGCAAAGATCGGGGCGGGGAGCGAGACTTTGAACGAGATCTTTGCGCAGCGCACGGCAACCGGGATTGGGAATGCGCAGATGGCGTTCACACCGACGACCGGGCCTGATATCGAGTGGGAAGCGCCGGAGTTCTCCATTGAGTATGAGATGGATAAATTGAATTTCGACGCGAAGATCGAAAAAGGCGACATAAAATTCATACCTGGGGATATTCAGTTGGATATTTCCCAGTATCCGGGGATCGAGATCAAGTATATCGGCGACCCGATCTATGTGCCGCCGAGCGCGTCAGCCCGTTTTACAGGTGAACAGGTCGATGTTCAGGCATAATCATAGCATCAGGGGGCTGGAAACGATGTACAGTTCCCCTGCCGGGAGGCAGATTTATGGATAAAGAAAAGGCATACATTGAGTTTGACGATGGTGTGTTCGGTTTCGAGGATTCAAAGAGGTTTGTCCCGATCATGATGGACCGTGACTGTGATGCGATCCTGCTTTTGCAGAGCGTAGACGATGAGAATCTATCATTCATTATCATGGATCCGTTTATGCTGAAAGAGGATTACCATCCTGTCCTTGCCAAAGAGGATTACGAACGCCTTGGAACGGACAATGAAGACGATTTATCGTATTATGTCTTTTGCGTCGTGAAAAAGCCGCCGGAGGAATCCACGGTTAACCTGAAATGCCCGATCGTGGTGAACTGTGTTACAAAAAATGCCAGGCAGGTGATCCTGGAATCCCAGGAATATGGATTTCGCCACAGGTTGAGGGAGTTTCAGAAGGAGGAGGCATAGGTATGCTGATTCTGAGGAGGAAGACCGGAGAATCCCTGGTTGTGAACGGGGATATCCGCATTACGGTGGCCGAAAGCAGCAGCGACGGCGTAAGACTTGCCATTGAAGCGCCGAAGGATGTCCGGATACTGCGGGAGGAGCTGATTGAGGCAGGAAAGGCAAACCGGGAGGCGGCCGCGTCGGCCAGCAGGAAAAACGGGAAGATGGTCAAAGGCTTGCTGGACGTGGGGCGGCAGCAGGCAGGAAAGCAAAAGGAATAGGATGATCAATGAAAGAGACGGGATGAAGGCTCAAGGAACCCTATTGCTCTATAAGGATATGTTGGAATGGTTCTTAAAGGAAGTCCTAAGCATTTTTTGAAAAGAAGAAGGTGGAGGCCCCTTGGAAAGAACAAACAGAAAAGCAGAGATTTTGGATGTCACAATGAAAATGGTGAATAAGCATGGCCTTTCTTTTTTTACAACGAAAAAAGTCGCTGATTGTATAGGGATATCTGAGGCATTGATTTATAAATATTTTTCGACCAAAGATCAACTGCTGTATAGCTGTTATGAAGTCATGCATAAAAAGATTGCTGCGCGGATGGACTCCACTTTGTATGCATTGACAGGACAGGACTTATCGGAGGTGGAGTTCATCCGTCTATTATGGTTTGCGTATTTTGATTTGCTTGTAGAAGAGGATTACCGCACAGTCTTTTACTTTTCCTACAGGGATTCACCGTATCTCCAGTTTATTTTGGCAAACGATGAAGACACGCATTCATATTTTAAAAGTTTTATATCTTTTGTAAACGTTATGAATGAAAAATATCAGGCATTCAACGAGGTGACCGGCCATTTTCTATGGACATACATATTGGATACAACAGGCTTGTTTGCCAAACGGATCATTTCGAAAGATTTGCCGGATGATAAAGAAAGCCGGAATTTGATCTGGAACCTTATGTTTAAGGGGATCAGCGGAATCATGGGGCTTTGAAATCGAGGGGGGATATTCTTTTTTTTGGAAGAATGGTAAGTAAGTATTCACTAATTAAAGGCAGAAACAGAGGGGGCGAAACAGAGATGGGCGATCTGTTTTTTACAGGAATGAGAAAGGGTAATTTGTATGATGACGATATTTCAAGACGATCTCCGGCGGGAGCGTTTGCTTGATTTTGCCGGTCAGCCGCCGGAGCCGCGGATCCTTTTTGTATCCGCCCCTGCCGGTTTTGGGAAATCCATTTTTGCAAAGCAGTGGCTGGAAAGCTTTCCGGAGCCGGGGGCTATGGTTTTGCTGGATGAGCGCGATAATACTGTAGAGGGCGTGTGCCGGAAGCTGCGGGAAATCCCATGTGGGCTATGTATGGAAAAGGCAAGAGAGATATCCGCTTTTGTGAATCATCCGGATTTTCATAAAGCCCCGGAGGAATTCCTGATCCGGTCTGTTCTTGCGATGCCAAAAGATTGCGGCGGAAGTCTTGCCATTGATGATTTTCATTCTATTACGGATACCCAGGCACAAAAGGCTGTCTTGGATTTTCTGCTGTATTTGCCGAAAGGCATCCGGATCTGTATATTGAGCAGGACTTTCCTGCCTAAAATGTACAGGGGGCTGCTTTTGAAGCATAAGTTCCGGTTCCTTTCACAGGAGCAGCTTCTGTTTAATAAAACAGAAATACAAGAATTTTACAGAGTAAGGGGAGAAGATCTCACACCGGAGCAGGCGGATGTTGTCATGTCTTCGACGGAAGGATGGCCGATCGGGGTTAATGCGGTGTTCCTTTCCAAAAATAAGGGTTTGAACAGCAGGATCACCGATAGCATGCTGGATGATTTTTTGGAAAGCTTTGTGTGGGAGAGATGGGATAGGAAATTAAGAAAGTTCATGCTCCAGGTCTGCATGGAGGAAACCTTGACGGAGCCATTATGCCGGGCGCTTACCGGCGAGAAGGAGCCGGAGCAAATATTGGGCAGCCTAGAGAGGGAAGGCGCGTTTTTGTGCAGGCGGGAGGATGGCTCTTATCGGTTTCATAAGCTGTTCCAAAGATTTTTACGGAAAAGGTTTTCTGCCATGCCGGAAGAATTCCGCGTGCGTCAGATGCGCCGGGCTGGAAAATGGCATCAGGGCCAGAACCATTTTTGCCAGGCCACAGAGCGGTTTGCGGCCATAAAGGATTACAAGGAAATTGCCAGTTGCTTTGACATGCTCGAGACGGTAGACCGGGCGGCCTTCGATTCTGAGCAGGTCATGTATGTGGTACGCAATGTATTGGACGAAGAGGCGGCCAGGCAATTCCCGCACCTGTATTATATGATGGCGTTCACTGCCAGGAATGATGGAAGGCTGCAGGATTTCCGGTACTATGCGGATCAGTATTACGGGAATTACGAAAGGATTACGCAGCGCACCCCGAAGCTGGCGCATAATGTTTTTTTCTTATATTTGATGGATTTCCGGTTTTCAGTGCAGGATATTGTGGAGATGGCCATGAAAAAACCGCCCACAGTAGAGTTTCAGGGAGTCCGGGGGACGGCAACCCTTTATTTTCCGTTCTACCACCGCTCTTTCCGTGACTTTTCCGAATTCTTTGCCGGGGATGTGGATGCTGCTGCAGATATGCTGGATGCTTATTTCGGAAGTTTTTTGGGGGAAGAGCGTGAGATGTTGGTGGAATGCACCCGGGCGGGGCTGTACTATGAAAAAGGGGAACTTCAAAAGGCCAAAGTGGCCGCGCTCACAGCATTTTCCAAAATGGAACAGGGTTTTGCACCGGAATCCAGGTTTTGTGTCTTTATGATACTGATGGAAGTCTATCGGGCTATGCAGGATTATGAAGAGGCAAAAAAAATACAAAATGCGGCACGTAAAATGATCGCGGATGAAAAAGCGTTTTATCTTTCAGCAAATTTCCACGCCGTCACGATAAAAAACCAATTGTATCTCCAGGATCGGAAAGCGGCCGAAGACTGGCTGGGAAAAAACGCCGTACCCATTTCTGAGAAGCCGACGTTTTGGAACCTGTATCCATCTATGACTTGCGCAAGGGCGTATATGGTTGCGGGAGAATTTGATAAAGCCCTGGTCCTGCTGGAAAAGCTCCTTGCCTTATGCAAGGAGATGAGGAGAACCATTGATGTGATCGAACTGGAGATTTTGAGGGCGGTTACGTTTGAAAAGGAAAAAGACCGTAAAAAATCGACCGTTTGTCTGGAAAATGCAGTGGGAATGGCGCAGGAGCTTGAATTGGAGCAGGTATTTGTCAATGAGGGGATCTGGTTGGAACCTCTTTTATGCCGTTTGAAAAACTGGGTCATCCGTGGGGATTACCAGGGCAGCTTGTCAGAGACGTTTGTGAAAAAGGTTTACTTTAAATGCATAGAGCAAAAGAAAGAGGAACGTATGCGTTCCGGATACAGGGAACCGCGGGGGATACCTATGCTTACCGAAAGACAGAAAAAGGTTGCCGGACTGATGTGCGAAGGATACAGTTACCGGAAAATAGCGGAGAAGCTGGGCATCAAGTTTTCAACCGTCCGTTCCCATATTGAAGCGATTTACGGAAAACTGGATGTTTCTACAATGACGGAAGCCGTTTTGGAGATCAGAAAGCTCCGCCTTTTGGATGAGTGAACCGTGGCGGGTGATACAGGCTGGCCTTAAGCTGCGGCCGGATATCGCCAGGATGTGATATTTTTTCCACGAAGTCCCCCCACATTGCTGTTGTATTTCCTTATTGGAATATGTTATTTTTAATTGTATTTTCATGAAGGTAGCTTTTTTTGCGGAAGCGGGAAATTGAGATCAGGGATATTCCGTGCGCCAGGGATTTTTGGCTTTGGCATCCGGTTGCGCAGGGATTTCCCTGCAGTTTTGGACGAGGACAAGATGGCGAGTGTGATCCATATTGAAAAGATAAAAAAAATATACAATCCCGGCGTCAATGAAGTACACGCACTGGACGGTGTCAGCTTGGACATCGAAAAGGGGGATCTGGTCGGCATCATAGGGCATTCCGGATCCGGGAAATCTACTTTAATGAATATGCTCGGGTGTTTGGACGTGCCGACGTCAGGGAAATATTTCCTGGATGGCAGGGATGTGTCAGGGCTGTCGGATAATCAGCTTTCGGATATACGGAATTTGAAGATCGGGTTTATTTTCCAGAGTTTCAACTTGATCGCCAACCTGGATGCGATCGGAAATGTGGAGCTGCCCTTGATTTACCGCGGCGTCGGGAGACAGAAGCGCCGCAGGCTTGCGGTCAGCGCGTTAAGGCGGGTAGGGCTGGAAAGCAGGATGCATCACCGCCCGAACGAATTGTCCGGCGGGCAGCAGCAAAGGGTGGCGGTCGCGCGGGCGGTGGCCGCAAGGCCGCCCATCATCCTGGCGGACGAGCCGACCGGGAACCTTGACACAAAATCCACGCAGGAAATCATGGATATTTTGAAGGAATTACATAAAAGCGGACGGACGGTGATCATTATTACCCATGATGATGATATCGCAAAACAGGTGCATCGGGTGATCCGGATTATTGACGGAAGGATCGAAGCGGATTTCATCAATACGGAAGAGAGGGCAGAATCATGAAAAAGGATCAGGAGAAAGATTTTGACGTGGACATCCTTTCGGAAAATGATTTGGATGATGAGGAAATGCCGGTAAAACCAAAAAAGAGAATCCCGCCATGGGCCATATGGCCGGTGGTCGGCGTGATTGTCATCATCGCGGTCCTTTTTTCGATGACAGGAAAAAAGAAAGACAAGGAAGACATCACAAAATTAAATGTTGTAAAGGTAACGGACGGCGATGTAAAGACGGTGTACAATTCCAGCGGGACGATCGAAAGTGAAAAAATAAAAACATACTACTCGCCGGTGAATGCCAATATATTGAATTGTTATGCCCAGGTGGGCCAACTGGTAAAAAGCGGGGATTTGTTGATCCGCTTTGACACGTCCACTTTAGAAGAGGACAACAAGGAAGCGCAGCTTACGTTACAGTCCGCTTACAATTCCTCGAAAGCCAGCCGTGAGCAGAACGCGAAAACCGTCAAGGAAGAAAAAAAGACGCAGGCTGCCCTGGATAAAAAGGCGAAAAAGCTCGCGAAGAAAGCGGCTTCTCTGAAGGCGCAGATGAACGAGGCCAAACAGGAGTACAAGGAAAACAAAGCGGCTTACGCAAGCGCCAAGAACCAGGCGCAGATCGCAGCGCTGCAGGAAAAGATTGCGGGCCTGGAGCAGACAATCCAGGATTACGAGAAAGAGATTGAAACCCTCTCCGCTATCTATGACGGGACCGGAAAGGACTATCAGGAGGCGCTGGCGAAGAAGAACGCGGGAACAGCAAGTGCTAGTGAAGAAAAATTGATTGAAGAGGTGGACCGGTACCAGGATTTGATAAAGAACCTGCTTCCACAGGCAAAAACCGATTTGGAAGCAGCAAACGCGAAATTGACCAGCAAGACTACTATAGATGACGCCGGATATCCGGCGTTGAAGGAAGAGTACAAGAATGCGTATGACGCGTGGAAAGAGGCTTCAGAAGCCGCGAAAAACACATCGGCGGATACGGGGATGACCTCTTCCGAATTAGAAAATTTAGACATTAGCGATAACCTGGCAGAACTTGCGGCGTTACCCTCCGAAGAATTGCTAAAGTTAGGCCGGGAAGGGATCCGGGCGGATATGGATGGCGTTGTTGCTTCCCTTACTGTAGGAGACAGCAATGCCGCCGCCCAGGGAGGCGCGTTATTTAGCATCGCAAGCACGTCAGAGGTTTGCGTTGGGATTGAAGTTTCCCCGGACGATTATGCCAGCCTTACGGTCGGGACACCGGTCGATATTACAATGGGCGATTCTTCATATACCGGACAATTGACCAGTATAAACAGGATCGCTGTGGAAAATGAGGAAGGCACGCCTACCATTGACGCGAAAATCCATGTCAACGATCCGGATGAAGACATTTGTATAGGCGCAACCGTCAAAATTTCGATGGTGACCGCCGAGGCAAAGCAGGTGCCCGTGATCCCGACGGAATCTGTGAATGCATCCTCCGACGGCAATTTTGTATTTGTCATCGAGAATGATACCGTGAAGAAAAAGCCGGTGGAATTGGGGGTATCCTCGGTTTCGCAGGTAGAAGTGAAAAGCGGGTTGGAAAAGGGAGATTATGTTGTCGATGAACTGAGCGTAGATATCAAAGAAGGAATGAAAGCGGAGCCGAAGCTGGCGGATAAGAAATAATACAGTTTACGGCAGACAGGGGGGAGCGCAATGGAGAGGTTTTTAGAGTATGTCAAAATGTCGCTGGGGAATATCCGCACAAATAAAGGCCGCTCTTTTTTGACTATGCTCGGCATTATCATAGGGATTGCCTCTGTCGTCACGATTATATCTATTGGGGACGGCCTGAAAGAGAACGTCGTGGATGCTTCCAGCCAGCAGAACAATACGGTGACTATCCAGACGGACAGTGACAAAGTCACAGCTACCGAAGTGATCACGGATGACGACATCCTTTATCTGGAAAACTCGCTGGAAGGGCTGGTGACAACCATGTCGTCCACTTCCCTTACGGAGGGCATGGTAACAACAGGCAAGGGGGATTTTAAGGCATCCATTACTTATGCCACTGCCGGCTACGCGGATGCGCAGTATACCTCCCCTGTCGTCAGCGGCAGCTACTTTACGGAACAGGATATCACAGGCCGCCGGCGGGTTTGCGTCATTGATGAGATCACAGCGCTGTACCTTTTTGGGAACACCGACGTCATCGGGATGGAGATCGAAGTCAATATCGAAAACACCATTGAGGAATTGTCGGTCCTGGGGATCCGCGAGACGTCATCGGAAGAAATGGAGATGGAAGAATCTTCCCAGGATATGGATATGGATAAAAGTATTTCCCTGGAACTTCCTTTTTCGCTTGCGGCTGATTTTGGAGATCCCATTGATGGTTTCTCATCGGTGGCGATTACAGCCGCAGATCCGGACAAGCTTCAGCAGATTGCCAAAATGGCGATCCGGATCTTGGATGCGAGGCACCAGGATTTGGGGGAGAACCCTTTTGTACAGCAAAAAGACATGGAACTGGACGATTTGTTTGGGCCGATCATGGATGGGATCACAGCGTTCATAGCATTGGTGGCAGGGATTTCCCTCGTTGTCGGAGGGATCGGGGTCATGAATATTATGCTTGTATCCGTGACGGAGCGGACAAGGGAAATTGGTATCCGCAAAGCCCTGGGGGCCAGGACGGGATCGATCGTGGCCCAGTTTTTATGTGAGTCCGCGATTATAACAAGTTTGGGGGGTGTGATTGGCATTTTATTGGGAATGGGGTTGACGTCCATGATTACCGCGATAGGCTTGAATGGGCTGAAAGCGAAGCTTTCTTTTCGGGCAATGGCGATTGCCACCGGTTTTTCCTGTGGCATTGGCATTGTGTTTGGCATTTATCCAGCGAGGAAAGCCGCAAAACTGAACCCCATTGATGCGCTGCGCTGGATGTAACATGTAATATGTGAGATGAGGGACAAACCGTAGTCTCATTCCATTTGCCGGGTAACTCATATATGTGACAGAAAGAAAGGAGGATTCAGAACATGAAGAAACGTAGTACATTATTAAAGGTTATATCGGTTTTGCTGATTATTTTCGGCGTTATCTCGTTGATCGGTGATATTGCCTTGATCGCGGTCGGCGACAAGCTTGCCAGCTTGGCGCAGACAGAAAGCGTGGCAACAGGCAGCCTGGTCATGGGGATCATCGGCGCAGTTGCGGAAATTGTGGCAGGCGTCGTTGGGCTCCAGTATAAATCCAGGCAGAATGTTTTGATATGGGGATGCGTCATCCTGGTTTTGGCATTGATCAATATGGTCATGACAGCGGTATCGGACGGATTTTCCGCTTCATCGATCCTGGGGCTGGTTATTCCGCTTCTTTTTCTGTGGGGAGGTTACCAGTCTAATTGAGAGGATTTTCATAATTACATAGGAGGTTTTTTGATGAAGATAGATGGAAGAATAAAATGGGCTGGCATCATCGGCGCTGCTGTTGTTATGGCGTTGACGGGATGTGAAAAAGAGACGACCAAAGAAGAGGTAGTCGTTGAGAAGGAAGTGGATGAACAAGGGCAATTGGAAGGAAAGCTGTTGTCTTTTTCCGGGAAGACATTAGAGATGGAGGACGCGAAGCAAAAGTATGATTTTGATCTGTCCTCGGCTGAGATCCGTTCCAAAAATATGCGTTCCGGCGACGAGATCATGGTTAATTACGATGGGGAAATCGATGGAACGGATACATCCAACGCCACGGTGACTTCTGTTGAAGACTACGGTGAATCTCAGCAGGAGGAACAAACGGTGGTTGGCACGTTAGTCCGCATTACGGAAAATACGATCACGATCAAACAAAATGACGGGGAAGAACTGGTTTTTTGCGCGAATAATTGCGAGCATAAGTTTAAAAACGGGATCCGGGAAGGGAATTGGGTCGCCGTTACCTATATTGGGGAGATACAGGGGACAGACACCAAAAATGTAACGGTCCTTAAGATTACCGACGATGATGAGAACAAGATAAAAGAAGAAAAAAAGAAAGTCAAGATCAAGGATGTGGATGAAACCGTATACGCAACGGCAGGCGTCCATATAAGGGAGTCTTATTCTACGGATTCAAAAGTGATAGGTTCTTTGGCAAAAGGGGATTCCATCAAGCGGACAGGGACCTGTGACAATGGATGGTCCCGCGTGAGCTATAAAGACAAGGATGCGTATATCTATGGGGATTATTTGTCGAAAAAGGCTCCGAAAAAAGATGCGAAGGCGGCAAAAACAGATGGAAGCGACGCTTTGACGCCGCAGCAGGGGGATCAGCCCCAGCCAGTCCAGACCCCCCAATCAGAACCGGATCAGCAAGAACCGGACCAGACGCAGGAGCCGGATCAGCAAGAACCGGATCAGACGCAGGAGCCGGACAAACAGGAGCCCGATCAACAGGAGCCGGACGAACAGAAGCCGGATGACACTCCGAAGACGGCGACAGGTACTGTGGAGGAAGTTTCCATGAATACCCTGAGCTTTTCCACAGACGGCCAGACATACACCGTCAATATCTCAGACGCGGAGCATGATTACGCCAATGGGATACAGACCGGCAATTCCGTAAAAGTTACCTATACGGGGGATTTGTCCGATCCGGACAGTGTGGTTGTGAGCAAAGTGGAAGATTCTGATTCGAATAAATCGGCGGAAAATGCTGTGTACACCGGCGTCATTGCCGACGGCACCACGAATACGATTACGATTACAACGGACGATGGCGCGACCATGACCTTTTCGAAGGATGACGCGAAAGACACAACCGACGGGGACGCAAATGGGACGCGTGTGAAAATAACCGCTGACGCGGGTGCGGCGGATACGAGCCAGAATATTCTTGCGGCGAAAAAAATCGAACCCGCGTAACCAGGGACAGTCCCTGGACGGGGACGGCCAAAAGACCATTGAAAAGGCGGCCAAACAAATGCTTTCGGCGGGGATTATTTATGGGGGTTGTCCTGTGATGACGACCCCTCTGTAATCCTCGCTGTTTCTTTGATCTTGTCCGAGTAACCGGAGAGTGCGTCGTATGGGGTGAAAATAGCCGCGCGTGCCTCCATAGCCATCGGCGGATGCTTCTTTGACACAGGGCGGGAGAGATGTATGATGTCATCGTAGCTGTGGTCGTAGGATTTCTCCTCCCAAGTATAGGATCGGTTGCTCATGGTATCCACTCCTCCTTCATATTCCCATCCATATTTTCTGTGCTTTCTATGCCGTCATCATCCGCGTCCTTTTCAGCGCTTTCCTCACCGCCCCGGTGTCCGCCGACCTGCATATTCCGCTCCCTGGCCGTAGCGCCATCGGTGAAGCTGATCCCTCTGAGCAAGGCGTTCTTTCCGAACCTGTCTTTTATATTCAGCATCGCTTTTTGCAATTTCCGCTCTTTTTCCGCTTTCTTCCGGCTTTGTTCCTTCTCCCGCTCAACCGCCGCATAGTCCGTGAATAAATCCATCTGCGTAAATTCTGGGCCACTGTCCTTCATCTCATTTTCCGGGATGACTTCCGTAGCGGCTACATTGAGGCGGCGGATGAGAAGATCCTTATTGACTTTGCTATCGAAAATAGATAAGGCCGCTTTGATGATTTCCTGGGATGAGCTTGTGTGCCTGCCATGCCTGTCATCAAAATGATAGCTGCCGTGGGCGTGGTTTGGGACTAGCCTGCCGTAGTGATCCTTCTCTACAGCGCCATGAAAAATTTTACCTGTGGTCTTATATTTCAAATATGTTCCATCCCGTCTTAAACTGCCCGTATCATACCCAATGCTTACCACGACCTGCGCGCATACCATTTCCTTGCGCACCAGATCCAGAGACACGGAATCCGCCATTTCTTTCAGCACGGTTCTTGCCTTTTCATACGTATACGGTTCTTTCAGCACTTGCCCGCAGCCCATGCTCTTGCTCATCGGCTTGTAGGCTTTTGCGTCGGCGATCCCACACGGTTCGTATCCCCAGGCGTGGTCGATCAGCAGCTCCGCGTTCACGCCGAAAAGCTTATACAGCAGTTCTTCGCCGTTTTCCATCATTTGGATGCTGCTCTCGCCTTTCCTGGGCTTTGCTATATGTATTTCTACAGGATGGTTGGTCACGCTCATCCGCGCCACGTCCCCCATCGTGTACATCCCATTCCGCTCCAGCTTCCTGGCGATCCCCGGCCCGATGCGCCAAAAGTCTGTGAGCGGCCTGTGGCACCATAAAATCTTTTTATACGATTCTTCATCAAGCTTTGCGATCCGCACACCGTCCGCATCGGCTTCTACGTGCTTTGCCACAATGTCCATGGCCACCTTTGCCAAATATAGATTGCTCCCTATCCCCACTGTGGCCGTAATGCCGGTGGTATAGAGGACTTCCCGTATCATGGTTACAGCCAGTTCGCGGGCGCTCATACGGTAGGTCCGAAGGTAAGGCGAGGCATCTATAAATACTTCGTCAATGCTGTATACAAGAATGTCTTCTGGCGCGACATACTTTAAATAGATGCCGTAGATGTCAGCGGATACTTTCATGTAATAGTTCATCCTGGGCGGGGCCACGATGTAGGAAAGCGCCAGGGATGGATCGGTTGCCAGGGCGGTGGCGTCATGGGAGGCGGAGGTGAATTGCAGGCTGTAGTTGTGGTGTTCCCTCCGGTAGGCGTTCAGGCGCTTTTTGTTGATCTCGTTTGTTTTTTGGATAACCTCAAAGAGCCTGGGCCTGCCTGGGACGCCGAGGGCTTTGAGAGAGGGGCTGACCGCCAGGCAGATGGTTTTCTCTGTACGGCTTGGATCCGCCACCACAAGGTTTGTCGTGAGCGGGTCCAGGTGGCGGGCGGCGCACTCGGTGGACGCGTAGTAGGATTTCAGGTCGATGGCAATGTAGGTATGGGCATACGGCGGGACCGGAAAATCATTGCTGCCTGTGGCCATAATGGTACGCCTCCTTCTTTATGATTCCCTTTCCTGATTTAGAAAAGTATAACACCAAATGATACCAGGGTCAAAAGTCTCTGGTTTCTGAATATTTCCAGTTTCTTATTTCTTGACAATCATCCATACAGTAGTCTACTATAAAATAAGGCTTGGGGAGCGGGAGGCGTCCCATTACGGGGGATTCCTGACCGTGAATGGAACCATGGCTGCCAATACAAAGGAAGGTCTACATTATTGAGAAAAATAATCGATGCGGCAGGCGTTTTTATATCCGTTTTTTTGTGTGGATCCTGTATGCTCTTATGCTGCAGCGTCCGATGGATGTTGCGCACATGGAACAACCTAACTGTGAATGAGCTGGTTTTCCACTTGAAAGCGCCGTTGGAAGGCACGAATGAGGGAATGGTAAAAGAATATCTGCAAGTCTGCGCGCTGCCTGCGCTTGCAATGATGTTTTTAGTAATTGTTGCGCTGTTTTTCCTAAGCAGGCGGGGAAGGATTGCGCGGATCCTTATGCTTGTCCTTTCTGCCTTTTCGGTGGCAGGGTCCTGCGCCGCCGTATTTTATACTTATCGGACATTGGATGCAGGAGCGTATCTGGAAGCGCAGGGCGAGGATTCTTCTTTTATTGAAGATTATTACGCGGATCCGGCAAAGACGGCGATCACTTTTCCGGCCCAAAAGAAGAATTTAATCTATATTTACTTGGAATCTATGGAAATGACCTATGCGGACCAGCAGGATGGCGGGGCGTTTCCAGAAAATACCATTCCGGAACTGACTGCGCTGGCACAGCAGAATGAGGACTTTTCCGGTCCGGATGCCGCACTGAACGGCGCTTATCCATTGTCCGGGACAACATGGACGATGGGGGCGATGTTCGGGCATACGACGGGACTTCCGCTCAATATTCCCATTGACGGGAATGATATGGATACGCAGGAATCTTTTTTTGGCGGTGTGACAGGGCTGGGTGATATTTTAGCGCAGGAAGGTTACAACCAGGCTTTGCTGCTTGGCTCCGACGCAGTCTTTGGTGGGAGGGAGCTGTATTTTACGGAACATGGGGATTACGATATCCTGGATTACGGCTATGCGAAAAAGAATGGATGGATCCCGGACGACTACAAGGTGTGGTGGGGATATGAGGATGAGAAGCTGTTTGCGTTTGCGAAAGAGGAGCTGATGGAGTTGTCCGGGCAGGATTCCCCGTTTAATCTGACTATGCTGACCGTGGACACCCATTTTGAGGATGGTTATGTATGCGGCAGGTGCAAGGATACGTTTGGGGATAACCAGTACGCGAACGTACTGGCCTGCTCCAGCGCGCAGGCCAGCGAGTTTATCGAATGGGTGAAGCAGCAGGATTTTTATGAGAATACGGCGGTTGTGCTGGTTGGGGATCACCTGACTATGGACACGGATTTCTGCGCGGATGTCAGCAGTGATTACAGGCGCAGGGTCTACACTTCCTTTATCCATGCAGGCTGTGAGCCTGAGATTACAGAAAGACGGGCGTATTCGACCTTTGATTTTTTCCCGACGGTCCTTGCGGCGCTGGGAGCCCGCATCGATGGGGACAGGCTTGGGCTTGGGACTAACCTCTTTTCTTCCACACAGACGCTCCTGGAGCGTTTCGGGTATGATTATGTGCAAGGGGAGCTGTTGAAAAAATCCCGGTTTTTGGAAGACATGGCCGCGATTGACGAGGAAAATGAGGAAGTGCTGCGGCGCGAGGAAAAGATACCGGGCGCAAAGATAAAGGTCGGAACTTATAATAAAGAAACGTTTGCGTTTACAGTCAAAGCCGTCAAGCTGACCGGTATCCAGGCAGAACCGCAGTCGCTGGAAATGGCTGTGTGGACGCAGGAGGATCAAAGCGACCTGCAATGGATACCGATGGAACAGTATGGAGATGGGAAATACAAGGGCAGGGTTGCCATAGAGGATTTTGGGGGAAGGGATGGGAACTATTATGTAGAAGTGTATATGACGGATGCTTTGGGTGAACAATATAAGCTTGGCAGCGGGGACGGATGGGTTGAACGGGACTGATCTCTTACTCTCTGCTGAGACGGCGTTTGACGCAGGATGCCCCGCACAGACCGGGATGAAGGTGGGTGACCTATGAAATTAGATATGCACTGCCATGTGAAGGAAGGATCGGTTGACAGTAAAGTCAGCCTGGATGAATATATTATAAAGCTGAAGGACCAAGGCTTTGATGGGATGTTGATCACGGACCATGACACATACAAAGGCTACCGTTTCTGGAAAACCCATATGAAAAGCCGGATCCATACGGACTTTGTCGTATTAAAGGGGATCGAGTACGATACCTGTGACGGAGGGCATATCATCTGTATCATGCCGGAAGGGGTGAAAATGCGGCTTCTGGAAACGAGGGGCCTTCCGGTATCGGAATTGGTTGATTTTGTCCACCGGCACGGGGGAATTTTAGGGCCGGCGCATCCCTGTGGGGAAAAGTATATGAGTTTTACAAAGACCAAACAGTATGTGCGCCATCCGGAACTACTCAAAAAGTTTGATTTTTTTGAGACGTTCAATGCCTGTGAGTCCAAGGAGGCGAATGACGAAGCCCTCCGGATCGCCAGAAAATATCAAAAGCCTGGGATTGGCGGCAGTGACGCGCACAAGGTGGAGTGCGCGGGCATGGCTTATACAATTTTGCCGAAAGACGTGTCCCGTGAGACAGAGCTGATCGAAATGTTCCGTCAAAAGGACGGGATTGAAGCTTCCGGGAATTTTTACACAAAAACAATGCGGGAAAGGATGGGACGCGCCGGGAAGCTGCTGGCGTATTCCTTCTGGTTTTATAATAAAGGCGGCGCACTTCTGAAACGAAGGAAACGCCGCCGGAAGGAAGCTGTGGAAAATCCAGTGGATCCGGCCAGTTTAGGGATAGAGTAGCGGGAATAAGCGGAAGATAAGGGCATCCGCTGCCGGAGCTGCCCTGTCCCTTTTCGTTGTTGACAGGCCGCGGCGTTTTGTTTATGATAAGGTTACTCGTTCAGAGATAACGAAAAGACATTCCTGTAAAGGCTGTTTTCATCACGCCCGATACAGGAGCCCATAAGGGCTGTTCAAAAATTCTAAGATTTATTTTTCATGTTTTATTGGGAGTTTTCCTCCCGGATTTCCGACACGAGAAAATTGAACAGGAAAGGGGGTTTATACCGTTTACGTTTTTTTGCTCCGGCCGCATGGCCGGCGCCGGCTTTCGGAAGACTTGAAGATAGCCATGTAACTTTAAGGGACAGTGTTCAAAAAAAGGAGAGTTGTATGAAACAAAAACTTCATAAAGGAACCCGTTGTGCGTGTATACTCGCTTTTTCAATCATAATGTGCGCATTCGGCTTTTTAGCGCTGCTTCAAACGGCAAAAGCAGCGGATATCAAGGTGACGGAATCCGTTATTGGGAGCTATATCCATTACAATAACGGTGTATATGATAAGACCATCGACGCAAAACTCCACAAAGTAAACGGAGAGATGGCTTACTGTGTGCAGATGGAGAACATCTCGCAGACCGGCGAGGCCAAAGAGGTCGATATCACCAAATATTTACAAGGGGACGAACTGGTGGAGGCATGCCTTGCGCAGAAGCATATCTTCGAACTTTCCGGGTACACGCAGAACGAAAAATATATGCTGACGCAGTGTATGATCTGGTATATCCAACGCGACCATATCGGCAGCGGGGGCTGGCGGATCTATGTGGATGATATTGATCTTTCCGTAGATGATCAGAAAACATATTTTTCCACCCTGGAAAAACAGATTAAAAAGGAGAAAGACCTATATGAAGGAGCGGGGCATGCTTACCAGATCGTGGATGATTCGGATGCGCAGAGGGTCGCGATCGTGCTTGCGCCGGTATTGAAGGTCGGAAGCCTGCAGCTTGTCAAGACCTCTTCCTTGCAGGATCTTTCAGCCGGGAATGATTGTTATTCCTTGCAGGGGGCGGTTTATGGGGTTTACACCGACCAGGCATGCACGCAGGAAGCGGGGGAGCTTATCACAGGGCAGGATGGAAGCACAAATGTCCTGGAGCTTCCAATCGGTACTTATTACGTCAAGGAAAAAAGCGGGCCGGAGGGGTATTGGATGGAACTGACTGTGCAGGCCGCCCAGATCAACGTGGGCGAGACGACGACGCTGGCGGTTCCGGAACAGCCGGCTTTTGACGGGCTGGGGCTGGAAATCATCAAAAAAGACACGGAGACAAAGGAGGGGTATGCGCTTGGGACGGCGACGCTGGAGAATGCGGTATTTACCATACAATACTACGACAGCTATTTCCAGACGGAAGGACAGGCAGATGGGAAACAGGCGGTACGGTCCTGGAGCTTCGCCACGAAAGCGGAAGAGGATGAACAAGGCAATGTAAGATACCGTCTCGCTTACCAGGACGCATACAAGACGGAGGGGGATAGCCTGTATTTTGACGCGCAGGGCAATCCTGTGCTTCCTCTTGGGACTTATGTCATCCGGGAGACAAAAGCGCCAAAAGGATATCTTTTGAATGAAGACGCCAGTTTTACGGATGCGGATGGGAATGTGCTGGCATCTGGAAAAGAGGCTATGGTCATCCAGGTGACGAAAAGCGGGGAGACCGTGTCTATGCAGGGGAAAAATTCCTTTTCCAGGTACAACCGCATCAAACGGGGGGATTTTGAGTTCAATAAAATAGGGGAAGCTGGGGAGCGGCTGGCAAATATTCCCTTTGAGATCCGTTCAGAGACAACCGGGGAAACGCATTCGTTTACTACAGATGCCAATGGGTATTATAGCTCCGCGTCTGCGTATGCCAGCCATAGCGAAGATACAAACGGCGGTGAAGCTGAGGACGGGCTTTGGTTTGGACAGTATCAGGAAAAGGACGGCTCTATCCAGACCGTGGCGGTGAACGACGCATGGGGCGCTTTGCCCTACGACGGCACTTATATTATCAATGAGCTTCCCTGTGATGAGAATGAAGGGAAAACACTTCTGCAAAATATTCATCTGACCATCTCGAAAGAAGGGTTCCTGGTTGATATGGGGACACTGACAAACATGGAGGAACCACCGGAGCCGGAAGAGCCGGAAACACCGGAGACGCCGGACCAGCCGGAGGCACCTGCCTGCGAGGAGGAAGTCCAGGCTTCCACAGAGGAAAACGCCGTGCGGCCTGTCATCTCCGAGAAAGCGGAGGAAGGGGAAGTAAAGACCGGGGATGGCCGGGCATTGATTGTTTTTGTGTTTCTCATGATTCTTTCTTGCGCCCTACTGTTTACTTATGGTAGAATGGCACGGAAAGGCTAGTGCGTTGGCTTATCCGTTTCAAGCTGCCCCATCCGCCGGATGTAGGGATGGGGGCAGATGCGCGAGGAGGTGGTCGAAATGGGAATGACAATGACACAAAAGATCCTGGCTGACCATGCAGGGCTTCCAGAGGTTTTTGCCGGGCAGTTGATCGAAGCAGGGTTAGATGTTGTGATGGCAAATGACATTACCGGTCCGATGGCGCTGCCGATTTTTTTCCAGATGGCGGATCAGGTGTTTGATAAAGATAAGGTCGTGCTGGTGCCGGATCATTTCACGCCCAATAAAGATATTAAATCAGCGGAAAATGCCAAGGCGATCCGTGAATTCGCGAAAGCGCAAGGGCTGTCCTGGTATTTTGAGCAGGGCAAATCCGGGGTGGAGCATGCAATCCTGCCGGAAGCTGGGGTAGTCGCGGCGGGGGAATGTATCATTGGCGCGGATTCCCATACCTGTACATACGGGGCGCTGGGGGCGTTTGCCACCGGGGTTGGCACGACGGACATTGCAGCAGGGATGGCGGCCGGACGGGCATGGTTTAAGGTGCCGGGTGCGATTCAGTTTGTATTGACCGGGAAGCCAGGCCCCTACGTGTCCGGAAAGGATATCATCATCCATATCATCGGGAAAATCGGGGTGGACGGCGCTTTGTACCGATCGATGGAGTTCGTGGGGGACGGCATTGCGGGCCTGACGATGGACGACCGGTTCACGATGGCAAATATGGCGATTGAGGCAGGCGCGAAAAACGGCATCTTCCCAGTGGATGCCCTGACGGAAGACTACTTAAAGGAACATACAAAGAAAGCGTACAAAATCTATGCGGCGGATGACGACGCGGAGTATGAAGCCGTGGTGGAGGTCGATCTGTCGAAGGTACGCCCGACGGTTGCTTTCCCGCATCTTCCGGGGAATGCCAGGACGATCGATGAGATTGAAGCTATGGAGCCGGTGAAGATTGACCAGGTAGTGATCGGCTCCTGCACGAATGGCAGGATGTCTGATATGAGAAAAGCGGCGGCAATCCTGGAAGGGCATACGGTACACCCGGATGTGCGGGTCATGGTCGTCCCGGCGACACAGAAGATTTATAAACAGTGTATCGCGGAAGGGCTTGTGGATATTTTTATTGACGCGGGCTGCGCGGTCAATACGCCAAGCTGCGGGCCATGTATGGGCGGGCATATGGGCGTGATGGCCGCAGGCGAAAAATGCGTGTCTACGACAAACCGTAATTTTGTAGGGCGTATGGGACATGTGGATTCTTTGATTTACCTTGCTTCCCCGGAGGTGGCGGCGGCAAGCGCAATTGCGGGATTTATTGCAAATCCGGAGAAAGTAGGAGGCAGATAGGCCATGAAAGCGTTAGGGCATGTATTTAAATATGGGGACAATGTGGATACAGACGTCATCATCCCGGCAAGATACTTGAATTCGTTTGACGCGAAAGAGCTGGCGGGCCATGCGATGGCGGATATCGACCCGGAATTTGTAAAAAAAGTGCAGCCGGGCGACCTGATCGTGGCGAAGAAGAATTTTGGCTGCGGCTCCTCCAGGGAGCACGCGCCCCTCTGCCTGAAGACGGCGGGTGTGGGCTGCATCATAGCGGAGACCTTTGCGCGGATTTTCTACCGGAACGCGATCAATATCGGGCTTCCGATCATTGAATGCCCGGAGGCGGCGCAAAGTATTGAAGCGGGTGACGAGGTCGAGGTTGATTTTGACAGCGGGACCATCTATGACCGTACCAAGAATATGGAATTTAAGGGGCAGGCATTCCCGGAATTTATGCAGAAGCTGATCGATGCGGGCGGGCTTGTAAAGTATTATAATGCTAAGGGACGGTCATGAAATCATCCGCGCATCCATAGCGGGGAGCAAACGCGGCGCATGAAGGTTTTGGAAGGATCGTGCATTTTGCGCGGATAAAAAATGCCGGAAATGAGGATCTGCGTGGCTATGGGCGGCCTACTGGACCGTGAATGGCAGCGGATCTGCAGGATTGTATAGGCTGGACTGAGGTGTAGAGGATGGCTTTGTATTATAAGAGCACAAGAAATTCAGAAGCGGCAGTGACGGCTTCACAGGCGGTTTTAAAAGGGCTTGCAAAGGATGGGGGATTGTTTGTGCCTTCGGAGATGCCGAGGCTTTCCGTATCTTTGGATTGCCTTTGCGGCTGTTCGTACCAGGAGGCCGCCTTTGCGGTCATGAGGGAGTTTCTGACTGATTTTACGGAGGAGGAGTTAAAGAGTTGTATCAGGAAAGCGTATGACAGCAAATTCGACACAGCGCAGATCGCGCCGTTAGTCCGGAAAGGGGACGATTGGTACCTGGAATTGTTCCATGGAGCTACGGTTGCGTTTAAGGATATGGCTTTATCGATCCTGCCGCATTTACTCACGATCGCCGCGAGAAAAAATGCAGTGGAAAACGAGATCGTGATCCTGGCCGCGACTTCCGGGGATACCGGGAAAGCGGCGCTGGCTGGGTTCGCGGACGTGGAAGGCACAAGGGTCATTGTCTTTTTCCCAAAGGACGGGGTCAGTAAGATACAGAAGCTCCAGATGGTGACGCAGAAAGGGAGCAATGTGGATGTAGTGGCCATCCATGGGAATTTCGACCAGGCGCAGAGCGGTGTGAAGGAGATGTTTGCGGATACGGGGCTGGCAGAGGAGCTGGCGGAAAACGGGTATCAGCTTTCCTCTGCAAATTCTATCAACATCGGGCGGCTCATCCCGCAGGTGGTATATTATGTATATGCGTATGTGAAACTGCTGGAATGTGGCGGGACCGCAAAAGATGAAGCTGTCAATATCGTGGTCCCTACCGGGAATTTTGGCAATATCCTTGCCGCGTACTATGCAAAGAATATGGGGGTCCCGATTGATAAGCTGATCTGTGCCTCCAATGAGAACAAGGTGCTGTTTGATTTCTTCCAGACCGGGGTATATGATACAAACAGGGCGTTTGTCCTGACATCGTCCCCGTCGATGGATATTTTGGTTTCCAGCAACCTGGAAAGGTTGATTTATCTGGCTGCAGGGGAGGATCCCAAAAAGACAAGGGCATTGATGGGAGAACTGAAGACGGCCGGGAAATATACGGTTACAGACGATATGAGGGAGAAGCTCTCTGGCTTTGCGGCCGGCTTTGCCTCAGAGGAAGATACGGCGAGGCGGATCCGGGAGGTTTACCGTCAGACCGGGTATGTGATGGATACGCATACGGCGGTCGCTTCCTATGTATGCAGCAGGTACAAGGAAACGACAAAGGACAAGAAGCCATGCATCATTGTTTCTACGGCCAGCCCATATAAGTTTGCGGGAAGCGTGATGACGGCCATTGATGAAAAGTATGGAAAGCAGGATGAAATCGAGCTTCTTGCCGCCCTGGAAAAAGTGTCCGGCGTCGCGATACCAAAGGCAGTCAGAGATGTCCTGGATGCAGAGGTGCTGCATGATACGGAATGTGAGCCAGGGCAGATGAAAGAGACTGTGCGGAGGCTTTTACGGCGTTGAGTTTCCGGCAGTAAAACTTTATCCCAAAAAAATGCGGTCCTATGACCGTATTTTTTTTGACAAATTTTTTATCGACAGATGTAGCGGTTTGTGTTAATCTGTCTATAGGGGATTATATTTTTGAAAGGGGAGAAAAAATTGAAGAAAGTACGTAATGTATTGATAGCTGTTGCCTGCATAGCGGTTTTATTTGGTGTACCGGCTCTTTGTATCGGTAATCTGAACGCGCGTTCTGTTACCATGACGGTCGGTGATTCCACCGAACTTAAATTATCGAACCCTTTGATGCAGATGGCGGCTCATTTTGTTTCCGATGATGGAATGGTTGTTGCTACAGAGGAAGACGGCCTGATTGCCGCTTACAATCCGGGGACGACAACGGTCCGGGTGAAGACGCCTCTTCGGACGTTGAAGTGCAAGGTTTATGTGTTGGGGTTTGAAAAAGAATCCACGATGATGCTGGAAGGGCAGAGCGCAGAGCCGCAGGTACTGGGCGCGTCGGAGGAAGCGGTCTTTTACTCCAGTGATGAGAGCGTTGTGCAGGTGACAGGCAAAAGGATCAAGACTTTAAAGGATGGTGAGGCAACGCTTGTCTGTGAGGATAAGGGCCTGACGGTTTCCCAGACGATAAAAGTCGCGGGGATTATTTCGGACAAAGATTACTTGTTTACCGGGAATAAGATGCAGATGCGTATCAATGATGAGATTTCCGGCAGGCCGGCCAATTGGAGCGTGGATGATACGCAGGTTGCTTCGATCGATGCCAATGGCATGCTGGAAGGCGTGTCGGCGGGATCCGTAGTTGTTTCCTGCCAGACGGAAAGCGGGAAGCTTTTAAAGACGGATGTCAATATCGTCGGGATGAAAGATGCGGATCTGTATCTGCTTTCCGGGGAGGATTCCGGGCCTCCTCTGGTCAGCGGCAAAGGGTTTGACGCGGAAGGCATGGTCTGGCAGAGCGCGGACACCGAGGTGGCCAGCGTGGATACCTCCGGGCGTGTAAAAGCGGAAGGAACTGGCAATACGGAAGTGACCGGGATGTTGGACGGGGAAGAGATCTCCGGGGCCGTACATGTCATCGAAGTGCCGGACCAGGCATTCACGGCGGTAGGCGTGTCGTCGAAGCTGCAGACAGAGGATGGACAGCCGGGGATTGTCTGGACAAGCGATGATGCGTCCATGGTAAAAATAGAGGACGGGAAATTGATTGGCGTGTCGGCAGGGACATCCTCGATCACGGCTTCCGCGGGAAGCCGCACGTTTACCTGCGCGGTATCTGTGGGAGAGGTCAATACCCCTTCTGTCACACTGGATGGGTCACAGACGCAGACGGTGGAGATCTCCGGCATGGACGGACAGGAAGCGGAGTGGTCCAGTGCGGACACTTCCATTGCAACCGTCAGTGAATCGGGGGAAATTACCCCGGTGGGCGAAGGGACGACGGAGGTCTATTGTACGATCGGCATGTCTACCATGACCATCCCTGTGACGGTCGATCATTCGGAAGTGGACGAAAATACGGCGGAAGAGCAAGCGGCTGCAAAAGTGGCGGCGCAGGAAGCGGAAGAGCAGGCGGCTGTGGAAGCGGCGGCGCAGGAAGCGGAAGAGCAGGCGGCTGCGGAAGCGGCGGCGCAGGAAGCGGAAGAGCAAGCGGCTGCAAAAACAACGGAGAAGTCGAAATCAACTTCGGATTCTTCGAAGAAAACGACAAAATCGAAAGTGAAGGAACCGGAGCAGGTGTCCAGCAACAGTGGAAAACTGACGGGGCCGGAGGCGATCGTCGCCTGCGGGGATTATTATAACAGCGTGCTGCTCAACTGTTCCGCGAAGGGGGAAAAGTGGGTTTATTCCAACAGCAGTAAATATGTCGATCAGAGCGGCACGTTTGAGACGATGCTAAAAGGCAGCATCCGGGGCGGGAACTGTGCGTCGATCGCAAACTGGGCATTCCGGGATATGGGGATCCTCTCCAACAGCCAGAAATTCTATGGAAACAGCAGCGGAAAGATCCAAAATTACAATTCCGGAGGGACCAGCGTGAAAGCGGCCCTGGACAGCGCGTGCGATATCATTAAGACGGGCGGGAAAACCTTTAAGACCTTGATGAGCGGGGGAAATATCAAAGTTGGGGATATTATAATCGGAAAAGGGCATACCTATATCTACCGCGGAAACGGTACGGTGTTCGCCAGCGGGCATGATGCCAAATGGCATAAGGACAGTTCCGTGAAAACGGATGATCCGAACAAGGCGGTATTTGATAATTGGGTCCGTAATTATAAAGGAACCTATGATGAAAAGTTCAACGTGCAGTATATTATACGGATGAAGGACAGCTTTGTGCCCAAATATTACCGCGATGCCCAGGGGAACCTTGTGAAGAACCAGTAGACATCCGCGCCATACAGCAGCACTAAGGTATGGGCAAGGCCGGAATGCAGGAATTGCGCCGGCCTTTTGATTGTAGACAGATTTCTTTTTTTGTGATACGCTAAGAAAGCTTGATAAGCGTAGTCCGGAAAGCTGTATGGCTTCATTTCTTTTGGCTTTGCCCATAGGATGGGAAGCCTGGAAAGCATGAAGGGGATGCACGAGAAGGAGTAAGGAGATTGAAGAAAGCAGGAATTATATGTACAATTATCATGTGTGCAGCGGTTCTGCTTGGCGTGCCGGCTTTTTGCATGGGTCATCTGAACGCGAAGTCCGTCACTATGAAGGTGGGCGACTCGGCGGAGCTGGAAGTGACAAATCCAATGATGGGGCTGACGGCCCGGTACATTTCTGAGGATAAACAGATCGTGCATGCGGAAAAGGACGGAACGATTACCGCGTATGGACCGGGTACAACAAACGTGCTGGTCAAGACGTGGTTCCGGACGTTAACGTGCAAGGTCTTTGTGTTGGGCTTTTTGGACGAGACTGTGGAGATGCTGGCAGGGCAGACTGCAGAGCCGCAGATCCTCGGCGCGTCGGAGGACGCCGTGTTTTCTTCCAGTGATGAGAGTGTTGTGCAGGTTGTCGATGGAAAGCTTAAGACTTTGAAAAGCGGAAGCGCGACACTGACCTGTAAGGATAAGGGGCTGGAAGTGTCCCAGACGATAGAAGTGTCTGGCATTATTTCCGAAGATTCGTTCCTGTTTGTCGGCAATCAGATGCAGCTTGGCGTGGATGAGCGGTTTTACGTCACAGCCTCCAATTGGAGCGTTGACGACCCAGAGGTCGCTGCTGTCAGCGAGGACGGGCTGCTGACAGGCATCAGCCCCGGAACCGTAGAGGTTTCCTGCCAGATCGAGGATGGAAGTATTTTTGACACGTCCATTGATGTGGTGGGGATGGAGGAGGAAGAGTGGTATCTTCTCCTGGATGAAGAGTCCAAGGTTCCCCTTGCCAGTGGGAAAGGGTTTGACACGTCAGAAATGGAGTGGCTGAGCAGGGATCCACAGGTTGCGGACGTAGACGGTACGGGGAAGGTACGGGCGGCAGGACTTGGGGACACCACGGTTGTCGGGCGGCTGGGGGAACAGGAAATATCCTGCAGTGTACATGTCGTGCAAGTGCCGGAGAAAGCATTTACCGTTGTTGGGGTGTCAGCGGAATTTCAAAAGGCTGACAACGGCAATACGTTCATATGGAACAGCCGGGACGAATCCGTAGTGAAGATGGACAATGGGATGCTGCTGGGCGTCTCGGAAGGAACGACGGAGATTTACGCAGAAGCCGGGAGCCGGACGTTTACCTGCCCGGTAACAGTGGGAAAGATGAATAAAGCCTCCGTTACGTTAAGTGAGAGCCAGACGGATACATTGGAGGTGACGGGGACAGAGGGGCAGGATGTAAGATGGTATTCGGTCGATGATTCGGTGGCGACGGTCAGCGACAGCGGGGAGATCACGCCGGTAGAGGAAGGGGAGACAGAGATCCTGTGCGCGGTCGGGACGTCGGTCCTGGCCATTCCTGTGACGGTGGGCAGTACGACCACATATGGAACGCAGTCTGTAACGGGGACGGGGACATCCACCCAGTCAGACCTGGCTGCGGCAAGAGAAGCCGCGGTACAGAAAGCCATGGAGGAAGCGCTGGGCCTTGACGGAACTACAGACGATACAGATACATCCTCAAAAACATCCTCAAAAACATCCTCTTCCGGCACATCTGGTTCCTCTGTCAAAGAACCGGAGATCGTGGCGCACAGCGATGGGACGTTATCCGGACCGCAGGCTTTGGTGGCCTGCGGCAATTACTATAACAGTGTGCTTCTGGAGCGGACCGCAAAAGGAGATAAATGGGTGTATTCCAACAGCAGCAAATATGTGGCGCAGACTGGTACATTCGAAACGATGCTGCGGGGGAAAATCCATGGGGGTAATTGTGCGTCCATAGCGAACTGGGCATTCAAGGACATGGGCATCCTTTCGAAAAACCAGAGATTTTATGGGAACAGCAGCGGAAAAATCCAGAATTATAATGCCGGTGGGACAAGCGTGAAACCCGCGATTGACAAAGCCTGCACCGTTACCGCGGCGGGTGGGAAGTCCTTCCGGACGCTGATGGATCAAGGGAAAATCAAGGTTGGGGATATCCTGATCGGGAAAAGCCATACCTATATTTACCGGGGGGATGGGACGGTCTTCGCTTCCGGGCATGACGCGAAGTGGCACAAAGACAGCGCCGTGAAAACCGATGATTCCAAAAAAGCAGTGTTTGATAATTGGGTGAGAAAATATAAAGGGTCGTATGACGAAACCTGTAAGGTTTACTACATTATCCGGATCAAAGACAGCTTTACGCCGAAATATTACCGTGACACAGATGGAAACCTGGTGAAAAACCAAGCGTGACCCGGAAATGCAAATCCGGATCCCATCTACAGAATCCGGATTTTCCCTCTTCATCGTTACGGTTTAGGACCGTGACGTCCAACTGGACCTGGCGGGAGTTGAACCCGCGTCCGAAAGCCCATCCATCCGAGCATCTCCCATCACAGCCATTCTTTTTTCTTTCCCTCCATCCGGCGCCAAATGGCAGGCTCCGGACTTTAGTAGCCCCTGAAATCTTCTATCCCCAAGGAGCGTCAGGAATAGAGTGCTCCGCCTTGTCGAAGCCGGGAACTTAAGCGGCGGATGGCCTAAGGCCGACTACAGCCATATCAGGCTGCGTACGCTAACTCTGTATTGTCTGCGTTTATATTTAAGATGGAACTTTTTACGTAGTGTCCCGCTACGGATGGCTTCTCCGACTTCCAAACCTCCGTCGAAACCAGTACAAGCCCTCATACCTGCCTGCCGGTTCACAGGCTTCCCTATGCCGTGTCCATGCATCCGGAAGCGCCGGCCTTGGAATGCCGCAAAAATGTCTCTCCTCAGATTCACGCGGCGTATGCCAAAACAATTTTATTATAGATAGGCTTTATGAAAATGTCAAGGAGAACTTCACAATTCTGACATATTTATTTGATAATATTGATGATACAAGGTCAAATAGACAAAAAACCGATGCAAGCTTGCTTGCAAGAGGATTTTTGGATACGTGAGGGGCGATTTTGCGAAGCAAACGGTCAATATCGCCCTGAATCGTTACTGTGGGCGGCCTCTTTGGCCGTGGATGGTAACAAATGGGGTATACGGACTGTGTAAGGAGGTTGGCGATATGGAACAGATCAAGATTCTGGTAGTGGATGATGAAGGAAGGATGCGGAAGCTTGTACGGGATTTCCTTGAGAAAAAAAATTATAAAGTCCTGGAAGCGGAGAATGGACTGGAAGCCATGCAGATTTTTTATGAGGATAAGGATATCTCCTTGGTGATCCTGGATGTGATGATGCCGAAGATGGACGGCTGGCAGGTATGCCGGGAGATACGGCAGTCTTCGAAAGTGCCGATCATTATGCTGACCGCGCGTTCGGACGAGCGGGACGAGCTGCAGGGATTCGAGTCTGGCGTGGACGAGTATATTTCCAAGCCGTTCAGCCCGAAGATCCTGGTTGCCAGGGTGGAAGCGATCCTGCGCAGGAGCCATACAGCCCTGAAAGAGGAGAAAATGGATGCTGGCGGGATCGTGATGGATAAAGCGGCCCATCAGGTGACGATCGAGGGCAGGGAAATCGAGCTGAGTTTTAAAGAGTTTGAGCTTCTTTCTTATTTTATAGAGAATGAGGGGCGGGCGTTGTCGAGGGAGAAAATCCTGAACAATGTCTGGAATTATGATTATTTCGGGGATGCAAGGACGATCGATACCCATGTGAAGAAGCTGCGGAGCAAGCTGGGCGAGAAAGGGAACTATATTAAGACGATCTGGGGTATGGGATATAAGTTTGAGGTGGCACAGCCATGAAACTTCCGATGAAGGTTTCTATCAAAAGCCAGATGATGGTTGTTTTTATCGGGGTCATGTGCTTTTCTTTCTTGTCCCTTTCGGTCATCAATATGAATTTCCTGGAGCCGTATTATATCCAGAATAAAAAAACGGCGTTTATCGGATTTTATAACGCCCTGGAAACCGCGATGCAGGAAGGCAGCCTGGAAGCGGTTGAAGATTCCGAGGCTATCAGCCAGGCGGCGGAAAAAAATAATTTATCTTATTTGATCATCAATGAGGATAACAGCCAGATCTTGACAAATGTAAATGATATGAATGATCTTGACAGGCAGCTAACCGGGCATCTTTTGAACCAGGAGCCGTTAAATGCCCAGGTTTTGGAAAAGACGGATGCTTATGAGATCACGCAGTCGAGGGACCGGTGGAGCAGCCTGGATTATATTGAAATGTGGGGGGCTTTCCAGGAAGGAGGGAATTTTATGATACGGAGCCCCTTGGAAAGCATCCAGGAGAGCGTCCGGATTTCCAACCGTTTTTTGATTTATATCGGCGTTGTCATGGTGCTTCTCAGTGTGGTGCTGGCCTGGTTTTTTTCCAAACGCCTGACGGATCCGATCCTTGAGCTGGCTGAGCTTTCAAGAAGGATGGCGGACCAGGATTTCGAGGCCAAGTATACAAGCGGAGGCAGCAATGAGATCGGGCAGTTGGGAGAAAACTTCAACCGGATGTCGGAAAAACTGGAACATACGATTGCCGGGCTGAAGCAGGCAAACAACCAGTTGCAAAAGGATCTGGAGCAGAAAGACAAGCTGGAACAGATGCGCAACGAGTTCCTGGGGAATGTTTCCCATGAACTGAAGACCCCGATTGCGCTCATCCAGGGGTATGCGGAAGGGCTAAAAGAAGAGGTCAATGAAGACGCCCAGAGCCGTGAATTTTACTGCGACGTCATCATGGACGAGGCGGGTAAGATGAACCAGATGGTGAAAAACCTGCTGGTTTTGAACCAATTGGAATTTGGGGATGAGGAGGTGGTATTCGAACGGTTTGATCTCGTTTCCCTGGTGCAAGGGGTCCTGCAGAGTATGGATATTCTGGCAAAGCAGGAAGAAATCAAAGTGATCTTCAGGGAGCAGGTCCCGGTTTTTGCCTGGGCGGATGAGTTTAAGGTCGAACAGGTGCTGCGCAATTACGTAAGCAACGCGTTCCACCATGCCAGGGACGAAAAAATCGTGGAGGTCAAAATCCGGGTGGCGGATGAAAAAGCGAGGGTGACGGTCTTTAATACTGGCGCCGCTATCCCGGAGGAAGAACTGGGAAAGATCTGGGATAAGTTTTATAAGGTCGATAAGGCGCATACAAGGGAGTATGGCGGCAATGGGATCGGGCTGTCCATTGTGAAAGCAATCATGGAATCCTTCCATCAACAATATGGGGTGAACAATTATGATAACGGGGTCGAGTTTTGGTTTGAGCTGGATGTGAGATAACGCTTTCCGTCGGGGAACGCGATATTTCCTTATTTCTTTTTTTCATAAAGTGTGTTAGAGTAAACAACAGGAAATCATCAGCCATCGAAAAAAGAGGAAGAAGGACACATGATAGCAATCATCGATTATGATGCGGGAAATATACGGAGCGTGGAGAAAGCCTTACAGTTCCTGGGGCAGGATACCATTGTGACGCGGGACCGTAATGAAATCGCCCGTGCGGATAAGGTGGTGCTTCCGGGCGTAGGGGCCTTTGGGGACGCTATGGGGAAGCTTTGCCGGTATGCCCTGGAGGCGGTGATCCGCGAGGCGGTGGAAAAGGATACGCCGTTTCTGGGGATCTGCCTGGGGCTGCAGCTTTTGTTTGAGCGCAGCAGCGAATCGCCGGGGGTAAAAGGGCTTGGCATCCTGGAAGGGGAGATCCTGCGCCTCCCTGAGACGTGTGGCTTGAAAATTCCCCATATGGGGTGGAACTCCCTTACCTTTCCAAACAAAGGGAAATTGTTCCGGGACATTGAAGAAGATTGTTATGTCTATTTTGTGCATTCTTACTATCTGAAAGCAAAAGATCCGGCGATCGTGACGGCGGTGGCAGAGTATGGGGCGCCCATCCATGCGTCCGTGGAGAGGAAGAATGTATTTGCCTGCCAGTTCCATCCGGAAAAAAGCGGTGAGATAGGGCTCCGGATGCTGGAGAATTTTGTCAGGCTGTAGGCGGAGGAAAGAGGATGCATACAAAAAGGATTATCCCGTGCCTGGATGTCAACAACGGACGCGTGGTAAAAGGCGTGAATTTTGTCAATCTGAAAGATGCCGGGGATCCGGTGGAGATTGGGAAAGCCTATGATAAAGAAGGGGCGGACGAACTGGTTTTTCTGGACATCACTGCTTCCTCGGACGGACGCGGGACCGTGGCGGACATGGTACGCAGGGTGGCGGAGACGGTGTTCATCCCGTTTACAGTAGGGGGCGGCATCCGCAGCGTGGAGGATTTCCGTGTGCTGCTCAGGGAAGGGGCGGACAAAATCTCCATCAATTCTTCCGCCATCAATACGCCGCGCCTCATCAGCGACGCGGCGGATAAGTTTGGGAGCCAGTGCGTGGTGGTAGCGATCGACGCAAAACAGAGGGCCGATAAAAGCGGCTGGAATATTTATAAAAACGGCGGCCGGATCGATGTTGGCAAGGATGCCCTGGAATGGGCGGCACGGGTGGAGAAGCTGGGCGCCGGGGAGATCCTTCTTACAAGCATGGACTGCGACGGGACGAAAGCCGGGTACGATACCGCGCTGACCAGGCAGGTAGCGGACACGGTGAAGATTCCGGTGATAGCGTCTGGCGGAGCAGGAAGGTTGGAACATTTTTACGATGCACTGACCGAAGGGAAAGCGGACGCGGCGCTTGCCGCTTCCCTGTTCCACTATAAGGAACTGAAAATCCGGGACGTAAAAGAATATTTAAGGAAAAGGAACGTATCTGTACGGCTGTGAGCAGGCCAAACCTTACGCGCCAAAATTACGGGAGGAGAAAAGATGGCGGCGATCAACAATGATTGGCTGGACGCATTAAAAGGCGAATTCCGGAAACCTTATTACAGAAAATTATTTGATAAAGTGAATGAGGAATACCATACCCGGTTGATTTTCCCGCCGGCAGATGATATTTTCAATGCATTCCACCTGACGCCGCTGCATAAGGTGAAGGTCGTGATCTTAGGGCAGGATCCGTACCATGGCGAGGGACAGGCGCACGGGCTTTGCTTTTCCGTGAAAAAAGGGGTGGACATCCCGCCGTCGCTGGCCAATATTTACAAGGAGCTGCATGACGATTTGGGCTGCACGATCCCAAGCCATGGATGCCTGACCAAATGGGCAAAGCAAGGCGTGCTGATGCTCAATACAGTTTTGACGGTGCGCGCGCATCAGCCGAATTCCCATCGGGGGCTTGGATGGGAGGAGTTCACGGACGCGGCGATCCTGGCGCTGAACGCGCAGGAAAGGCCGATGGTATTTCTTTTGTGGGGTGTCCCCGCACAGAAAAAGGAAAAAATGCTGACGAACCCGGAGCATCTGGTTTTGAAATCCCCGCACCCAAGCCCGCTTTCCGCCAGCCGCGGATTTTTCGGGAGCAGGCCGTTTGGCCGGGCGAATGCATTCCTGGAGAGCCACGGCGTGGAGCCGATCGACTGGCAGATCGACGAAGGGGACGATGAAAATCAGGGGTGGTAAAGGATGATGGGAAAATTCCGGGTCTTTTGCCTGCTGTCTGTCCTGCTTGCCATTTTAGCAGGGTGCGGGCAAAAGGAATATGAGCAGGCGGCGGAAGCTTTGCAGAACGGGCAATACGAGGCGGCGGCGGATGGTTTTCAGGCCGCTATCGAGAAAAAGGAAAATCTTGGGGATTCTTACCGGGGGCTTGGTATCTGCCTTTGGGAAAGCGCGGACTATGAAGGCGCGGTTTCCGCGTTCCAGAACGCATTGGAAAACGGCAGCAAGGAAACCGGGACGATTTATAATCTGATGGGCTGCTGCGCGATGCAGGCCGGGGACTACGACAACGCGCTGGGCTATTTTGAAAAAGGGCTGGGGGATGGCTCCTGCAGCGAGGAATTGAAAAAGGAGATGGCGTTTAACCGGATCGTATCGCTGGAAAAGCAAGGAGACACCGAAAGCGCCAGGACATACCTGGAACGTTATCTGGAGCAGTACCCGCAGGATGAAGCCGCCGCGAAAGAAGCGGCGTTTCTGCAGTAAATATATAGGAATCAGCCAAGTTGTTGCTGCTATTCACGGGATACCTGGTCATTGGGCGTCCCTGACCGTGGATAGTGACGTCAAGTTTCACAGTAGGAGGTAATGGTGGAAATGAAAGCATTGTTAGAGAGGTATCATGGGCTGGGGAATGATTATTTGATTTTTGACCCGAACAGGAATGAATTAAAGCTGTGTCCGGAAAATGTCAGGGTGATCTGCGACCGCAACTCCGGCCTGGGGGCGGACGGCGTGCTGGAAGGCCCCGTTTTGCAGGAAGATGGGATGCACGTCAAGGTATGGAACCCGGACGGGAGCATTTCGGAAACCAGTGGGAATGGCGTGCGGATTTTCGCAAAATACCTGAAGGACGCGGCATATGTGCAAAAGAAAAATTTCCAGCTTTTTACGGAGCATGGAAGCGTGCAGGTCACCTTTTTGAAAGAGGATGGGAGCCGGCTCCGCGTGTCTATGGGGAAGCTTTCGTTCTGGAGCGATGATATCCCGGTGGCCGGGGAGCGCAGGGAGGTCATCAATGAGGATATGGTATTCGGGCGGACCTTGTACCCGGTCACGTGTGTCAGCGTTGGGAACCCGCATTGCGTCATTCCAATGCGCGAGATCTCCAAACACCTGGTCTGCCAGATCGGGGAATACGCGGAAATGGCAAGGTATTTTCCGAACCGTGTCAATACGCAGATCATGAAAGTGATCGACAAAGAAAACATTGCGATTGAAATCTACGAGCGCGGCGCGGGATACACACTTGCTTCCGGGACCGGGGCCTGCGCGGCCGCGGGGGTCGCCTGCAAGCTGGGCATGACAAACAGTAAAGTGGTTGTCCACATGCCCGGAGGCGACCTGTCTGTGGAAATTGCCGATGATGGCGAAGTATACATGACAGGGGACGTCTTTTACGTGGCGAAACTGACGCTGAGCAATGAGTTTACAGAAATCCTGAACAATCTGTACCAGCCATAGGGAACGGCCATGGAATGACCTGGGCTGCCTGCCTGGTCCATGGCCGTTCCGAAAACAGGGGAGGGCGGGCAGGCTCTCTCCTGTTTTGGCCGTATACCTTGCGGCGCATGTTCCCGGAAAACCAACCGGAGGAATCCTACTATGCCATTCACATTTGTCTTTGGGCCGTCCGGCTCTGGGAAATCCCATTATCTATACAGGAAAACCATCCATGAATCACTGGAGCATCCGGAAGAGAACTATATGGTCATCGTACCAGAGCAATTCACGATGCAGACGCAGAAAGACCTTGTATTGTCGCATCCCAGGAAAGGGATCATGAACATCGACGTGTTGAGTTTCGCGCGGCTGGCCTACCGGGTGTTCGAGGAGACGGGGGAGAAAAACCTTCCGGTCTTGGACGATGAAGGGAAAAACCTGGTCCTGAAAAAAATCGCCTCGGATTATGAAGGCCGGTTGAAGGTGCTTCGCGGCAATATACAAAAGCCTGGCTATATCAGCGAGGTGAAATCCGTGATTTCAGAATTCACCCAGTATGATATCACGGGGGAAAAGCTGGAAAAAGTCATCGCGCGCACCGGGGAGGAGTCTGGGCTTTCGTATAAGCTCCGGGACATCCGGCTTCTTTATGAAGGTTTTTTGGACTACCTCCAGGAGAAATTTATCACCAAAGAAGAATTGCTGGACGTGCTGAGCGCCGTGGTGGGAAAATCCGGGCTTTTAAAAAACACGACGATCGTGCTGGACGGCTTTACCGGATTCACACCTGTGCAGAACCGCCTGATCCTGGAGCTTGCGAAGACATGCAGGCAGGTTTATCTGGCAGTCACGATGGATGAACGGGAGGATCCCTTCTGTCAGGGGGATCCTTTCCAGCTTTTCAGGCTGAGTAAGAAAATGGTTTCTTCCCTTGTGGGGCTGGCAAGAGAGGCAGGGGTGGAAATAGCGGAACCCGTCTGCCTGTACCGCCATCCGGTTTACCGGTTCCGCGGGAATGAAAGCATGGCGTTCCTTGAGCGGAACCTGTTCCGGCACGGGAAACAGCAGTATCAAAAAAAGGTGGGCAATATCAGGCTTCATGTTGCGAAAAATCCGAGGGAGGAAGCGTTGTCTGCGGCGGAGAGGATCCGTTTTTTGGTACGGGAAAAAGGCTTCCGCTACCGGGAGATCGGGGTGATTGCCAGCAGCATGGATATTTACGGGGGATATCTGGAAGAGGCATTTCTGCAATATGATATCCCAGCATTTATGGACCGGAAAAGGAGCATCCTTTTCAATCCCTTTGTGGAATATGTGCGGAGCGTCCTTGCGGTGGCGGAGCAGGATTTTTCCTATGAGAGCGTTTTCCGTTTCCTCAGGACGGGGCTTAGCGGCTTTACTTATGATGAGGTGGACCGGCTGGACAACTATTGCATCGGGCTTGGCATCAAAGGGGCGAAAAAATGGCGGGAGCTTTGGGTGCGCAGGCTGGGCGGCATGACGGAGGAAGATCTGGAGGAGATGAACCGCCTGCGCATCCGTTTCCTCCTGTGCGTGGAGGAACTGTTCACGGTTTTAAAAAAACGGCGGAAAACCGTAGCGGAGGTGACGCGGGCAATGTATGGGTTTATGGTGAAAGAACGCCTCCAGATCCGCATCAAAGAACAGGAAGAGCAGTTCCAGAAGAAAGGAGAGCTTGCCCTTGCAAAAGAATACGCCCAGGTTTACCGGATCTTGATCGAGTTATTTGACAAGTTTGTGGAACTTTTGGGGGAGGAGACGGTTTCCCTCAAAGAATACAGGGAGCTGCTTGACGCAGGGCTGGAAGAAGCCAAAGTCGGCGTGATCCCGCCGTCCACGGACCAGGTTGTGGTGGGGGATGTGGAACGGACCCGTCTCAAAGACATCAAAGCGCTGATTTTCGTAGGGGCGGTGGATACGTGCCTTCCAGGATCCCTGGCGAAAAACGGCCTGCTTTCAGAAAGGGACAGAGCTGTTTTTGACGGGGAGAACCTGCCCTTGTCCCCCGGCGGCAAAGAACGTGCTTACGACCAGAAATTTTATCTGTACCTGAACCTGACAAAGCCATCGGAATATTTAGATATTTATTATTGTAAAGTATCGGGGGAGGGAAAGGCTTTGCGCCCTTCTTACCTGATACAGGAAATCCGGAAGCTTTATCCGTCGCTTCCCGTTGAGGAGGAAGAAAAAAAGGGTATTTTTGAGAGGGAACTGACGGCGCGTACAGCTTTGCCGATCTGGATAGGGAAGAAGAGGCTCTTTCCGGAAGAATTGGATGCTACCTGGTGCGAGCTGTATACATGGTACAGGAAAAACCCGCGATGGAAAGGGAAAATCCGCGCACTCCTGGAAGCGGGGGTATACGAAAGGCCAAAAGATAGCTTTTCCGGACAGACGGCAAAAAAGCTTTACGGGGAAGGATTCACGGACAGCATTTCCCGGATAGAACTGTTTGACGCCTGTGCGTTTGCGCATTTCCTGACGTATGGGCTAAAGCTCAGGGAACGGGAAGAGTATACGTTTGAGGCGCTGGACCTGGGGAACCTTTGCCATAGGGCGCTGGAGCGTTTTTCCAGAAAGGTGGAAAAGGAGGGGCTTCTCTGGACGACGCTCACCGATGCGCAGCGGGACGCATGGATGGAAGAAAGCCTGGAGGAAGCGATAGCGGATTATGGGAATTCCATCCTTTACAGCACCGCACGCAATGAAGCCCTGCTGGCGCGGATCCGCAAGCTGCTGAAATGCAGCATATGGGCGATGACGAAGCAGCTTCGCGCCGGGGATTTTGAGGCAAAGGAATATGAAGTGCGTTTTGCCAATGGAAAGATTGACCGGATCGACACGTGCGAGGATGAAAACGGGGTCTATGTAAAGGTAGTGGATTACAAAACCGGCAGGAAGGAATTTGACATCAGCGCATTGTATTACGGGCTGCAGCTACAGCTAATGGTCTATATGGACGCTGCTGTGAAACGGGAACAGGAAAAACATCCGGGAAAAGATGTTATTCCGGCAGGTGTTTTTTACTACCGGATCAGCGACCCGCTCGTGGAACTGCCGGATAGCAGCGCACCGGAAGACGAGACAGAGCGGCGGATCTTAAAAGAGCTTTGCCCGGACGGGCTTGTGAACCTGTCGGGAAATGCGTTGGGGCACCTGGAACATGGAAAATCGGGGGATTCCATTGCAGTACCGGTGAAATTCAATAAGGATGGTTCTCTTTCCAAAGGCTCGAAAGCAGTTGCCGCGCGGGATTTTGAACGGATGCTGCAGTATGCGCTGGAATGTGTGCAGGAGGCGCACCGCCGGATACAAAATGGGGACGCAAAGGTAAACCCTTACCGTATGGGGACGGGGACAGCCTGTGATTTTTGCGGGTACCGCCATGTGTGTGGGTTTGACACACGCCTTCCTGGCGATACATACCGGGAACTGGAAAAGTTAAGCCGCGAGGCGGCGATCGCGGCGATGGAAGGAGGGGCAGGGCATGGGCGTAATGTGGACAAAGGAGCAGCGGAACGTGATCACGCTCCGGAATAAAAACCTGCTTGTATCGGCTGCGGCAGGATCCGGTAAGACAGCGGTGCTTGTAGAGCGGATCATCCGGATGCTGACGGATGAGGAACATCCGGTGGATGTGGACCGCCTTTTGATCGTAACCTTTACCGAAGCGGCTGCGGCGGAGATGAAAGAACGGATCCGCGCCGCGATTGAGAAGAAACTCCTTCAAGATCCGGACAATGAGCATCTGAAGCAGCAGGCGGCTTTTATCCACGGGGCGCAGATCACGACGATCCATAGTTTCTGCCTGTCCGTGATCCGCGACCATTTCCCGGCCATCGGCCTCGATCCGGGGTTCCGGGTTGGGGAGGAGGGAGAATTAAAGCTTTTGCAGCATGATGTGTTAGAAGAGGTACTGGAAGAAAAGTACCGGGAAGGAGGGGCGCGGTTCCTGGAGTTTTCCTCTGCTTACGGGACGGGGCGGGATGATCGGAAAATCGAGGACTTGATCTTGAGAACCTACGAGTATTCGAGAAGCTATCCGGACAGTGAAGGGTGGCTGGCGTCCTGCGAGGCGTTGTATGGCATCAAGGACGAGGAAGGATTCCTGGACAGCCCTTTTGTACGTTTTGCCTGTGAAAACAGCAAGGCTTACCTGGAGGACGCCAAAAACCTTGTTTCCACGGCGATCAAAATCTGCCGGGAACCGGATGGGCCGATGGTTTATGAAGGGATGCTGGAGGCAGACATGGAAATCCTGGAGGCTTTGTGCAAGGCTTCCGATTACAGGGCATTGGCGGAGGGCATCCAAAAACCGGGGTGGGTGCGTATGCCCATCAACCGGGACAAGACTGTCTCAGAAGAAAAAATGGGGCAGGTGAAGTATGTGCGGTCGGAAGTCAAGGCCATCGTGGGGGATCTTCAGAAGCAATTTTTCGCGCGGGACATCCCACAGATGATAACGGCATTTGCCGGATGCTATCCTATGGTGCAGGAGCTGGTGGATTTGGTCCGCCGGTTTTCCATCTCTTTTGAACAGAAGAAGCGGGGAAAAAACCTGATTGATTTCTCCGATATGGAGCAGTACGCGCTCCGGATCCTGACTGTGAAGACAGAGGATGGGCCTGCGCCGTCCGTGATTGCGAAAGAGTACCAGGAGCAGTTTTTGGAAGTTATGGTTGATGAATACCAGGACAGTTCCCTGGTACAGGAGGCCATCCTGGCCAGCGTTTCCAGGGAAAGCCAGGGGGAATACAACCGGTTTATGGTAGGGGACGTCAAACAGAGTATTTACCGGTTCCGTCTGTCGCGGCCGGAATTGTTCCTGGAAAAGCTGCATACTTATGGAACGGATGAAGGGGATATGCAGCGTATTGACCTGCATAAAAATTTCCGCAGCCGCAAGGAAGTGATTGACAGCGTCAATGCCGTTTTCGGGCAGATCATGACCGCGTCTTTGGGGGGCGTCTCCTATGACGCGCAGGCCGCCCTTTACGCGGGTGCGGATTACCCGGAGAATACCGCTCTTACCACGGAGGTCCTGGTCGTGGATGGGAAGGTGGAAGAGGAGGCGCGCGCGATCGCCGGGAGGATCCGGGCATTGATCCGGGATTTCCGTGTGACCGACCCGGCAACGGGGAAATTACGGGATGTAAGGTACAGGGATATCGTGATCCTGACGCGAAGCGTCAAAGGATATGCGGATGTGATGATGGAAGTCCTGGATCAGGAAGGGATCCCGGCAGTTTCCGGGACAAAAGAGGGGTATTTTTCCACACAGGAAATCGGTGTGCTCCTGGATTACCTCCGCGTACTGAACAACCGCAAACAGGATATCCCGCTGGCGGCGGCGCTTGCCTCGCCGATCGCGGGGTGCGGCGCAGAGGACTTGGCGGCTGTCCGGATCGCTTACCCGGAAGCGCCGTTCCACGAAGCGGCCGTTTTATATGCGCAGCAAGGGGAGGACGCCTCTGTCAGAGAAAAACTCGCCCATTTTTTCCAGGTATTGGACAGCCTGCGTGAGAGGGTCCCTTATACCCCCATGCATGAACTCCTTATGGCGGTGCTTTCCGAAACCGGCTATGGGGATTACGCGGCCGCTATGCCGGGAGGAGAGCAGCGGAAAGCCAATATTGAAATGCTGGTGGAAAAAGCGAGGACATTTGAATCGACCAGCTACCAGGGGCTGTTTCATTTTGTGCGGTATATGGAGCAGATCCAGAAATATGACGTGGATTACGGGGAAGCCGGTGTGGAGGATGGGCAGTCGGACGCCGTGCGGATGATGACCATCCATAAAAGCAAAGGGCTGGAATTCCCGGTCGTTTTTGTAGCGGGGCTTGGGAAAATGTTTAACCAGCAGGATGCGAGAAGCAAGGCGGTCCTGCACCCGAAGCTTGGGATCGGGCTTGACTGGGTAGATCTGGAAGCGCATACCCGTATGGCGACCCTGGCAAAAAAAGTCATGCAGAAAGAAGAAGCGCTGGAAACGCTTGGGGAGGAACTGCGGATCCTCTATGTGGCGATGACCCGCGCGAAAGAGAAAATGATCCTGACCGGAACGATGAAATCCATTCCAAAAAAAATGGAGCAATACCGGCTGGCCTGTATGCAGAAGGAGAAAACGATTTCCTTCGGGAGGCTTAGCAGGGCGTGCGGCTATTGGGACTGGCTGATCCCCGCCCTTTTACGGCTGGGGGATGATGCGCCTTTTGTCCTTTCCGTCGTAGCGCCGGGGGAGTTGGCAAAGAAGGATGCCAGGGAAGAATGGAAAAGCAGGTTTTCCAAAAGTATGTTTGAAAAGTGGGATGACGGGAAGATTTACGATGAAAAGGCGAAAGCGTTTTTCGAGGAACAGTTTACTTACCGGTATCCGTACCGGGAGGGACAAAACCAGAAGATGAAGTATACGGTATCGGAATTAAAAAAGAGGCCGCATCTGCAGGAGGGCGGGGAAGAGGCAGGGGAACTGCTGTACCAGGAGCCGGAGGTGGTACCGCTTCTCCCCAGGTTCCTGGACCCGCAGCAGGAAAGCCTGGACGGCGCACGCAAGGGGACGGTTTACCATAGGGCTCTGGAGCTTTTCGACTTTCAAAGGGAATACCCCACACCGGAATCCGTGGGGGAAGCGCTGGAATCTTTTGCCGCGCAGGGGAAAATGACGCGGGAAGAGGCAGCGGCGGTCCATATCCCGGATATCTGGGCATTCCTGCAAAGCCTTCTTGGACGGAGAATGAGACAGGCGGCGGCTTCGGGGAGGCTTTGGAGGGAGCAGCCGTTTGTGCTTGGCGTGGAAGCGGACAAGGGAACCGATTGGGTATTCATCCAAGGGATCATCGATGTTTTCTTTGAGGAAGAGGACGCCCTGGTACTGCTGGATTATAAGACGGACCGGGTTTTGGAGGGGAAAGAATTGGCAGAGCGTTACCATGCCCAGCTTGACTATTATGGAAGGGCGCTGGAACAGATTACCGGGAAAAGGGTAAAAGAACGCTGGATCTATTCTTTTGCGCTGGGAGAGGAAATTTTGGTATAACCACCGAAAAGCCTGTCAATACTCTTTTTTAAAAGGAGGCGGGGCATATGGCAAGGGAAAAAGCAAAACCGGTCATACCAAAAGACCTGACAGAAGAAGAAAAGCTGAAATACGAGATCGCGAAGGAGCTGGGGCTTTTAGGCCGTGTGATGGATGAGGGCTGGAAATCCCTGTCATCCAAGGAGACGGGGCGAATCGGGGGGATGATGGCAAGGAGAAAGAGGGATCCGTCCTGAATGTTTTCCGAAATATTAATTTGTGTGAAGATTTATTTACATGTATTGAAAAGGAGGGAACCTGTTTGCTATAATTTAAGAAACCAGAAAAGCATCAACCTGCAGATGCCGGAGATGATGGGAAGCGGGTATGCCTATGAGCGGAAAAATCAGCGTTATGGATATTGAGATAGACAATTTCACATCGAAGGAAGCCTTGAAATGCTTGATCGGCTATATGCAGTCGGAGCGTTTGAGCACAGTGGAACTCCTGACCGCGCAGAGCCTGCTCCAGATTGACGACACCCCAGGGCTTTCGCAGGAAGTGGGACGGTTCGATATGGTGCTTCCGGGGGACGCGGCGGTCCTGGAGGCGGCCGGCGCCGGAGAAGGGGACGCGGCCTCGGAAGCGAAGAAGCGCCGTTTCTTAAAGGGCTTTCTGCAATACCTCCACAAAAACCATAAGAGGGTCTATCTGCTCGTGGATTCCGGGGAGACGGAAAAGGATATCCTGGATTATCTGGAATATAAATACCGGGGGATTGAGATGGCGGGCCTCGCGAAAGTATCCGCGTCCGACCGCAGGGACGACATGCTGGTGAACGCGGTGAATGGCGCGGATGCGGATTGTGTGCTGACGATGCTGGAGTCCCCTTTGCAGGAAGAGTTTATCGTGAAAAACCGGTGCAGGATGAATGCCCGGCTATGCCTGGCGGTTGGGAAGGACGCCCTGGACATTGGCGGGGATTCTTTCGGGATGGGCAGGCTGGCTTCTTTCCTGATCCGCATGATTTTCCGGAAAGAGGTGGAGCGGAAAAGGACAAAGGATGGTTAGGGGGCGGGTTTTGCCATTCCTAAGAAAATCTTAAGGAATTTGTTTGTTCACTATGCACATTTCAAAAAATCGGGTTTTGGGTGCATGAATTGAGGAAATAAACAAAAAAACGTCTATTTCCTCTTTCTTTTTTTGTCGAAATATATTAATATAGAAAACATGAATGCATTTTCTTCAGGGAAAAGGGCGGTTTTTGTTGTGGAAAATGTATATTGAAATCAATGGAGGAAATGCAATATGATATCTAATCAAATACTTCAAAATACCATCGAAGGACTGAAAGCGATCGCGAGGATTGATTTCTGCGTGATGGATACCGACGGCAAACCTCTGGCAAGTACTTTCGCGGAACAGAAAAACTATGAAGAAGAAGTAGCGTCTTTTGTGAATTCTCCTGCGGACAGCCAGGTGGTGCGGGGCGACCAGTTTTTTAAGGTTTTTGATGAACACCGCCTGGAATACATACTGCTGGCGAACGGCGGCAGCGATGATGTTTATATGATAGGCAAGATGGCAGCTTTCCAGATCCAGGGCCTGTTGGTGGCATACAAGGAGCGGTTTGACAAGGACAACTTTATGAAAAACCTTCTCCTGGACAACCTGCTTCTGGTGGATATTTATAACCGCGCCAAGAAACTGCATATTGACACAGAGGCGCGGCGGGTGGTCTTTATTATTGAGACGAACCATGAAAAGGACAGCACAGCTTTAGATAACATGCGCACGGCTTTCGGGAGCAAGGAAAAGGATTTCGTGACGGCTGTAGACGAACGGAACATCATTGTCATCAAAGAGCTGGGGGATGCGGACGGCCACGCGGAGATGGAACGGGCGGCGCAGCAGTTTTACGACTTCATGATAAGCAGCGGGGAAGGGGATGTCCTGGTCGCCTACGGCACAGTCGTCCATGACATCAAGGAGGTTTCCAAATCCTACAAAGAAGCGAAGCTTGCGCTGGACGTCGGCAAGATCTTTTTCGGGGAAAAGAAAGTGATCGCGTACAGCACGCTTGGGATCGGCCGCCTGATTTACCAGCTTCCCATCCCTCTGTGTAAAATGTTTATCCGGGAGATTTTTGACGGGAAGTCGCCGGATGATTTTGATGAAGAGACATTGACGACGATCAATAAATTTTTTGAGAACAACCTGAATGTGTCCGAGACTTCCAGGCAGCTCTACATCCACCGCAATACGCTGGTCTACCGGCTGGATAAGCTGCAGAAGGGCACCGGGCTTGACCTTCGGGTGTTCGAGGATGCGATCATATTCAAGATCGCGCTGATGGTTGTGAAATATATGAAGTATATGGAGGCAGAAGAGTATTGATGTGTTGGTCCGGCGCAGCCAGATCGCGGCGCATGGATCAATCAGGAGGAGTGTATGATTGAATTAAATGAGGTGACAAAGGAATACACGAAAGGCGTCCCTGCTTTGAACGGAGTCAACCTGAACGTGGAAAAAGGCGAGTTTGTGTTTATTGTAGGGGACAGCGGTTCCGGGAAATCGACCCTGATCCATCTGATCATGAAGGAGCTGGAGCCCACGTCCGGCACGATTATTGTGAACGGGCAGAACCTGGGCAGGATGCGTCACCGGCGGATCCCGATGTACCGTAGGAACCTGGGGGTTGTTTTTCAGGATTTCCGGCTTTTAAAAGACCGGAATATCTATGAGAACATTGCATTCGCGCAGAGGGTTACGGAGATCTCGCCGCGGATCATCCGTAAGAAAGTGCCGGCAGCCTTGTCTCTTGTTGGGCTGGCGCAAAAGTACAAGGCATATCCGAAAGAATTGTCCGGCGGGGAGCAGCAGCGGGTGGCGATCGCGAGGGCGATCGTGAATGAACCGGCGATCCTTCTGGCAGACGAGCCGACGGGAAACCTGGACCCGACCAATTCATGGGAGATCATGAAGCTTTTGGAAGAGGCCAACGACCGTGGGACGACGGTCCTTGTAGTGACGCACAACCAGGAAATTGTCAACGAAATGAAAAAACGTGTCGTTACAATGAAAAAAGGTGTGATTGTAAGCGACGAGAAAAAAGGTGGGTATAACTAATGAGAATCAGTACGGTAGGGTATTCGATGAAACAAGGGTTTAAGAACATCGGGAGGAACAAGATGTTTTCTCTTGCGTCTATCGCTACGATGGTAGCGTGTATTTTCCTGTTCGGCCTGTTTTTTTCGATTGTCACGAATTTCAGCTATATCGTGGAAAAAGCAGAGGAAGGGGTGGCAATCACCGTTTTTTTCAACGAGGACGCAACGCAGGAACAGAAGGATGCGATCGGGGAAGCCCTGAAGCAGAAGGACGGCGTCCTGGAAGTGACCTACGTCAGCGCGGAGGAGGCATGGGAGAGTTTCCAGGACGACTATTTCGGAGAGTCCAAGGATGCGGCGGAAGGCTTTAAGAACGACAATCCGTTGGCAAATTCCGACAACTATGAGGTTTACATGGAAGACGTATCCAAGCAGAAGGAGGTCGTTGCCTACGCGGAGAGCCTGGACGGGGTACGGATGGTCAATAAATCGGATGTGGTCGCAAAGACATTAACCAGCGTGAACAAGCTGGTCTACTATGTATCGGCAGTCATTATCGTGATCCTTCTGGTCGTGTCCGTTTTCCTGATCAGTAACACGGTCACGATGGGCATCACGGTCCGGCGGGAGGAGATCGCGATCATGAAATATATCGGGGCCAAGGATGGGTTTGTCCGTGCGCCGTTTGTGATAGAAGGGCTGGTCATCGGATTTTTGGGGGCGTTGATCCCGCTGGTGCTTCTGTATTTTATGTATGATAAAGCGGTGTCTTATATCATGACGAAGTTCAGCCTCCTGAAAAACATCGTGGAATTTTTGCCTGTGACGACGATTTACCGGACACTTCTTCCGATAGGGCTTGCGCTGGGGATTGGCATCGGTTTTATCGGGAGTTTCTTCACGATCCGCAAGCATTTACGGGTATAGGGCGGCCATCGCAGGAAGGGGTTCACGGATTCCGCAAGGCCATCATAGTATAGTTTTAAGGTATCGGTAACGCATCGACAAGTTCATAGTAAGGGGAGTATAAGATGTGGGGAAAGAAGGTCATCAGTTTTTTGATGGTATGCATATTCTGTATAGGGCTGGCAGGGGAGGTACGGGCTGCTGATGCAGAAGATGAAGATTTGGACGCAAAGATAGAGGAAGCCGAAGAGGGGATCAGCGACGCTAAAAAAGAGGGGAAAGAGCTGAAAGAGCAGAAAGATGAGGCGGAAAAGGAAAAAAAGGAGCTTTCCGGCAAGCTGGATTCGCTCTTGGCGGAAGTAGCGGAAACGGAAAAAAAGATACAGGATAAAGAAGAGGAGATCAGTGAAAAAGAGGAAGAGCTGATTTTAGCGCAGGTGGACGAAAACGACCAGTACGAGAGCATGAAAAAGCGGATCAAATACATGTACGAAAACGGGAACGCCCAGTTTGTGGAAATTCTGTGCAACTCAAAAGATTTGAGTGATTTCCTGAATAAAACCGAATATATCAGTTCGATCTCCGATTATGACCGGGATATGCTTGCGAAATACCAGGACATTGTAGACCAGGTCCAAGAGCAGGAAGCGGCGCTGGAGCGGGAGCAGGCGGAGCTTGAGGGTATGCAGGATGACTTGATCGCAAAGCAAGCGGAGGTACAGGCCCTTTATGATACAAGGGTGGACGAGATTGCCGGTTTAAAAGAAGATATCGAAGCGAACGCGGAGAAGCTGGAAGAGCTGGAGGCGGCGAAGGAAGCAGCGGAGGAGGCGGCGAGGAAGAAAGCGGAGGCTGCGGCTGCTGCCGCTGCCGCTGCCGCACAAAGCACGGAGGCTGGTGCGTCCGTAGTCAGCGGGAATGGGACGTTCACCCATCCCTGTCCGGGATACACGCGGATATCCAGTACCTTTGGCTATCGGACGGCGCCCACTGCGGGAGCCAGCACCAACCATAAGGGCGTGGATTTTGCAGCGCCGTCCGGGACTCCGATCTATGCGGCGGCATCCGGCACCGTAACCAGCGCGGGCTACAGCGGGAATGCCGGCAATCTTCTGGTGATCAACCATGGGAACGGATTAGCGACTTATTACATGCATTGTAGCAAGATTTACGTGAGCGCTGGGCAGAAGGTGGAAAAAGGACAGAATGTAGCAGCGGTTGGGAGTACGGGGAATTCTACGGGGCCGCATCTGCATTTCCAGGTTATGGTGAATGGGACGCCGGTGAATCCGTTGACGTATCTGTAACGCAGGCGGAAGGGATCGCACCGGACCGTTTGTTGGAGTGAAGAGGGCAGTATGGGAAGTAAAAAATCATTTTTCAAAGGGGCGCTGTGCGGCGCCTTTGCTATGTTGGCAGTGGGAAGCCTGGTATCCTGCGCTGTTTTGCGGCCAGGCGCTTCCACTGTGGTTGCGGGCAAAACGGAAGAAAAGCTGGAGAAGCTCCGCGCCCTGATCGATGAATCCTATCTGGGGGAAGTCGATGCGGATGCGCTGGAGCAGGGGATTTACGAGGGCTATATCAGCGGGCTGGACGACCCGTATTCGGTTTACTATGATGAAGAAAACACACAATCCTTGATGGAAACGACGCAAGGGGAGTACAAGGGGATTGGAGCGGTGCTTACCCAGAACAAGGACACAGGCGTGATCACCATCCTTCATGTTTACGAAGACTCGCCGGCGATGAAAGCAGGTATGCTGGATGAAGATATCCTTTATAAAGTAGAGGGCGAGGAGGTCACAGGGCAGGACTTATCAGAGGTCGTCTCCAATATCCGGGGAGAAGGGGGGACGGAGGTAAAGATGACCCTGCTCCGCGGACAAAAGAATGAAGAGGTGGAAGTAACGGCTGTCCGTGATACAGTGGTGATCGAGACGGTTTCGGCCAAAATGCTGGATGATGGGATCGGCTGCCTGACCGTCAGCGAGTTTGATTCCGTGACTTACGACCAGTACGTGGATGCCCTGGATGAACTGGAAGGACAGGGGATGGAGGGGCTGATCGTGGATTTGCGTGGGAACCCCGGAGGCAACCTGATGACGGTCTGCGATATACTGGATCTGATGCTGCCGGATGGGCTGATCGTCTATACCGAAGATAAAAACGGCGAACGGCAGGAGATGACTTCCGATGAGGAAAACCAGTTCACAAAACCCATGGTTGTGCTTGTGGATGGAAACAGTGCAAGCGCATCCGAGATTTACGCCGGGGCTATCCAGGATTACGGGCTGGGCAAAATCATCGGGACGCAGACTTACGGGAAAGGCGTTGTGCAGCAGGTCTTTGACCTGGAGGACAATACGTGCCTGAAGCTGACCATTGCAGAGTATTTTACCCCAAAGGGAAGGAATATCAATGGGGAGGGGATCACCCCGGATGTGAAAGTGGCGTATGAAGCGGACGCAGAAGACCCGGACGCGGACAACCAGATGGATACGGCGGTCAAGGAATTGAAGAAAGAATTGTAGTGCGGGGGTTACTTGCTTTTCCGCCATCTGTGCAAGTGGTTTTCAGACAGTTCCCAGGAGGGTTCAGGAGGGTTATGGAAGATGAGGATTTTAATCCGGCACGGGCATGTGGTTGACCCGGCCTCTGGCAGGGACGGGGATTTTGATGTTTTAGTGGAAAACGGGCGGATTGAGAACGTGTCTGGACGGATAGAGGCCACGGCGGACCGGGTCATTGACGCAAAAGGGTGTTATGTGATGCCGGGACTGATCGATATGCATGTACATTTCCGCGATCCAGGGCAGGAATATAAGGAGACTTTGGAAACCGGGGGCCGGGCCGCGGTGAGGGGCGGCGTGACAACCGTATGCGCGATGCCGAATACGAAACCGGTCATCGATACCGGAGAGAAAGTCGCTGCCATCCACCGGAGGGCAAAAAAAGAATCTCCTGCTCATGTGATCCAGGCCGGTGCCGTGACAAAAGGGCAGATGGGGCAGGAGCTTGCGGAAATCGAAGCAATGGCGAAGGAAGGCTGCCATGCCATCAGCGAGGATGGAAAGTCGGTGATGAACGCGCTGCTGTACCGCGAGGGCATGAAGCTTGCAAAAAAGGCGGGTCTTTTGGTCCTGGCCCACTGCGAGGACGCCACGCTGGCAGAGGGCGGCGTGATGAATGCGGACGCCAACTGTGAGAGGCTGGGTTTAAAGGGGATTACAAACGCTGTGGAGGACGTCATTGCGGCAAGGGATATCCTGCTTGCAAAGGAGACCGGGGCAAGGCTGCATTTATGCCATTGCTCGACGGCGGACAGCGTGAAGATGGTACGGGCGGCAAAGGAAGAAGGGCTTGCCGTGACCGGTGAAGTCTGCCCGCATCACTTCATCCTGACCTCCGACGATATCCCGGAAGACGACGGGAATTGGAAGATGAACCCGCCTCTTCGGACACGCGCGGATGCCGAGGCATTAAAGAAGGGCCTGAAAGAGGGCGTCATGGATGTGATCTCCACGGACCATGCACCCCACGCACCGGAGGAAAAGAACCAATCTATGGCGCGGGCGCCATTCGGGATTGTCGGTTTGGAGACAAGCGCGGCGCTCACGTTCACGCACTTGGTAAAAACAGGGATTTTGACGATGACGCAGATGGTAGAAAAGATGAGCGCGAACCCCGCGAGGATCCTTGGGCTTGCCCAAAAAGGGTGCATCGGGGAGGGGAAGGATGCGGATATCGTTGTGTTTGACCCGGAAAAGACATACCGGATCGATAAAACGAAGTTTGCCTCGAAAGGGACGAATACCCCGTTCGACGGGATGGTGGTTACGGGGGAAACGGTATGTACGATTGCCGGGGGAAGGGTCGTTTATGAGCGTAATCAAATTGTCAGGAGGTAACAGATGATCCATAGATTGGTGGAAAAGATCCAAAAGACAGGCGCCCCGGTCGTCGTAGGGCTGGACCCGATGCTGGACTACGTGCCGCAGCATGTCCGCAGAAAAGCATTTGCGGAATACGGGGAGACGCTGGAGGGTGCGGCGGAAGCCGTCTGGCAGTTCAATAAAGAGATCGTGGATCATATCTATGACTTGATTCCGGCGGTCAAGCCGCAGATTGCCATGTATGAGCAGTTTGGGATCCCGGGGCTTCTGGCGTTCCAAAAGACGGTGGATTACTGCAAGGGAAAAGGCTTGCTTGTGATCGGGGATATCAAGCGCGGGGATATCGGTTCTACATCCGCGGCGTATGCGGCGGGGCACCTTGGACAGGTGCGCGTAGGGAGCAAAAGCTATAAGCCGTTTGACGAGGATTTTGTGACAGTGAACCCGTATCTTGGCTCGGATGGCATAAAGCCGTTTGTAAACGTCTGTAGGGAAGAAAAAAAAGGGATCTTCGTGCTGGTGAAGACTTCCAACCCGTCCAGCGGGGAATTTCAGGATCGGAAGATATCCGGACGGCCACTTTATGAACTGGTTGCGGAAAAAGTGGCAGAGTGGGGCGATGGGCTGATGGGTGATTCCTACAGCTATGTAGGGGCTGTCGTGGGCGCGACTTACCCGGAGCAAGGGAAAGCCTTGCGGAAAATCATGCCGAAAGCCTATATCCTTGTGCCGGGGTACGGTGCGCAGGGAGGCAGAGGGGCGGATCTGGCGCCATTCTTTAACGAGGATGGATTGGGCGCGGTCATCAATTCTTCCCGCGGGATCATTACCGCGTACCGGCAGGAAGCCTATGCAAAGTACGGGGAGGAACATTTCGGGGAAGCTTCGCGCTTGGCTGTGGAAGCGATGATCGCGGATATCCGGAGGGCATTAGAAGCCAGACATGAGGATGGAGACGGAGATTACAATGGGTCGGTGTAAAGAACAGGCGGTTGTTTTATCACAGGAGATGCTGGCAGAAGGGATCTACAGCATGTGGATACAGACACGCGCCGCCGGGATGGCGTCGCCGGGGCAGTTTCTCTCTTTATATACCGATGATGGAAGCAAGCTGCTCCCAAGGCCGGTCAGCATTTGTGAGATCCATCGGGAAAAGGGGGCGCTGCGTCTGGTCTACCGGGTAACAGGGGAGCATACCGGTACGGAGATGTTTTCCAGAAAGCGCGCAGGAGATACGATACCAGCCCTTGGCCCGCTGGGGAATGGATTCCCCCTGGAAAAAGCGGCGGGGAAACGGGTCTTTTTGATTGGCGGAGGGATCGGGATACCGCCGCTTGTAGAGCTTTCCAGGCAGCTTCCCTGTGAAAAAAAACAGATCATCTTGGGGTATCGGGATTCGCATACGTTTTTAGCGGGGGAATTTGCGGCAGACAGTGAACGATACTTTGCGACTGAGGACGGCAGCAAAGGCAGCAGAGGGACTGTGATGGATGCCATCCGGGAAAACGCGCTCTCGGCGGATTTGATCTACGCCTGCGGTCCTGTCCCGATGCTGCGCGCGGTCCAGGCTTACGCAGCGGAAACGCGGACGGAATGCTATATTTCCCTGGAGGAACGAATGGCCTGCGGAATCGGCGCATGTCTTGCGTGCGTATGTAAAACGAAGGAAATCGATGCCCACAGCCATGTGAATAACCGGCGGATCTGCAAAGACGGGCCTGTTTTCCCGGCGGCGGAGGTGGAATTGTGATGGCAGGAAAATGTGATATGTCTGTCCAAATTGCAGGGGTCAAATGGAAGAATCCAGTGGCAACGGCATCCGGCACCTTCGGATCCGGGGCGGAATACAGCGAGTTTGTGGATTTAAACCGCCTGGGGGCGGTAACGACAAAGGGCGTCGCGCATGTACCCTGGTACGGGAACGATACCCCCCGCATAGCGGAAACGAAAAGCGGCATGCTCAACGCAATCGGGCTTCAAAACCCTGGGATTGAGTTGTTTTGTGAAAGGGACATCCCGTATTTACGGCAGTTTGACACAAATATCATCGTAAATGTATGTGGCCATACGCCGGAGGAATACGTGGCGGTTGTTGAGAGGCTTGCAGGAGAACCTGCAGACATGCTTGAAATCAATGTTTCATGTCCGAATGTAAATGCAGGATTTCTTGCATATGGGCAAGATCCAAGGTATGTAGAAGCATTGACGAAGGAGATTAAGAAAAAAGCTGCCCAGCCCGTCATCATAAAACTGACGCCCAACGTCACCAGTATTGCTGAGATCGCAAAAGCGGCTGAAGCCGGGGGCGCAGACGCCATCTCCCTCATCAATACGCTGACAGGGATGAAAATCGATGTAACCCGCCGGAGATTTGCGTTGGCGAATCAAACCGGCGGCCTGTCCGGCCCGGCCATCCATCCGGTGGCCGTGCGCATGGTGTATGAAGCTGCAAAGGCAGTGGGGATCCCGGTGATCGGAATGGGCGGGATTGAAGATGCATACGGCGCATTGGAAATGATCCTTGCCGGGGCGTCCGCAGTGTCTGTGGGGACAGCGAATTTTTACAACCCATCGGTGACATTGGAAGTGATCGAGGGGATCGAAGCGTATATGCAGCAGCATGGATTTGGAAGGATCCAGGATATGGTGGGGAACGTAGAAGGATGAAATGAATTCCTGATACAGGATCCCCGCTTTTTTATTCTATTTCTATGCCGTCCAAATCCAGGACATGGAAAGCGAGGTTCAATTTGTATATGGTGTCTCCGCTTGCAAGGTCTAACTCCGTCAGGGCCTGGAATTTTTCAAGCCGGTAAACGATGGTATTCCGGTGGATATTCAGCGCTTTGGCTGTTTCCGCCAGATTGCGGATGTAGAGCCACTGCCGCACGGAATTACAGTAGTCCGTTTCATAATCTTTATCATACTCTTTCGCCTTGCGCAGCTTCTGCATCACGTCAAAATCCGCGCATTTTTCTTTGATCAGCGTATAAGCAAGGTAGTGGAACATATAATCCTCAAAATCAAAGATCAAAGATCCTTCGTCGAGAAAAGAGCCGATATGCAGCACGTTCCCTGCCTGCGACGCATACTGGGGGATGGCAAGCGGGTCACAGAACGGACAGCTCAGGCCAGCGGACAGGTGGTTGCTCTTTAAAAAGACGGACAAGGTGTTCCGGATGTAGGCTTCGGATTCCTTTTCCACTATTAGGTACATGGTGTCCTGGTAAAAGGCGGATATCGTGGCTGGCAGGATGAAAGACAGATGGTTCCGGAAGGAAAGCAGGGATTGGGAGCGGTTTTTTTCTCTTGGCCGGATAGCGGCGATACGGATCGGAAAATGGGGATCCCAGTTGAATCCGCCCGCCCTTTGCTGCAATTCCTGCGCGTTGGTATAAGAACCGGATAACAGTTCTAAAAATATCTTTTCCGTATTGTCGTAAGCAAACGTTACCCGCTGTTTTTCCAGCAGGATGGAAACCCCGTTCGAAATGATGTCTGCAATTAGAGGGTCGCTGCTTTCAAATGTTTTTTTTGCCTCCGGCACCACAAGCATACCAAAATACTTATTGTTCACCACGACCCGCGTGGTCAGGCGGTTGAGTTTTTCTTCATGGTGGGAAGGGAAAAACTGGGCGTGTTCCATCGCGCCGATGAATGGAAGCAAAGTCTCGTAGTCATATTTGTGGAACAATTCTGATGCGACAAACCCGTATTTCAGCACGCACTGCAGCAGCTCATCTTCAAGAACCTCAAAATCTTCCCGGGAGGAATAACAGAGCGCTTTCGTAGAAATATCCAGCAGGACGATGGGATTGCCGAGGAGCCTGGCGCCGATCGAGAGCAAGCTTTGCATGTCCCGGTCGCTCAGGATAAACTGCCCAATCTGGGAATAAGCATGGTCGATCCGATAATTCAGGTGTATATGTTTGTCAATCATTTGGAACAGAGCCACCTTGTCGATATCCGACTGTATGGTCACCAGGTTGTCAGCGGGCAGATACCTGGCGTTTTCGTCCTTTTCCAGCAGGAAATATAAAATATTTTTGTAGCTTCCCTCGATCGCGTTGTAATAATCCAGCGTACAGATACAGATGGCCCCGTCATGGATCAAGGATATATCGGACGGCTCCAGCACGACTTTTTCAATCAATCCATTTGCGGCCAGAGATTTTACCGAAAAGGCAATTTTGTTGTTGCTCAATATCTCCAGTATTTTCCTGGCAGTCATAACGCGTTCTCCTTTTGTATTTTTTATACATGCATGGCAGGTATCTCTTGGTTATTGTTTATATTTTATCTCTGATTGAGAAAAAAATAACCATGTTTTTTTACAAAATATTAAAAACCGTTTGTATTTTTTTCATATTGTTTTGAACAGCAGTCTAGTACATACTGATGCATAGATCAACATTAAGAGTGTTCCGGAACGCACTGTATGAAGGAAAGGAGCGTTTTATCATGGGTTATGAACAGATATGCAATGCCACATGGATGTGGCTGTGGGTAGGGGCCTTGCTTTTGGCCGCAATCCTGCAATGCCTGATTTTCATGAAGAAAGCGTGGGGGCATGCGCTGGAAATCGGGCTTCAGCCGGCACAGATCAAAAAAGGTTTGACGACTGGCGTTACCGTCAGTATCATGCCGACGCTGCCGGTGCTTATTGTATTGCTGTCTTTGGTGCCGCTGCTGGGGACGCCGCTGCCCTGGCTGCGTCTTTCTATCATAGGTTCAGCGTACTATGAGACTTACGCGGCTTCGACGGCGCTGCAGTGTGTCGGCGAGACATTGGAGGTCGGCGGTTACAGCGCGGTAGGGTGGATTGCCGCGGCATGGGTGATGACAGTCGGGGGAAGCGCCTGCGTCCTTTGGTCTTCCCTCACCATTAAGCCGATATCCATGGTATATGAAAAGGCAGAAAAAATCGATCTGAAGCTGGTGCTTACGATCGGGAGCGGATGTCTGGCGGGCGTAATGGCGTATGTATCCGTGTCTTATGGATTCAGCGCGATGTCTACGAAAGGCGTAGTATTCTGTATCAGCTTTGCGGTAGGGGCGTTGTTGGTGTTCTTGCATCATAAAATGCCAAAAGCAAAATGGATGAGCGACTATCTGATGACCATCAGTATGGTGATTGCTATGGCGGCCGCCTGTATCATTTTTTAGGAAGGGGTGTTGGGATGAAGACGAATAATTTTCATAGCTGGGTACACCGGTTTGGCATCACGTCCAGTTTGTTCCTGTTTGTAGCAATGACTGCTTTTCCGATAGCAGCCAGCGCGGTTTATGGCATCTGGCCGGATTTTAAGGCATTGTGGCCGGGATTTGTGGCGGTTGTATTGTTTATGGCGCCTTACTGGCCGGCGGAAACGATTGGCTATATGTCTGTAATGGGACCGGGTGCATTGTATATCTCCTATATTACAGGGAATGTGACGAATCTTCGTATGCCGGTAACCGTCGGGACGATCAACTCGCTCGGAATCAAGCCGAACACAGATGAATGCCATACGATGGCCATCATTGCCTGTGGCGCGTCCGTCATTACATCTGTTGTGATTGTCGCCCTTGGCGTTGTAATTGCGGCGCCTCTTTCGCCGGTTTTGCAGTCGCCTGTGCTTCAGCCAGCGTTTGACTACGTTGTCCCCGCCCTGTTTGGGGGCCTGGTGGCGCAGACGATCCTGAAGGGGAAAAAGCAAATTGCGTTTTTCCTCATTCCGTTGGCGATCTGTTTGTTCTTCTGCTATTTTACAACGGTGAACAGCGCTTATTATATGCTGATCGCGATCGCTGTATCAGTTGTGGTTTATGTTCTGGATTACCAGAACGGTAAAAAGAAAGAACCAAAAGAGCCGTAGCAGCCTGCGGGGCGCATTCGATTTGTGGAACATAGAATAGAAAGGATGGAAGACCAGTATGGATAAGTATATTTATATTATATGTGGAAAACTTTATGACGGGATCGAGAATCAGCTCAAAGAGGATCAGAAGATCCTAGTGAAAAATGATAAGATTGAAGCGGTAGGGGCCAAGATCCCAAAACCGGAATCCGCAGAGGTCATAGACCTTTCGGACGCGGCGGTCACACCGGGGATGATCGATGCGCATATGCACATGGATTATATTGACTGGCATACGATCCGCGAGGAAGTATACACCACTTCAGAAGAAGCAAAAACCATCGCCATCATCCGCACAGCGCAGAAAACCTTGTCAAGGGGCTTTACGACCATCCGCCATACCGGCGGCATCACATCGAACGGCCTTGGGGTTATCGATGTGAAAAACGCGATTGAAAAAGGATACATCACGGGATCGCGTATCGTAGCCGCGCCCAGGTTTTTGTGCGGGGCGGGAAGCCACGGGGATCTGTCGCAAGGATTTGCAAGGAATCCTGAATTATCGATGATGCTGCAGAACCAGAGGCCGCTGCTTGGCGCTGGGAAAGATTTCTTTGTCAACGCAGTACGCGAAGAGATCAAATATGGCGCTGACTTTATCAAGATCATGGCAACAGGAGGATTTTTCACCCCGTATGACAATCCTTCCCAGCAGCAGTTAAATGACGAGGAAATGAAAGCAATCATGGATACCGCCCACGAATGGGGGAAAACAGTCACCGCCCATGTTTACAGCCCGGCACACATGAAGAAGCTGATCGAATATGGCATCGATGGCATGGAGCATTGTTCCCTGATGACGGAGGAGATCGCCCAGATGATTATCGATCACGGCCTTTATGTAGTACCTACGTTCTGCCCTTATGAGGAAGCCGTACATTATGACCCTGTCCTGATCCAGACGAAACAACCGGAATACCGGATCAAGCTGGAATACTATAAAGACGCGCTCCAGGCAGGAAGGGAAGTCATCAAGAACTGTAAATGTAAACTGGGATACGGTACAGATATGGTCGCTACGCATCAGAATTATGAAAGCGGCTTTGAGTATAAGGCATGGATGGAGAGCGATATGGGAGGTTTCCGTGCGCTGCACGCGGCCACACAGGTCAATTCGGAGATCCTCCAGCTTGAGGATAAAATCGGGACCTTGGAGCCGGGGAAATACGCGGACATCGCAGCATGGAAACGGGATCTTCTGACCGATCCGCTTGCTTTGATGGACTGCGCGTTTGTCATGAAAGAAGGAGTGGTCTATCCGACAGAACCCTGTGAGGAATTGGAACAATACGCATAAAAGAGGCAGGATGATGGCAGGACACTGCAAAAGGCAGTGTCCTGCGCAAACGTATCCGGCTGATGCAAAGCCGTTCATGAATTTCTGATTGCAAAACCGGATGTCCCGGTTGACATGACATAGCCATTTTCCCCTGTTTTTATTTCCTGGAATCCAAAAGGCTGTTCTTTTTGCGGCGCCCGTCCGTAGGGCGGCTCTCCCCTGTTTCTGGGTCCAACACCAAAAACCCCGAAATCTATTGAAAAAAATACGCAAATATGTTACAACAGATTACTATGAACGTATCTTTTTGTGTCAGCAAAAGACCAGGTTCAGGGTTGCCCCATGCGCCAGCTTTGCTTTTATTCTAAGTGGGTGTGCAACGCACCCCTAACCCGAAAAACCACGGAAAAGGAGTTTTGAAAAACTATGAAATTAGGCATCGCGGGCCTTCCTAACGTAGGGAAAAGTACCTTATTCAACTCTTTGACAAAAGCCGGCGCAGAGTCGGCCAATTACCCTTTCTGCACGATAGACCCCAATATAGGCGTGGCGGCAGTGCCGGACGGAAGGCTGGATGTGCTGGGGGAAATGTACCGGACAAAAAAAATCATCCCTGCGGTGATCGAGTTTGTTGATATTGCCGGGCTGGTAAAGGGCGCTTCCAAAGGGGAGGGCCTTGGCAACCAATTCCTTGCCAATATCCGCGAGGTGGATGCGATCGTCCATGTGGTGCGCTGCTTTGAGGACAGCAATATCGTCCATGTAGACGGGAGCATTGATCCGTTGCGCGATATCGAGACGATCAACCTGGAGCTTATTTTTTCTGATCTGGAGATTTTGGAGCGGCGGATGGCAAAGACAGCGAAGCTGGCGAGAAATGACAAAACATCGGCAAAGGAACTGAGATTTCTTGAAAAACTGAAAGCACACCTGGAAGAAGGCTTCCTTGCGAAAACCTTCAGAGGGGCGGAGGATGAAGAGGAGGAAAAGTGGCTTTCGGGCTATAACCTCTTGACGTTCAAGCCCGTCATCTACGCGGCCAATGTCGCGGAAGAGGACCTGGCGGACGAGGCCGCGTCAAATGCGGGTGTGCAGGCAGTGAAGGATTATGCCGTAAAAGAGGGGAGCGAGGTCTTTGTGATCTGTGCGCAGATCGAACAGGAAATCGCGGAACTGGATGATGATGAGAAAAAAATGTTTTTAGAGGATTTGGGTCTTGCAGAGCCGGGCCTGGAGAAACTGATCAAGGCGAGCTATAAGATTCTGGGGCTGATCAGTTATCTGACCGCCGGGGAGCCGGAGGTGCGCGCATGGACCATTAAAAAGGGAACGAAAGCGCCCCAGGCGGCCGGAAAGATCCATACGGATTTTGAGCGGGGCTTTATCCGGGCGGAAGTGATCTCTTATGATGAGCTTGTGGCGTGCGGTTCCCATGCGGCGGCAAAGGAGAAGGGCCTGATCCGGCTGGAAGGCAAGGATTACGTTGTGCAGGACGGGGATATCATGCTGTTTCGGTTCAACGTATAGCCGATGGGTGCGGCAGGTCTGGATTTCAGAGTTTCAGCAGGAGGAACCAGGAAATATGCAAGGAACCATTGATTTCCCGAATCTGGGGATCCATCTGTCCGGTGTAGGGGATCACATTACAATTTTTGGATTTGATATCGCTTTCTATGGCATCCTTATCGGGTGCGGGATCCTGGCGGGGCTTTTCGTGGCGGTCATGGAAGCAAAACGTACCGGGCAGGATCCAGACATTTATTATGACCTGGTGATCTATGCGGTTGTTTTTTCTATCATCGGCGCCAGGGCCTATTATGTTCTTTTCTCATGGGACAACTATAAGGGGGACTGGAAAAGCATCCTCAACCTCCGGCAAGGCGGGCTGGCGATTTACGGGGGTGTGATCGCTGCGGTCATTACTGTGGCGGTATTTGCAAAAATCAAGAAACTTTCCGCGCCGGTTTTGTTTGACACGGCGGGGCCGGGGCTTGCGGTGGGGCAGATGATTGGCAGATGGGGGAATTTTTTCAACAGGGAGGCGTTTGGCGAGTATACGGACGGGCTTTTCGCGATGCGGCTTCCGGTTGGCGATGTCCGGGATTCTGACGTCACGGCATTGATGAAGGAACATATGGAGATTGTGGACGGTGTTTCCTGTATCCAGGTGCATCCGACATACCTATACGAATCCATGTGGTGTTTGATGGTGCTGGTTTTGCTGCTGCTGTACCGGAAGCATAAAAAGTTTGACGGGGAGCTGTTTCTTTTCTATCTGCTCGGATATGGGCTGGGACGGGTCTGGATCGAGGGGCTGAGGACGGACCAGCTTCTTTTCCCAGGGCTTGGATTTCCGGTTTCCCAGGCGCTTGCCGGTGTGGTTATCATAGTTTCCGCAGGCTTGATCGCCTGGAACCGCCGAAAAGCAAAAAAAGCACACGGATAAAAAAGAATCACTAGACTTTTACTGCTTTTGGAACTATAATTGATTTGTACGTCAATTATTGATGATCGTTTACTTTTTGTAAAAAAAATTAAGGAGGAATAACCAAAATGGCAAGAAAAATGAAGACCATGGATGGGAACCAGGCAGCAGCCCATGCTTCTTACGCGTTTACAGAGGTTGCCGCGATCTATCCGATCACGCCATCGTCCGTGATGCCTGAGCATGTCGATGAATGGGCGACCCAGGGCAGGAAGAATATCTTCGGGCAGACAGTCCAGGTGACAGAGATGCAGTCTGAGGCGGGCGCGGCGGGCGCCGTCCACGGTTCCCTGGCGGCAGGGGCATTGACAACTACGTTTACCGCTTCACAGGGATTGCTGCTGATGATCCCAAACTTATATAAGGTGGCCGGTGAGCAGCTTCCAGGTGTATTCCATGTATCGGCGCGCGCGTTGGCAAGCCACGCGCTTTCGATTTTCGGCGACCACTCTGATGTTTACGCTTGCCGCCAGACTGGCGCGGCGATGCTTTGCGAGTCCAGCGTGCAGGAGGTCATGGATCT